>JBFJTN010000250.1:0-5056 GCA_041625325.1 Oceanococcus sp. | reverse complement strand
GCCTCGCCGGCTTTCGCCCTGTGCCGTGACGGCGCCGAGTCCGCACTGCCGCTGCCCAGCCTGACGTCCCGCTGCGCCGCGCTGGAGGAGCGCGTCTTCACGCCGCTGGACGGCGTGGTCGAGCGCGCCAGCCTGTACCAGGCCTGGGACTTCACCGTAGGCAGCACCGCCAATCAGATCGCCCGCCTGAAGCACATGCGCGATGCGGCCGGTTATGGCGAGGACTGCGATCCGGATTGCCCGGTGCCGGGCATCACCGTGCGTCTGGTGGATGACAGCTACAGTGCGCGCGGTTTCCCCTTCCGCCGCATCGAGGGCACGCTGACGGTGCCCAGCTTCGTCGTGCCGGTGGAGCCCTCGCCGCTGAACCAGCCGGACCTGGAGGCCTTGCGCGCCGAACTCGCGGCGCAGTTCCCGGAAAATTTCGAGGACCTGTTCGAGGCCCTCGGCCTGGCTGCCAGCGTCTCCGCGCCGCCCAACCGCCTGGCCTACAGCCCGGCCGGGGCCGAGTTCGATCCGGCCAACCCGGACGGCCTGCGCTACGGCGACGGCCTGCCCGACAGCCTGGGCTCGATGAGCGTGCCTTTCGTCTGCAATCTGCCGGCCCAGGCCACTGCCCAACGCCCGGCCCGCGCCGGCATCTATGGCCACGGCCTGCTGGATTCGCGCGCTGCGATCAACTACGACGGCGTGCCGAACTTCTCGGACGAGTACAACTACCTGTTCTGCGCGGTGGACCTGTTCGGCTTCTCGCAGGGCGACATTCCCAATGTGGCCAGTACCCTGGTCGATCTGTCGCAGTTCGCGGTGGTGCCGGATGCCTCGCAGCAGGGTCTGCTGAACTATCTGGCCCTGGCCCGGGCGCTGCGCGCGCCGAACGGTTTTTCCAGCCTGCCGGCCTTCCAGGACGCCAGCGGCCGGCCGCTGTATGACCCAAGCGAGATCTTCTACGACGGCAACAGCCAGGGCGGCATCGTCGGTGGCACCGTGCTGGCGGCTTCCAAGGACATCACCCGCGGCGCTCTGGGTTCGCTGGGCATGAACTATTCCACCCTGCTGCGCCGCTCGGTGGACTTCGACCTCTATTCCATTCCGCTGTACCTGTCCTATACCGACGAGCTGGATCGCAATCTGCTGTTCAGCCTGATGCAGATGCTGTGGGACCGCTCGGAGAACAACGGTTACGCCCACCACATCGTCGACAACACGGCCTTTGGCGGCCCGGACAACGTGGCCAAGCTGGATCCGCAGTTCGGCGACCACCAGGTCACCATGTGGAGCGCCGACGTGATGGCGCGGACCATGGGGATTCCCTGGGACGGCAGCCAGGTCGAGTATGCGGCGCAGCAACTGGGCCAGGACCGACGCCATCCGGACGTGGTGCCGGGCTACGGAATGGAGACGCTGGACTACAGCAACCCGCAGCATGCGGCGGGCAGCGCCCTGGTGCTGTTCGACATGTTCCGGGGTGGCACCTACGCGGAGATTCCGCCGATCGAGAATGTCCCGCCACAGACCGGCCGTGACCCGCACGACAACGACGCCTTCGATGCCCGGGGTCGCTGCCACAAGGCGCATTTCCTGCGCACGGGTGGCCGGCAGGTGGACACCGGCGACATCCTGGCCTTGCCGGAAGGTGCCCGCAAGGGGGTGGACTTCGACTGCGATATCCCCCCGGTGGAGCTGGATCCGCCAGCCGACCGCGATGGCGATGGCGTGCCGGATGACCAGGATGCCTTCCCCGACGATCCCGCCGAATGGGCCGACTTCGATGGCGACGGCCTGGGCGACAACAGCGACCCCGACGTGGACGGCGACGGCGTGGCCAATGCCGCCGATGCCTGCCCGCTGACCCCGCTCAGCGTCAGCCGGGTGGACGCGGCGGGCTGCCCACGGCCGGCCGCGTTCCTGGTCGGCACCGGTAGCGCCAACCATGACCCGCTGGGGCCGGTCTGCGTCGGTGGCGGCGCCACCACCTGCGGTCGCCGGGTTGATCCCGCGCGGCCGGGCGCCATCCGCGACCCGCTGATCGCGCGGGCCACGGCGATCTCCGATGCCGCCGGTGACAACACGATGATCCTGGTCACCAGCAGCAACATCGGCTACTTCCTGGCCTACAAGCCGGAGCAGGGCGGCCTCAACGGCATCTACGATGTGCGCCAGCGCATCGCCAGCGCCACCGGCGTGCCCTCGACCAGCATCATCGTGGTCTCCGACCACTCGCACAATGCGCCGGACACCATCGGCATCTGGGGCGGGGTGGACGCGGCCTACATGAAGCGCACCGCCGATGCCGTGGTCGCCGCCGCGGTCGACGCCTTCCACAGCCGCCGCCAGGCCGAGCTGTACGTGGCCGCGATCAATGGCAACGCCGACCCGCTGGCCGGCGTGCCGCGCCTGGATTCCTCCTATGCCGTGCCGCCGGGCCTGGACCTGTCCCGCGGCAATCCGACCAATGACTTCCGCCTGCTGCAGGCCCGTGATGCCGTCAGCGGCGAGCCGCTGCTCCACTTCGTCAACTATGCTCCGCACGCCACCGTCCTCAACGGCGCGGCCACCGACCAGCTCAGCGGCGACTGGCCGGCCTGGGTGGATGCCGAGGCCGATGCGGTCTTCGGTGCGGGCATGGGTATCGGCGCGGTCGGCGCGCTGGGCGCGACCGACTGGAACAAGCAGGGCGGCAATGCCGACGAACGCGAGGCCGAGGCCCGTGCCCGCCTGCGCACGCTGATGGCGGCGGCCGCCGGGCAGCTGGAGCCGGTGACCAATGGCACCCTGGCGGTACGCTCGACCTTCATCCGCGAGCAGATCACCCAGCCGGTGCTGCTGACCAACTACAAGCCGGGCACCGGTCACAACGATCCGGATCTGCCCGGCGAAGGCTTCGACCTGCGCATCGACCGCTCGGTGCTGCCGCCGTTTTTGACCGGCAGCGTGGTGGGCACCTACGTGAACGCGGTGCGCCTGGGCGATGTGTTCCTGTCCACCTTCCCGGGCGAACCCTTTGGCGAGCTGAACCACGCCCTGGAAGCGCAAGGGCGGGTGCAGGACACCCAGGCCCAGTTCCTGCTCGGCGGGGCCAACGATTTCTTCGGCTACATGGTCAAGAACTTCGAGACCTACCAGCAGACCCTGACCACCAGCGCCCTGTACCCGGTCTGCCCGGATGACAAGATTCCCGGCAATCCGCTGGCCGATGACACCTGCGTGGACCACTGGACCCTGATGGTCTCGCCCACCATCGGATCGCACATCGTCTGCAGCCTGCAGGACGCGGCCGACGAGCTCGGCTTCACCACCGCCAACCGCGATGCCGAATGCCCGGCGCTGACCGCCCTGGACAATCTGGCCGCGCCGCCGGAATCCGGCGATGCGCTGGCCGACGGTTCGCTGGCCGCCCGCCAGGCCGCGGTGGACGCGGCCCGCGAGCTGGCCCGGCAGTGCTACGGCACGGCCGCCTCCACCGAGCTCTGTGCCGCGCTGGCGGAGGGCGCCCGCCGGGCCGAAATCCAGCTGGGCAGCGATCCGGCCAATGCGGATACGGCCAGCGGCCCCGCCCGGGCCGGCGCCGCGGTGGTGGATGCCAGCTGGCACATGGGCTCCTCGGCCGGCCAGTTCGCCGCCTCCGGCCATGGCGTGGAAGGGGGCGAGAGCTACGACCCCTATCTGCACGCCACCCGCAAGCTGGGCTCGGACACCATGGTCAGCCGCATCAGCACCCGCGCGCTGGTGGTGGAGGGCGGCAACGGCAAGCGCGTCGCCATCGTCGCCAATGACCTCTACCTGCCGAACGACCTGACCCGGCGCCGGGTGATCCAGCTGCTGCGCGAGGAGGATGCGCTGCGCGCCGCCGGCCTGTCCGCCGGCGAGCCGCTGGGCATCGGCGAGGCCAATCTGGCCATGACCGTCAGCCACAGCCATACCTCGCCCTTCTATTCCACCCCGGGCTGGGGCACCTGGATCTTCCAGGATGTTTACGACCTGCGCTTCTACGACTACATCGCTCAGCGCATGGCCCGGGCCATCATCACGGCGGCCGACGACATGCGCGAGGTGCGCATGGGCGGTACCGCGATCTACGCCAATGACATCCGCGGCCATACCTACGGGCCCAAGGTCTCGCAGGAGCATGCCACCCCGAACACCCCGGCCGGCCAGCCCTACGACTACACCAGCCGGCAGCTCTACGTGCTGCGCTTCGACGATGCCGCCACCGGTGAGAACTACGCCAACTGGGTGGTGCTGGGGGTGCATCCGGAGTGGGTCTGGGGCGAGGAGATCATCAACGGCGACGTGTCCGGCGGCATCATGCGCCTGCTCGACCGCGAGACCGGGGCGATCAACATCCTGTCCCAGTCCGAGACCGGCACCTCCGGGCCGCACAAGGACGAGCGCGCCCATGACGGCTTCGAGCGGCACGAGTTCCAGGAATCCAACTTCGCCGGCATCGAGAAGGCGGCGCGCCTGACCGCCGACACCGTGCACGAGGCGCTGGAGCGCATCGCCGGCAATGCGCCCTGGGATGAATTCCAGTTCGCCGCACCGCAGGCCGGCTTCGCGGTGGACTATGCCTACCAGCGCTTCGCGCCGCCGGTGGGGCGGCCGGTGCCCGGGGTGTCCAACTGCAACGCTGACCGCCTTTACTACGAGGCCAATCCGGGGGTGCCCATCCTGGGTTTCCCGGACTGCGTCAACGAGGCCGATGCAGTGGTCGAGCCCTTCGAGGAGTTCACCGGCATCCCGCTGAGCCAGACCGTGGGGACCGTCGCCGATCAGTTGATCGCGCTGGGCGTGCCCCTGCCGCACAGCTATTCCGCCACCACCCTGACCGCGGTGGAGGAGCAGGCCACGGTGCCGATCCAGGCCTTCAGGCTGGGCGAGATCGCCCTGACCTTCTGCCCCTGCGAGCAGTTCACCGACACCGCCCTGAACGTGATCAGCCGGCTGGACCGCAAGGCCGGCAACATCCACACCGGCTGGGACTGGGACCTGGGTTACGAGGCGCCCTATCTGAATCCCCTGACCAATCCGGCGAACAATGGCGACTTCCTGCACG
>JBFJTN010000249.1:0-5102 GCA_041625325.1 Oceanococcus sp. | reverse complement strand
AGACCCCGAAAGCCTGGATGGCGGCCTGCGGCAGCTGGAAGGCCTGATCGCGCCTGATGGCCGCTAGCTTCGGCAAGCTGCTCCTCATCACAGGCCTTGGCCTGGCTGGCATCACTCCCGCCTTCGGCGCCACCAGCGTCGAATTCGAAGCAGGACTGGTCCTGCCCGGCTACAACAATGTGGCGGTCCCCGGCGGCACCGGCACGCGCTTCTCGCTGACCGAAGATCTGCGGGCACAGCGCCCCGCCAGCTTTCGGCTGCGTATCGGCCACGATCTCGGCGAGCAGCACTGGCTGGCCCTGCTGGCTGCGCCCTTGCGCCTGCGATCCCGGGGCCGATTCGACTCCGATGTGACTTTCAATGGCCGCGAGTTCGCCGCAGGCGATCCGATTCAGGCCGATTACCGCTTCGACTCCTACCGGCTCATCTATCGCTATCGCTGGCATCAGCGCGAAACGTTCCGCTTCAGCATCGGCGCCGCCCTGAAGCTGCGTGACGCGGATATCCGCCTGTCCAGTGGCGACATCCGCAGCAGCAAGAGCAATACCGGGCTGGTCCCGCTGCTCAGCGTCGGACTGCACTGGCGGCTGGCAGACGCAGTCGTACTGCTGATCGACGGCGAAGCCCTGGCCGCGCCGCAGGGCCGGGCCGAGGACCTGCTCTTCGCCGCCCGCTATGCGGCCAGCGAGCGGCTGCAGTGGACCCTGGGCTATCGGGTGCTGGAAGGCGGCGCGGACAACGACGAGGTGTACAGCTTCTCGCTGTTCCATTTCCTGGTGGCCGGGCTGCGCTGGACCTGGTAGAAGGCCGGGCCCCATCCAGGTGGCCGTCTGCTGCGTAGACAGGGCATGAAGACCCCAGCTCGCGAGAACTCACCGCGCGGCCAGACCGCCCGGCTCTTCCTGTTGACCGGCCTGATGGGCCTGTCCGCCTGCAGCCTGATGCCGGCATCGACCGGCGAGACCTACGAGACGCTCGCCGCCGTGCCGTACCGGTCCGACCCGCATCCCCGCCAGATTGCCGACCTCTATCTGCCCCCGGGGGCGGGCCCGCACCCTGCCGTGCTGCTCATCCACGGTGGCGGCTGGCAGCGCGGCGAACCGGCGGACATGAACCGCTATGCCCGGCGTCTGGTCCAAGCCGGCTATGTGGTCATGAATCTCGCCTATCGCCTGGCCCCGGAGCACCGTTTCCCCGCCCAGTCCGAGGACGTGGCGGCTGCACACGCCTGGCTGGTCGACCAGGCCGGGCGCTACCGGGTGGACCCGACACGCATCGCGGCCTTCGGCTACTCGGCGGGGGCTCACCTGGCCCTGATGCAGGGCCTGGCACCCGATGACACGCGACCGCGCCTGAAGGCGGTGGTCGCCGGGGCGGGGCCGACCGATATGAGCGACTACTACGACAGCCCCTATCTCGACCGGCTGATCGGCGGCAGCGGGCATCAATACCCGGAGCGCTACGCCGCCGCCTCGCCGCTGCAGCAGGTCAGCGCCGATGACCCACCGGTCCTGCTGTATCACGGCACCTGGGACCGTCTGGTCGCCTTCGAGCAGTCACGCAAGCTTGCCGATGCGCTGGCGCAGGCCGGCGTGGAACAGGAGCTGGTCGCGATGCCGCTGCGCGGCCACATCACCGCATTCCTGTTCGACGGGGCCGCCTACGAAAGGATCCAGGCTTTCCTGGACCGGCATCTGGCAGCACCGGGACCCTCCGGGGGCGGGCGCTGACTCAGTCGAGGCCGCCGATCAGACCGCGCGACGGCCCCACCGCGCCGGCATGCAGCTGCGACCAGGCCGCGGCCACGGCCTCGGCGCCGCGCTGCTCCTCGATGTCCAGCCAGGCCCGGCTGCCCGCGACATGCGCGTGCAAGGCCGCGGCGACGGCGGCGAAGTAGCGTTCCCGCCCCCAGCGCTTCAACAGGGTCTGGGCCTGGGTGGGCGCAAAGAAGAACTGCGGCGCCACCACCCCGCCGATGGTCTGCTTCGGGGCGTCATGGTGGCTGCGCCCGATGGCCATGGAATAGGCCAGGCTGGCGCCCAGATGCTGGTGCAGGCGCGCCAGCAGACCGGTGTCCCCGGCCATGTCGATGATGATGCTGGCCACCGCCGGATCCATCGTTTCCAGTTCCGGATAGGTGATCACCTGACGGTAGCCATTCAGCCGGGAAACGAAATCACGATTGCGCGGCGAGGTCAGGCCCACGACGGACAGGCCGGCACGCAGGCTGGCCCGCTCGGCAAAGGCAATCGCCGTCTTGCTTGACGCCGAGGTCACCAGCACCCGGGCGGCGCCGTGATAGCGCGCGTCGGCCAGCGCCTCATCGGCCAGAAAGGCGGTCTGCATCAGGCCCCGCAGCAGGGCGTGACGCGCCTCCGCATCCGCGCCCGGCTCGTACAGCGGGTCCCGCCCGGTCTCGGTATAGGCCCGGTACACCGGCGCGTGGCGCTGACGGTGGGGTCCATCATCACGAAAACCCTCGGCGGTGGCGCCCGCCTGGATGTCCACATGGCTGGCCATGGGGAACCAGCCGTAATAGCGGCCACCCACCGGCAGCTCGGGATGACGCGATTCCAGCAGCTCCGCCCAGCCCATCGCCGGCACCCGGCCCCACTCGGGCTCCGAGCCGGGAAAGAAATCCCAGTAACCCAGCAGATCACCGGTCAGGGCATAGGTGATGGTATTGGCGGTCAGGGCGAAACGCTCGACCCGCAGGCGGACCTGACCTTCCCGCAATGCGGGCAAGGGCTGCTCAAGCAGGCGCGTGCGGGCCAGATCCTGGCGGTGGATTTCCAACTGACGCACGAGGGACATGTCATTGACCTCCAGGGCATGGATGCATGGCAGGGCGGTGAGCCGAGGCTCAGGTCATCCGGGCTGCGCTGCCAGCCTAGTACAGGAGAACCGCGAAATCGATGGCGAGCGCGGGCACGGCGCCAGCACGCGACCCCGTGCGGCTGCATCGGGGCAAGGGAGGGCGGGCGAATGATAAGATGCGCCACGACGGCATCCACAGCGCCTGCGCATGACCCAGGCCTGAATTTCCCGAAGCGATATTTCCCAGCATGAACCCGCAACAGCCGCCCCGAACGCGCCCCCAGCCTCCGGAGAAGCCCCTTCCCGGCGACTGCTGTGACAGCGGCTGCGTGGACTGCATTTTCGATCAGTATGGCGATGCCCTGCGGGCCTACGAACGCGCCCTGGCGGCCTGGGAACGGACGCAGGCCGGGGGCGAGCAGGCCGCTGAGGCGAAGACGCCCTAGCCGCCCGCCCCAGCCATGGCGCAGTGACTCGCCCGCGCTGCGCGATCCGCGTCGAGGCGGCAGGGCTCTCAGCCGTCACTGCCGGGCGTGCTCCCGCGTGGCCGTCCATGCCACTGCGGGCCCTCGATCCGCCCCCGACCGCGCCTAGCGCATCGGCCGCAGCCTCGATCCAGGCCCATCCCATCGGCGGACACCGGCGCGGAGCCGGTCGGACCAGCCCCTGCGCTGCGGCCGGCATTTGCCCCGCTTCGAGAAACAATGGAACTGCGGGCACGCCATCCGGACACGGTACTCGCAAGCGATGAGCAGTTCCGCTCCCCGTGGACAGGCAGCAGGCCGCTTGCCTCAGCCCGGGTTCGGTGTCACCAGAAACTTGTCACCCGTGGCCTGACGGCTGTAGCGGGCGATGGCCTCGGCCTGCAGCGCGCCGCGCAGATCCACCTCCTGCGCGTAGTGACTGGCGAAAGTGGTCTGCAGTCCCGCCATCACCCGGGCGAACAGCTTGCCGACCTCGTCCTGACCGATGCGGGCCAGATGATTGGGCAGCAGGAAGCCACCGACGCCCCAGGCCATGCCGTAGCTGCGGGTCAGCTGGGTCGGGGATCGATCCAGCCCACCGTAGAGATACACCTGCTTGTGCGTGGTCGAGCCGTAAATGCTGTACTGGCTGGCATCACGACTGAGCACCGCCTCCATCGCATTCAGGATCTGGTTGGCCAGCTGGCCGCCACCGGTGGCATCGAAGGCCAGGGTGGCGCCGGTGGCGGCGATCGCCTCGATGAGTGCCGGCATGAAGCCGTCGGCGCTGGAATCCACCACATGCTGCGCCCCCATGCCGCGGAGCAGCTCGGCCTGTGCCGGCTTGCGGACGATATTGACCAGACCCACGCCGTCCTCGATGCAGATGCGATTGAGCATCTGACCGAGGTTGGATGCCGCGGCGGTGTGCACCAGAGCCTGGTGGCCTTCCCGCCGCATCACATCGACCATGCTCAAGGCCGTCATCGGATTGACCACGCTGGAGGCCGCATCCCGTGCGCTGATGCCGTCCGGCACCGGCAGGCAATCCCGGGCCCGCGCCACACGGTGGCGCGCGTACATGCCGCCGGCCATGGTGGCCACCGTGCGTCCGAGCAGACCCTGAACCTGATCGCCTGCCGCGATCACCGTACCGGCACCCTCGTTGCCCACCGGCATCGGCTTGCCGACCCGCGCCGCCAGCATGCGCATCATCGGTGCTGGAATGTCGGCCTCGAACACGGGCGCATCCGCAGTACCGCCCTGACGGCCGGTGGAGAGATCGGCAAACGCGAACATCACCGCCTGGTCCGACGGGTTCAGCGGTGCGGCCTGCACCTCGATCAGCAGCTCATCGGCGGCCAGGGGCTTGATCGGCATGCTCTGCAAGGACAGTTGCAGAACGCCCTGATCAGTGACGGTGGAAACGAGACGGGTGGTTTCGGTGATCGACATGGGTGGAGGAACTCCTCTGTGCAGTTGGGCCGGGCGGTTCAGCTGAGCGCCCGGCTGGAGATGATGGCATGGGCGGGCGGTCGCTCAACCGTCACTGCTGTTGAACGCGCCCGAGTCACAGCGCGCCGGCCGCGCCCGCCCCCGCTGGTCATCGGCGGGACAGCGATCCGGCAGGCCGTTGCCCAGGGCGGGACTGCCCGGCAGCAGGTCGATCGTCTGCGTGTGGCCGCCATGATCGGCCAGCGCGCCCAGCAGCGGATCGGTATTCGGCAGATCATTGGCCTGGTTGAGGAAACAGGTATCGTCGTCGGACACATTGCCCCCCAGGGAATAGATCCTGGAAATCGTCTGCTTGCAGTTCGCGTT
>JBFJTN010000248.1:0-5183 GCA_041625325.1 Oceanococcus sp. | reverse complement strand
TCTGGAGACCCCGGCGCCGGTGGAATTCCTCGGCGGCGTGCACGAAATGCCCCAGGGCAGTGTCGGCTATTTCAGCGTTGACCTGACGCCGGGCCGCTACGCCCTGGTGGCGGAGACGCCGGACCCGGCAGGCCGCAACATGCTGCAAACGCTGACGGTGCACTGATGGGCGGCTTTCCATCGGGATCCGGAGCGGCTCTGGCATGACGCGGTCGCGCTCAACATCGCTGCGCGGCGCCTGCCTCGCAGGGATGTTCTGCTGCATCCTGGCGGCCTGCAGCGATGATGCGCGCACCCCGGCCAGCATCCCCGACCCGCCCATCGTGCCGGACGCCCCCGCCATGCCCCTGACAAGGCCGGAGGACGCCGCCCGCGCCCTGTCTCTGCTGTGGCGGGCGCTGGACGCGGAGATCCGCGCCCGGGCCTGGCTGCACTCGCGCAATGGCCTGGGCGAACTGGCGCAGCATTGCGCACCCGATGGGGCGACGCTGGATGAGGCCGCCGGGCTGCTGACCTACACCCAATGCCGCTACGCGCCCGGCCCGCAGCACGAACTGCTCGCCGACGGCAGCCTGCTGGAGCTCTGCGCCGACGGCGGCTGGGCCGGCAATCGACCCTGCACGCCGCCCGAAGGGGGCGATCCGCACATCGTCTATCACTACGGCCCGGCGGACACCGGACTGCGCTTCGAGGAGACCCGCAACGGCGCAGTCACGGCCACGACGCTGACCGGCCGGGTGCGGGTCCGGGCACTCGACAGTTCCGGCGCGCAGCGACAGCGGCGGGTGCTGGACGCGCGCCTGATGCTCGAGCCCGGCCCGGGTGAAACGCTGTATTTCGACGACCTTTCGACCAGCTTCGAAGACGTCATCAGCAACGGCTACCACGCCGAGTCCTACGCCGGACATCTGGTGGTTCTGGCGCCGGCCACCGGTGGCTGCACCCAAGGCCGCCTCGAATTGCAGACGCCGGAGCTGCTGGAGAGCTCCGCCAGCGGCATCGCGAGGGGCCGGCTGCTGCTGATCAGCGACAGCGGCAGCGCGACGCTCAGCCTGCAGGACGCCAGCAGCTACGAAATACGCGTTGGCGATCAGGCGGCACAGTACAGCCGGGCCGAGATCCTCGCCGCCTGCCCCTGAGTCACGCGATGCGCCTGATCACGATTCCCATGAGCCACTACTGCGAAAAGGCCCGCTGGGGCCTGAGCTGGGCCGGGCAGGAGTATCTGGAGCAGGCGCATCTGCAGGTCTTTCATTACGCTGCCGTCCGCGGCCTGAACGCCGACGGCATGGTGCCCGTGCTCATCGATGGCCCGGAGGTGGTGGCGGACTCCAGTGCCATCCTGCGCCATCTGGATGCCACCCTGCCGCCGGCGCGGCAGCTGTACCCGGCGCCGCTGGCCGCCGCGATCACGGCGCTGGAGGAGGATTTCGACGAGGCTCTGGGGGTGGAGACCCGCCGCTGGGTCTACTACCACTGGCTGAAAGTGCCGGTCCGCGAGGTGCTGCGCACCGCCGCCCAGGGCACGCCGCCCTGGCAGCGCGCGCTGGCACCGCTGGTGTTCCCCCTGTTTCGCGCCTGGCTCAGCCGCCATCTGGCCATCACCCCGGCCAATGTGCAGGCCGGGCGCCCCGTCATCGAGGCCGCCTTCGACCGGGTGGCACGGCAGCTGGCCGACGGTCGCGCCTACCTGACAGGTGAGCGCTTCACCGCGGCGGATCTGAGCTTCGCCTGCATGGCCGCGCCGGTGCTGCTGCCGCCCGAATACGGCATCCGCCTGCCCACGCCGGATCAGGCGCCGGCCAGCGCGCAGGCGGATATCCGGCGCTATCGCGCGCACCCGGCCGGGGCCTTCGCCCTGCGCCTGTTTCGCGAATGCCGCCGCTGAGGGCATCATCGCCAGTCCATCCCGCTAACGGATCAGGACCCCATGCTGGAACTGCGCCCCAACTGCGAGCATTGCAACCGCGACCTGCCACCGGATTCCCCGGACGCCCGCATCTGCTCCTTCGAGTGCAGCTTCTGCGCCGACTGCGTGGACACCGTGCTGGGGAATGTCTGCCCCAATTGCGGCGGTGGCTTCGCGCCACGCCCGGTGCGCCCGGCGCGCGACTGGAAGGACGGCAACTGTCTGGCCGGACATCCGGCCGGCACCACGCGGCGCCATCGCCCCGTCGACCCCGAGCACCACGCGGCCTTTGCCGCGGGGCTCAAAGACATCCCGCCGCACAGGCGCTAGAGTGCGGCGCATGACGCAGCCTCCCGCAGACCATGCCAGACCGGCCGCAGTGACACCGTCGGCAGCCCCATCATGCTGTATCACGCGGCCCTGATTCTGCTCGCCCCGCTGCTGTTCCTGCAGGGGCGCTACGTCAGGCGGGTCACGCCCGAGCTGCCCGAACCGCCAGGCGAACGGGCCGGCCAGTGCGGCCAGGGACCGGCCCTTGGCCTGCTGATCGCCGGCGATTCGGCGGCCGCCGGGGTGGGCGCGCAGGCCCAGCAGCAGGCCCTGTCCGGCCAGCTGGTCTCCGCCCTGAGCCAGCGCTTCGCGGTGCGCTGGCGCCTGTGCGCCCGTTCCGGCGACAGCTCCGCCCAGTTGCTGGAGCAGCTGCGCGCCCTGCCCGGCGAGCGCTTCGATGTCGCGGTGCTGTCGATCGGCGTGAACGATGTCACCGGCATGCGCCGCGCGGCGAGCTGGCAGGCCAATCTGCGCGCCATCGTGCAGTTGTTGCGGCAGCGCCACGGGACCCGGCGGATCTGCCTGTCCAGCCTGCCGCCCATGCATCTGTTCCCGGCCCTGCCGCAGCCGCTGCGCTGGTGGCTGGGGCTGCGGGCGCGCCAGTTCAACGCGCTGATGCAGGCCGTGGCGGCCAGCGAGCCGGGCTGCGAGTTCATCGCCATTCCCTACACCGGCGATCTGCGCGAAATCGCCCGCGACGGCTTTCACCCCGGCCCGCACGCCTACCGGCTCTGGGGCGAGCATCTGGCCGAGCGCCTGCCCGCGACCGAATGAGCCTGCGCATCCTGCCCCTGAGCGCGGCGCGCCTGCCGGACCTGGACAGCATCTTCCTGGCCCGCGGCTGTTCCGCGGCCAGGCGTTGCTATTGCCTGTACTACCGGCTGAGCAGCCGGGATTACCGCGCCCTGGGCGGCGGCAGCGACCCGGCCGGGGTCCGCGCGGCCCTGGCGGAGCGGGCCGATGCCACACCGCCGCCCGGCCTGATCGCCTATGCCGGCGACACACCGGTGGGCTGGATTTCGCTGGGCCCGCGCCGGGACTTCGCCCGGCTGCGCAATTCCCCGACCATGCGCGCCATCGACGAGCAGCCGGTGTGGTCCATCGTCTGCTTCGTGATTCCCTCCGCCCACCGCGGCCAGGGCATCGCCCGCCAGCTGCTGGCCGCGACCCTGCCCTTCGCGCGCGCGCACGGCGCGCAGTGGCTGGAAGCCTATCCGGTGGACCGCGCGGCGCCGAATGCGCCGGACGCGCCCTGGTTCGGCTCCCTGAGCCTGTTCCGCGCGGCCGGCTTTCGCGAGGTGGCCCGCCATCGCCCCGGCCGGCCCATCGTGCGCCTGAGCCTGACAACCGATGCCAATCATGACCGAGCCGACTGACCTCACTTGCGACACCCGCCAGCTGCGTGTGCCGCAGCGGGACATCCCGCTGGAGATCTTCCGTCCGCCCGGGACCGGGCCGGCTCCCGGCATCCTCTACCTGCATGAGATCTACGGCCTGATCGAGGCCTACCGCGAGGACGCCCGGGAGCTGGCGCGAAGGGGCTATCTGGTCTGGCTGCCCGACCTGTACGGACAGGCCGGCGCGCGGGCCTACTGCCTGCGCGCCCTGGTGCGCGCCGCCGGGCGCAACAACAGCGCCGCCAACCCGCTGTACCGCGAGGTTTCGGCGCTGCTCGGGCAGCTGCGTCAGGACCCTGCCTGCAGCGGCCGGCTGGGCATGATCGGCATGTGCCTGACCGGCGGCTTCGTGGTCCAGGCCGCGATGCGCGATGCGGTGGAGGCGCCGGTGATCTTTCATCATTCCCTGGGCCTGCAGGGCGCCGGCATTCCGCTCGAGGAAGAGGCCCAGCTGCAGCAGGTGCAGCGCCTGCAGGGGCACTGGAGCCGGGTCGACCCGTTCTGCCCGCGCCGCCGGCGCGAACGCCTGGGCCAGCTGCTCGGCGAGCGGCTGGAAACCCACCTGTACAACATCCCGCACGGCTTTCGCTCGCTGTCGCGCCAGACCCGCAGCGCCACACTGGCCTGGCAGCGCAGCCTGGACTTCTTCGACCAGCATCTGGGGGGATCGCCGCCACCCCCGCAGCCATGACCCTGGACCGCGGCATGCGCAACCCCCGCCCGGGCCTGCCGGCGATGACGCCGGCCTTCCTGCGGGCGCTTCCGGTAGGCCGCCGGCTGGCTCTGCGCCTGCCCGCATCCTGGCGTGGCCACGAGGCCCTGCTGACCCCGCGTCTGCGCCAGCTCGAGACCGGGCCGGCCCTGCAGCCCTGGCGGCTGCGGGCCTTGCGCTGGCGCGACATGGCGGAGATGGTCGACCGGGCCGCTTTTCACCGCGCGCCGGGGCCGGATCACCTGGCGCCCTGGACGGCCGCCGGCCTGGCGTCGGGGCTGAGCGGGCTGCCGGGCGACGCATCGGTCCCGGTTCGGCCGTGCAAGTCCGCCGGATCATGACGCACACGTCCCGCGAAGATCACCATGTTGGCGTGCCCGGCGGGCGGGTCTTTCTGCGCCGCTGGACACCCGCCAGCGCCCGCCTGCTGCCACCGGTGCTGCTGCTGCATGACTCGCTGGGCTGCGTCGAGCTGTGGCGGGACTTTCCCGCCCGCCTGGCCGGCCAGCTGGGGCGCGAGGTGCTGGCCTACGACCGGCTGGGCTTCGGCCGCTCCACGCCCCGCCAGGCCCCGCCCTCGCCCCGCTTCATCGAGGAGGAGGCGGAAACCGTCTTCCCGGCCCTGAGCGCCGCGCTGGGTCTGCAGCGCCTGGTCCTGCTCGGCCACAGCGTCGGCGGCAGCATGGCCGTCACCATCGCCGCCCGTGACCCGGCCCGCTGCGCGGCGCTGATCACCCTGTCGGCCCAGACCCATGTGGAGCAGCGCACCCTGGACGGCATTCGCGCCGCCCAGCGGTCCTTCGCCGAACCGGCCCAGATGGACAAGCTGCGTCGC
>JBFJTN010000247.1:0-5187 GCA_041625325.1 Oceanococcus sp. | reverse complement strand
TCCACCACTCCCTGCAATTCCGGTCGGGGCACGCCGATGCCGATCAAGGGATTGATTTCATCGAGGAAACCGAAATCCACCCGGATATAGCCGTCGATGCCGAAGCCTTCGACACCGATGGAAAAGGACTCATCGATGCTCGGCAACAGGCTGTCCACGGCCTGCTTGGCGTCGCGCAACACGTTGATGATGACACTGGGGAACAGGGCCAGCACGGCAAAGTCCTTGGCCGACTCCGCGTAGTGATCCTCATCCTGGGCCGCCCAGGACCGGGTGAGCAGCTGGGCGCGGGGACTCAGTCGTCCCGGCCCGCCCATCACGGTGGCCGCGCTGGTGGCGGGCCGACCGTCGATGCCCCAGTCCTCGAGGCTGCCCGCACGAGCAGCTCTGAGGCGCATGCGGGGGGCGGCGTCATAGGTGGAGTCAATGTCGTGGCGAATCTGGGCCAGGCGAATGCCGCCGAGCCCCAGGCTCTCGAATGGGCGATTGATGGTGTCGCGGGCCTGCTGATAGCTGCGGATGAAGTTCTCGGTGGTGGAGCGCGCGGTACTGATACCCAGCCCGTCGGTCGGCCCGCTCAGTGCCAGCAGGTTGCCTCCGGGCGCCGTCGGGGACGGATAGATCGCCCGCCATTCGCCCCGATTGGCCAGCTGAGCGATGCTGGGCCGGTCGGTCTGGGTCGGCAGCCCCGGCTGGGCCCGGTAGGCACCGAGACGCCGATGCAGCGCCAGATGGGTGATTTCGCTGTCGCTCCGGTCCGCCAGGTTGCGCACGCCCAGCTTCCAGCCCGCCGCGTTGTTGCCCACCTCCGCCCGGCTGCTCCAGGCCATGCGTTCCCAGGCCATGTCGGCGGCAGCCCAGTCGCTGCGCTGCGTCACGCTGCCGTACTTGCCGACCAGGGTGCCGAGCATCAGCAGGGGCAGCCCCACCAGACTCAGCACGATGCTGGTCTCGACCAGGGCCTGGCCGCGTTCAGAACAGAACAAAGGGATCAACATTGAAGAAATCGCCGATCAGATCGACCACGATCGTGCCGATGTTCGATGGATTGCCCGCCCGGGCGATCTCGCGCAGCCAGTTCTGGGGGTCGCTGGCCAGCAAGGTGGCGGCCAGCTGCACCGAGCGGTTGATGTTCTCGTCCGGTTCGACCAGATGGCCCTCCCAGAAGGGGCTGTATTCGTTCGGTCGCTCCGCCACACCGGGTCGGGAAAAACGCAGCTTGGAGGCCGACAGGGCATAGATGGTCGGCGTTCCGGTCGGATCATTCAGACCGAACAGCTCGGAGCCGCCGGTCAGGCTGTCCGCCGGCTTGAGGCTCTCCGACGGGCTGTTGGTCGACTGCCGGCGCTGGACGAAGACCAGGAACGGCAGAAGGGATTCCTCGTCGTTCCAGAAGTGCTCGGTGATCATCATGGGGCGCACCACACCGCTGATCGGCCGGTTCACATGCGGTTGCACGCTCACGGGGAGCACCGGACGGGCCGCCGGGTAGCTGTTGATCTGGGTGAGCCCCTCGAGGCGAGTCTTCTCCACATCGTTCACCGTCGACCACAGGCCGCCGTAAACCGACTCCGTGCCTTCGTCACTGATCTGGCGGCTGCCCCACTGCTGGGGACCCGGCGGCGCCGATGCCAGACCGCGCATATAGGTGGTGTCCGCATCGGGATCCTGGCTGGTGTTGCGCTCGGGCCGGGGGGTCTGGCGCAGGGTCGTGCTCAGGGCGTCGATGGCGTAGGTCGCCCCGGAATCGAAGCGCAGTCGCTCGTCGATATCGATGATCTCGAAGATGTAGACCTGCACCCGACCCTCGACCCCGAACAGCCAGTCCGCAGTGTCCACCGAAGACCAGACGAAATCGGTATGCCGGCGGCGCGAGGGCAGCCCGACCAGCGCCGCGGCCATGTCCTGCAGGCCGCTGGTGATATCCAGATTGGGCAGGTCCTCCGGTTCCTCCTCTGTATCCAGATAACGGTTGTTGTCGATGTTGGCTCCGCCCACCATGCGCAGCTCCGAGCCTCCCTTCACCCCGATCGAGGTGTCCAGGCTCAGGCCGACCGAGATGTCGACGATGGTGACGCCGAGTTCCTCGATCTCGAAGCCGAAATCCAGCCCGACTTCGGCGTCGATGAAATCGCCATTGCGCTGGCGCAGGAACTCGCCGCCCTGTTCGTTGATCAGCGAGGCGAAGAACACCTGCGCCGTGGGGTCGGCGATGCCCTGGTAACCCACCTGACGGGCGAGAATGCTCAGTGGCAGCAGGGCCTGGCCCAGGCTGCCATATTCCACCCGTTCGGCATTGGCCTTGAGCAGATTGGCCCGGCTGCTGCCGCCGAAGATGGCATCCTGCACGCCGGAGATCTCCATCTGGCTCTGCACGGTCGCCGCATTGAACATCACCTGAAAGGCGGTGATCAGCTGATTGAAGCCGCGGAACAGGAAGCTGGAACTGGCGAGGGCCCGGTCCGCCTTTGGAGCGATGCTGCCGAAAATGCCGTTCAAGGCAGAAAACATGGGGCTGAGCAGTGAGTAGGGAGTCCCCAGCGGGCCTAGTGGCACCTGCATCGCCGGATGGGAGGCAGCGTCGTGCCCGGCCCGCGCATAACGCTGCATCCAGCTGCGCAATGCCACGAACTGACCGATCGACACCTCATTGGCGATTTTCGCCCGGTTGGTATAGGCGGTGAAGTTCATCTGCCGGGCGCTCAATTGCGCCACGGAGTAGGCGGCAGCGTCGGCGGCGCGCTGAGTTTCACCGCGGGCCCGCAGCAGCTGGATGCTGTCGAAGAGCATCAGCACCGCGAGCACGATGACCACCAGCAGAGGCAGGGCGATCAGCGTGGCCTGGCCGCCGCAGCGCCGACCTGGCCCTACTCGGCGCCCCACGGGCCTGCCCGTTGATTTGTGCACGAGACGAGTGAAACCGGATCGGGGGCCCGAGGCCACCCGACCGTTTCCCTGGTCCAGCTCAGTTCGGGACGATAGCGGCTATCGTTCCGCGCCTTCGCTGTAGCTATCCAGGTCGTATTGCTCCGTCCCCTCCGTCGCGGCATCCGATGCGGATGTGGTCGTGGACGTCACCGTGGCGCTGGTGTCCTGGCCGCCCAGTTCACCGGCGATGGTGCCGACCTGGCCGCGAACCGTATCGCCGAAGAAGGTGTAGGCGGCGATCGCACCCACGGCCAGCAAGGCCAGGATGATGATGTATTCGGTCATGCCCTGACCAAGGTTGCTGCGTTTGTGTGTTCCGTTCATTGACTCTCTCCCACCCTTTAAGACGAATCATCCCTCTCGAGAGCTTGTTGTATCATGTTCGATTGGGTCGATGTTGTGCACTTTCGCACACTTTGGGCACGACGCCGGGCCGCGCGCGGACGGCGCTTGCGCTGCGGCGCATGCGTTCCGTGCTGTGGAATGCCGCGGAATCGGCGATAATTGCGGCCCGGCGGACCCGCTCAGGTGGGCCCTGAGTTGTGTTACTCGGCCCGCGAACGCCCCGCCCGCCTTGACGGTTTTCCCCAGGACAGTGGTGCAACCAACAGGACAAGACAACAGCCCCTGGCGCTTCTGTGTCGCGCCGATGATGGACTGGACCACCCGCGAGTGCCGGGTGTTTCATCGCCATCTGAGCCGCCATGCGCGCCTGTATACCGAGATGGTGACCGCCAATGCGGTGATTCACGGGGATCGGGAACGTCTGCTGGGCTTCGACGACTGCGAGCATCCGGTGGCGCTGCAGCTGGGTGGCAGCGATCCGGCCGCCCTGGCGCAGGCGGCCCGCATCGTCGCGGACATGGGTTATGACGAGATCAACCTGAACTGCGGCTGCCCCAGCGACCGGGTGCAAAGTGGCCGCTTCGGCGCCTGCCTGCTGGCCGAGCCGGAGCTGGTGGCCGATTGCG
This sequence comes from Oceanococcus sp., assembly GCA_041625325.1. GTDB lineage: Bacteria > Pseudomonadota > Gammaproteobacteria > Nevskiales > Oceanococcaceae > Oceanococcus. The sequence goes on along the minus strand of JBFJTN010000247.1, from coordinate 1,288 downwards.
TGGCGGCCATGCGGGCCGCCGTGGACATACCGGTGACGGTCAAGACCCGGCTGGGCATCGATGATCTCGACAACGACGAGCACCTCGGCCATTTCATTGAAACCGTCGCCGCCGCCGGCTGCGAGGTGTTCATCCTGCACGCGCGCAAAGCCTGGCTGAATGGATTGAGCCCGAAGGAAAACCGTGAGGTGCCGCCACTGCAGTACGAGCGGGTGCATGGCATGAAGCAGCGCTTTCCGCAGCTGTGCATCGTGATCAATGGCGGCATCGACACGCTGGATGCCGCCGAGCAGCAGCTGGGCGCGGTGGATGGCGTGATGCTGGGCCGCGCCGCCTACAAGGATCCCTATCTGCTGGCGCAGGTCGACCAGCGCCTGTTCGGCGCGCAGTCGGGCAGCCCCAGCCGTGAGAAGGTGGTGGAAGGGCTGCTGCATTTCGTCGCCCGGGAGCAGGACCGCGGCATGGCGGTCAAACACGTGAGCCGGCACATGCTCGGCCTATACAATGGTCGCCCCGGCGCCCGCGTCTGGCGTCGGCGGCTCTCACAACCGCAATCCGGCTGCGGTGTGGCGCATATCCGCCACGCCCTGGCCGCCGTTCAATAAGAGGACACCCCATGCTGGCACGCGCGGCCTCCTGGCGCTTTGTTTTTTCGCGGCTTTCGCCGCTTCTACTGGGAATCATCATGAGTTCACAAGCTGCGGCGGGCACCCTCGTCGACATCCAGACCAACCGCGGTTTGATCCGTGTGGAACTGGCCGATGACAAGGCGCCGGCCACGGTCGACAATTTCCTGCGCTACGTGGATCAGGGTTACTACGACGGCACCATTTTTCACCGCATCATTGCCGGCTTCATGATCCAGGGCGGGGGTTACAGCGAAGATTTCGGCCGCAAGGATACGGCCGAGCCGATCCAGAACGAGGCGGATAACGGCCTGAAGAATGCGCGCGGCAGCATCGCCATGGCGCGCACCGGTGATCCGCATTCGGCCACCGCCCAGTTCTTCATCAACCACGCGGACAACGGCAATCTGGATCACCGCGGCAAGACCCCGCATGGCTGGGGCTATGCCGTGTTCGGCGCCGTGGTCGAGGGCATGGACGTGGTGGATGCGATTGCCACCCTGCCGACCGGTCCCGCCGGCCCGTTCCGCAGCGACGTGCCGAAGAGCCCGGTGGTGATCGAAAGCATCCGTCGGATCAGCCCGGACGCGCCGGCCGAAGCCGCCTCCTGAGTGCAAGGCCGACATGGCCCTGCACTTCATCTCCGATCTGCATCTGGATCC
>JBFJTN010000246.1:0-5227 GCA_041625325.1 Oceanococcus sp. | reverse complement strand
CAGGCATTCGCGCACCTGCGCCTGGCTGATCACCCGCCCGGGCGACAGCACGACACACTGCTCCACCGCATTGAACAGCTGGCGCACGTTGCCCGGCCAGGAGGACGCGACCAGGGTCTCCATCGCATCGGGGGAGAACACCCGGCGGGGCAGGCCGTTGCGCGACAGGGCATTGAGCTGATGCGCCACCAGCAGCGGGATGTCCTCGCGACGCTGGTCCAGGGCCGGCAGGCTCAGGCGCACCACGTTCAGGCGGTAGTAGAGGTCCTGACGGAAGCCGCCCTGCTCGACCAGCGCCTCCAGATTCCGGTGGGTGGCGGACAGCACCCGGGTATCCACCGGGATGGAGCGGGTCTCGCCCACCGGCCGTACCTCGCGCTCCTGCAGCACGCGCAGCAGCTTGACCTGCAGTTCCGCCGGCATGTCGCCGATCTCGTCCAGGAACACGGTGCCGCCATCGGCGGCGCGGAACAGGCCCTGGTGGTCCTGGCTGGCGCCAGTGAACGCGCCCTTCTTGTGCCCGAACAGCTCCGACTCCAACAGCTCGGCCGGCACCGCGCCGCAATTCAGGGCGATGAACGGCCCCTTGCGGCGCGGGCTGGCCTCGTGCAGGAAGCGGGCAAGCACTTCCTTGCCGGCACCGCTGGGCCCGTTGATCAGCACGCTGGACTGGGTCTTGGCCACCCGCCGGACCTTGTCCAGCAGCTCCAGCATGGCCGGATTGCGGGTCAGGATGCGCCCGCCGGCCGTGCTTTCCGTCGGCCCGCCGCCATCCAGATGGCGTTCGATACAGGCGGCCAGCTCCTCGGCATCCAGCGGCTTGCTGAGAAAGCTCACCGCGCCAGACTGGGTGGCCCGCACCGCATCGGGGATTTCGCCATGGGCGCTGATCATCACCACGGGCAGGCCCGGGCGCATGACCTGCAGGCGCTCCAGCAGGTCTATGCCGTTCATGCCGGGCAGACGCAGATCCGCCAGCACCAGCCCCGGGCGCAGGCCGTCCAGAGCCTGCAGGGCGGCTTCGGCGGATGCCTCGGCGCGCACCGACCAGCCGCGCGACTCCAGGCGCATGGTCAGCGCCCGGCGCAGCTTCTCGTCGTCGTCAATCAGCAGGATGTCGACCTTCTCGCTCATGGCACCCGCTCATTCAGGCGTTGTTCGATCTCGATCAGGCTCTTCAGACGCTGCTCGCGCTCCTGCAATTGTGCGGACAGGGACAGCTCCCTTTCCAGGCCGAGGCCTCGCAGTTGCAGGAGCTGGCGCTCGTGGCGGGACAGCGCACCGCCCTCCAGCCAGCGCCTGATCTCGCCCAGGGCCGCATTCGGCGCGTGGCCGGGGTGGCCCGGCAGGCTACGGAGCAGGCTCAGGGCGACCGACGGATTGGCCTCCCGCGACAGCCTGTCCCACAGCGCCGCACGCTCGGCCGGACGGCTGTCCAGGACCTGCTCGATCCCGGCCTGCTGAGGGAGCGGGCCACCCGGCAGATGACTGCAGGCCGCCAGCTCAAGACACAGGCAAAGGCCAACGCAGGACAAAACGGCTGCCGGGCTGGGCATCTTCAACGCGCACTTCTCCACTGTGGGCCAGTATGCATTCCGAAACGATGGACAGGCCCACGCCGGTGCCGGGCAGTCCCTGTTGCAGGGTCATCCTGCCACGAACGAAGGGTTCGAAGATCAGCGCCTTCTCGTCATCCGGCACGCCAGCGCCGCAATCCCGCACGCTGAACTCGGCGTGACCGCCATCGCGTCGCATCGTCAGCTCAATGATACTGCCCGCCGGCGCATGCTTGATCGCATTGCTGAGCAGGTTCTCCATCGCCTCCAGCAGGCGATTGCGATGCCCGTGGATCTGGCCGGTCTGCCGATCGAAACGCAGCTCCAGAGCCTTGCGCCCGGCCGGCAGGGCAAACGTTTGCCGCAGTTCGGCACAGAAGGGCTCCAGATCGAACCATTGCGTGGGCAGAGCCTCCTGCTCGCGGCGCCAGGCGGCATAGGCCAGCAGGTGGCCAATCTGGTCCTGTAGATCCTGACCGGCCTCGAGCAGGATCTGGCGCAGCTCCTGCTGCTGGGCGTTCAGCGTGCCGATGGCGGGGTCGCCGATCAGGTCCGCCGCCTCCTTCATGCTGGCCAGCGGGGTCTTGAGCTCATGCGAGACATGGCGCAGGAAGCGTTCCTTCTCGCCGGCCAGTTCCTGCAGGCGCCGGCGCAGCCAGTCCAGCCGTTCGCCCAGATCCCGCAACTCCTGCGGGCCGTTGATCGCGATGTCTCCCCGCGGCTGCTCCCGGCCCAGCCCCTGGATGGCAACAGCCAGCGCGGCCAGGGCCTGGCGGGTCTGGCGCAGCAGCCACCAGAGGATGAGCAAAGCCCCGGGGAACAGCGCCAGGGCGGAGAAGGCGATGCGGCTGCGGCTGCGTTCGGCGGCCCGCTGCAACAGGGCGATCTCGCGGTTGATCGAGGCGTTGCCGGCCAGAATCACCGCTTCGGCCTGTTGCGCCAGCGCCGCAATGTGCTCCAGCAGGCGCTGGTCCCGGCCTGTTCCGCCTGGGCCCGCGCCTGCAGCTGCTCCGGCTGGCGGACCCGGGCCATCCGAGCTGCCGGCGATCGCGGCCAGCCGCTCGCGCATGTCCGAGAGGCTGAAGCCGGCGCGCGCGCTGAAGCCCGCCTGATCCATGGTTTGCAGGGTGGCATCCACCTTGGCCACCCGCTGGAAGAACAGGCTTTTCAGCGCCTCGTCGCCCAGTGCGGCGAACTGGCGCGCGGCCCGCTCCAGATTGGTCACGTCATCGCGCAACTGACCGCCGAGCCGGGCCATGCGGGTGCCCTCGTGCACCAGCAGGCTGCTGTGATGGGTCAGCTCGCGCAGGCTCAACTGGGCCAGCAGCACGGTGGTGAGCAGGGACAGACCCACGGCGCTGTAGCCCAGGATCAGCCAGCCCACCAGGGTTTTCGGCAGGTGCGGACGCATGCGCGCAGTATCCGCAAGGCGCGGCCCGGCGCAAGCGGCCGGCGCCGACGCCCGGGCCGGATCCTGCTGCTGTTGCCAGACGGCAACAGAATGGCGTCCGCGTCTGCGCCAGGCGGACAACGAAGCGCCAGAAGCGTCGTATGCCGCTGTTATATATGACTATTTCAAGCTGGCATCGGGCTTGCTGGGATTCCGGCATGGCCTGCCGCCGAGCTGCGGCGGCGCCCTCCCTGCCAGCCACCGAGTTCTTGCATGACCCTGGAAACTGCCTTTCTTGCCGGCGGCGCCCTGCTGATCTTCATCGGCCTGTCCACCGATCTGATCCGCCGTTCCGTCTTCACCACGCCGCTCATCTATCTGGGCGCCGGCCTGCTGGTCGGCCCCAGCGTGCTGGGCTGGCTGCACTTCAATCCGCTGGCCCAGGCCGGCACCCTGGAGCTGGTGACCGAGATCGCCGTGCTGCTGTCGCTGTTTACCGCCGGCATGAAAATGCCCATGCCCCTGCGCTGGCCGCGCTGGCGGGCGGCGATACGCCTGGCCTTTGTCGGGGTCGCGATCAGCGTCGCCCTGATGGCCGGCTTTCTGCACCTCGCGCTGGGACTGCCGCTGGGCGCCGCGGTGCTGCTGGCGGCCATCCTCACCCCCACCGACCCGGTGCTCGCCACCGATGTGCAGATCCGCCACCCCGGTGACCGCGAACGCCTGCGCTTCGGCCTGACCAGCGAAGGCGGACTGAATGACGGCAGCGCCTTTCCCTTCGTCGTGCTGGGCATGGGTCTGCTCGGCCTGGATGGCGGCTTCCACCCGCTGGACTGGCTGCTGGTGGACGTGATCCAGGCCACCGTGCTGGCCGCCGTGATCGGCTGGTGCGGCGGCGCCGCGCTGGCTCATGGGGCCTTCCTGCTGCGCTCCGATGAGCGCGACCGCGACCTGCTGGACGATTTTCTCGGCCTGGGCCTGATCGGCGTGGTCTACGGCCTGTGTCTGTTCAGCGACAGCTGGGGTTTCATCGGCGTTTTCGTCGCCGCGCTGTCCCTGCGTCATCACGAACTGCGCCTGTATCGGCAAACCCGGGCCCTGTGGCCTGATGCCGGCGAACCGGCCTCCTGCCCGCGGGTCAGCGAGCGCTCGCTGGGCTTCAAGGAACAGCTGGAGCGGCTCTGCGAACTGGCCCTGGTGCTGCTGATCGGCTGCACCCTGTTCCCCGATTCCTGGAGCTGGCGCGCCGTCGCCGTCGCCGCCTTCCTGTTCCTGGTCGCCCGACCGCTCAGCGTGCTGCTGTGTCTGCGTGGCCTGCGCCTGCCCCCGCGCATCCTCGGCCTCACCGCCTGGTTCGGGGTGCGCGGCATCGGCTCGCTGTACTACCTCAGTTACGCCGTGACCCACGGCCTGCCCCAGCAGCTGGCCCTGGAGATGATCCACATCACCCTGGTGGTGGTCAGCCTGTCCATTCTCGTACACGGCTTCAGCCTGCGCCCGCTGATGCAGCGCTTCGGCCGCACCCGCCGACGCCGGCGGCCGGCCGCGGGCACCCCGCCAGATCGGCCTTCCCCGAGCGCGCGCACCATCCCTCTCGCCGAATTCACCCAACTGCAGCCCGGCGACTGAGCGGCGCGGTCAGCGACCGCTGGTCCCCGGGCCTGCCAGGACAGGGGCGGGGTACAGGAATGAACCGCACTCGGACGGTCCGGACGCGAGAATGAGGCCCGACTGCTAAGATCAGCCGGCGGGAATGGCAGAAGGGGAGGGCCATGAGCTCACGTGAACATTTCAGCGCATCGGAGCAACGCAAGCTGGCGGAACTGCCGGAATTGCAGGGCATCCGCATCTTTGCCGAGGCCGCTTCGGTCACCCTCACCCGCCTGGCCATGGCCAGCAACCGGCAGATTTTCCAGGAAGGTCAGCTGATCCTCAGTCGCGGTGACGATGACGGCACCGTGATGCTGCTGCTCAAGGGCACGGTCAAGGTCACCATCTACTCCCCCGAAGGACGGGAAGTCGGCATCCGGCGCATTGCCGAAGGGGAAATCTTCGGCGACTACGCCGCGATTGACCATCAACCCCGCTCGGCCGATGTGGTGGCGGTCACCGATGTGCAGGTCGCCACCCTGCCGGCGCGGGAATTCGTCCACCTGATCACCGCCGACCCGGCCGTGGCCAACGCGCAGATGCGTGAACTGGTCGGCATGGTGCGCCATCTGTCCGAGCGGGTGTACCGGATGACCGCGCACAAGGCCAGCGAGCGCCTGGTGGCTAATCT
>JBFJTN010000245.1:0-5275 GCA_041625325.1 Oceanococcus sp. | reverse complement strand
TCATTTCTCCGGCGAATAAAAAAGCCCCATAAATGGGGCCGAAGATTCGTCCAAGATGTTTGGTAGCGGGGGCAGGATTCGAACCTGCGACCTTCGGGTTATGAGCCCGACGAGCTGCCTGGCTGCTCCACCCCGCACCAGAGCCAACGAAGTATACGTATCGCGCGGTTGCCGCGCAATCCCCCTCCAGCGACAACTCCGAAAATCAAGGACTTAGGCCTGCACTGAACGAACCGGCCCGCGCAAGATCGGCTGCGGGCTGTCGGCCAAGGCCTTCCCGGCAGCGGATCGCCAGCGGAGATCAGGCCTGCAGGGCCTGGGCATGGTGGCGCAGATGATCCTCCATGAAACTCTGGATGAAGTAATAACTGTGGTCGTAGCCCGCCTGTCGACGCAGCGTGAGCGACTGACCGACGCTCGCCGCCGCCCGCTCCAGCTTTTCCGGTTTCAGCTCGCGGCTCAGAAACTGATCGTCGCCGCCCTGGTCGATCAGAATCTCGCCGGGCCAGGGGCCCCTGTGCAACAGCTGCGTGGCGTCCCACTCCGCCCAGCGGCTTTCATCGGCCCCCAGGTAGGAGGCGAAGGCCTTGCGCCCCCAGGGCACCACACTGGGGTTGCTGATCGGCGCAAAGGCCGACAGCGAATGCCAGCGCTCATGGTGTCGCAAGGCTGTCACCAGGGCGCCATGGCCACCCATGGAATGACCAAAGATGCCGCGCCGTCGAGTGACCGGAAAGTGCCGTTCGACCACGGCAGGCAGTTCTTCATTCACGTAGCGCCCCATCCGGTAATGTGCCGCCCAGGGCTGTTGCTCGGCATCGAGGTAGAAGCCTGCGCCAACACCGAAATCCCAGTCCTGGGCATCACCCGGCAGGTTCAGCCCACGCGGGCTGGTGTCACAGGCCACCAGCAGCAGGCCCAGCTCCGCGGCCAGCCGCTGTGCACCGGCCTTGATCACGAATGTCTCCTCGTTGCAGGTCAGGCCGGCCAGGTAGTACAGGGCAGGCACCGGCCCGCTGGCCACCTGCGGCGGCTGATACACGGCAAAGTTCATGCGGGTTGCGGTGCTGTCGCTGGCGTGACTGTAGAAGCCCTGCACCCCCCCGAAGCAACGCTGCTCGGAGCGAACCACGATGTCCATCAATACAGCACCACGCTGCGGATGGACTCACCCCTGTCCATCAACTCGAAACCCTTGTTGATATCGTCCAGTGGCATGGTGTGCGTGATCAGGTCATCGATATTGATCCGGCCCTCCATGTACCAGTCGACGATCCTGGGCACATCCGTACGGCCGCGGGCGCCACCGAAGGCGGTGCCGATCCAGCGCCGCCCGGTGACCAGCTGAAACGGACGGGTGGAAATCTCCTGCCCGGCGCCGGCCACGCCAATGATGGTCGAGACGCCCCAGCCCTTGTGGCAGCACTCCAGGGCCTGGCGCATGACCTGCACATTGCCGATGCATTCGAAGCTGTAGTCGGCACCGCCGCCGGTCAGCTCGACCAGATGGCCAACCAGGTCGCCATCAAGATCCTTCGGGTTGACGAAATCCGTCATCCCGAAGCGGCGCGCCATGGCCTCACGGGCAGGGTTCAGGTCCACCCCCACGATCTGGCTGGCGCCCACCATGCGCGCGCCCTGGATCACGTTCAGGCCGATGCCACCGAGGCCGAAGACCACCACCCGCGCGCCGGCCTCCACCCTGGCGGTGAACAGGACGGCGCCGATTCCGGTCGTCACCCCGCAGCCGATATAGCAGACCTTGTCGAAGGGGGCGTCCTGGCGAATCTTCGCCAGGGCGATCTCGGGCACGACGCTGTAGTTGGCGAAGGTCGAACAACCCATGTAGTGCAGGATGGGACGGCCGTTCAGGGAAAAGCGGCTGCTGCCGTCAGGCATCAGCCCCTGACCCTGGGTGGCACGAATGCTCTGACACAGATTGGTCTTGGGGTTCAGGCAGTACTCGCACTCCCGGCACTCCGGCGTGTACAGCGGAATGACGTGATCCCCCGGCTTCAGGGAGCGGACCCCCTCGCCGACCTCGACCACCACGCCCGCCCCTTCGTGCCCAAGGATCGCCGGAAACAGGCCTTCCGGGTCGGCGCCGGACAGCGTGTACTTGTCGGTATGGCACAGGCCGGTGGCTTTCATTTCCACCAGCACCTCACCCGCCCTGGGCCCATCCAGCTGCACCGTTTCTATACTGAGCGGCTGGCCCGCCTCGAAAGCCACTGCGGCACGTACGTCCATGTTCACCCTCCTGTGTCCTGGTCTTGATGGCCAGCGTGCATCCTGCCTTATCAACCGGCCGGAGTCGAAATGGATTGGCGCCTGCGGGCCCTGCCCGGCGGTCCGGCCTTGCCGAAGCACCCGCGGACGACCCTGCCGGCGGCGCCAGTGGCCGAGCCGACCCAAAGCTCGATTGCACGCTCGGCGCCAGGGCGCTGTGCCGCCGACCTGAAGGACCCACTGCAACGGGCGACGGATCTCTCACAGCCGGACCGCGTCGGCCCTGGCGCCCATGGACGCAGGCTCACCTGCCCCCGCCGGGCCGCATTACCGGATAATCTCCCGAGATCCTTCTGCGACACCGTCACCGACCAGCCCATGCTCAAAGTCCTCAGCCCCTACTCCCTGCTGTGTCGGGTACCCGACGATGCCGAGTCCGTCACCCATCGAGGAACGGAGACCGATGAGCGGGCGGCCGGCCTCGCTGCGGGCAGCGTGGCCGCCCTGTGGCAACGCATTACCGCGCTGTATGCGACCGGCGTGCAGCCTGCCATGCAGCTGTGCGTGCGCCATCAGGGGCATGTCGTGATCAATCGGGCCATCGGCCATGCCCGGGGCAACGCCCCCGGACAGGCGGCGCCGGATCCCGTCCCCATGCGGGTGGATACGCCGGTCAACCTGTTTTCCGGCGGCAAGGCGATCAATGCGATGCTCGTGCACAAGCTCGTCGAGAGCGGTCATTTTTCCCTGGACGACCGGCTGGCAAGCCATCTGCCCGGGTTCGAGCGGCACGGCAAGGGCAGGATCACCATCCGGCAGATTCTCACCCATCGCGCCGGCCTGACCCGCATGCCTTCACCACATGCGGAAAACCTGGATCTTGATGTTCTTGACGATCCGCAGGCGCTGCGCGAGGCGGTACTGGACATGCGGCCGGCACGCCGCATCGGCGGGCGACCGGCCTACCACAGCCTCACCGGCGGATTCGTGCTGGCCGAGCTGATCCGGACGGCCACCGGACGGGAGCCAAGGGAGCTGCTGCAGGAGCTGATCAAGGCACCGCTGGAGGCCAGCTGGCTGGACTTCGGTGTCGCGCCGGCCCAGCTGTCGCAGGTCGCCCTCAATGCCCAGACAGGGATGCTGCCTGCGCCCATCGCCTGGCAGCTGTCCCGCGTGATCGGCGCGGATTTTTCGGCGGCGATCGAAATGTCCAATGACCCCCGCTTTCTCACCGCCGTGGTGCCATCCGGCAACGTGATCGCCACGGCGGAAAGCAGCGCCCGCTTCTATCAGTGCCTGCTCGACGGCGGCCGCTTCCAGGGCCGACGCGTGTTTGCGCCCGAAACCGTGGCCCGGGCCCTGGCGCCGGACCGCCGGCATGGCAGCATCGACCGCACCATCGGCATCCCGATCCGCTATTCCCCGGGCTTCATGCTGGGCCACGCCGGGATCGGTCTCTACGGCATCAACCGGCACCGGACCTTCGGTCATCTCGGCCTGTCCAGCACGCTGACCTGGGCCCGGCCGGATACCGGCAGCGTGGTGTGCCTGGTCACCACCGGCAAGCCCGTGCTGGGACCACACATCCCTGAGATGCTCGCGCTGTTCAGGGGGCTGAATGCATTCTGCGAGAACCGCATTGCGCGCTGACCGGGCGGCGGCACCGCCGGACCGCCCGGCATCTGGCTCTCCGCCGGCGGGCCACGGCCCGGGGCACCCAGGCGGAAACAGGATGACGGGACCCGCCATCGGCCTCGTACTGGGCGCCCTGCTGCTGGCGCAGGACGCCAGCGCCACGATCGACAATCAGGCGCTGCAGGACGGCGCCGATGGACGCAACTGGGCGGCCTGGGGTCGGACCTTCGACGAACAGCGCCACAGCCCGCTGGATCAGATCAATCGCAGCAGCATCGACAGGCTGGATCTGGCCTGGACCTACGAGCTGGATGAGCTGTGGGGCGTCTCCTCGCAACCCCTGGCGGTGGACGGGGTCATCTACATCGCTGTCGGCTACAGCCAGGTCCATGCCATCGACGCACGCAACGGCCGCAAGCTGTGGCAATACGATCCGCAGGTCGATCCGATCAAGATGCGCATGGCCTGGGGCATCCGGGGGCTGGCCTACTGGAAGGGCCGCATCTATGTGGGCGTGCAGGATGGCCGCCTGATCGCGCTGGAGGCCGACACCGGCGAGCTGGCCTGGTCGGTCATGACCACCGAAGCGGGTGACAACCGCTATATCACCGGCGCCCCGAGGGTCTTCAACGACACCGTGATCATCGGCCACGGCGGCGCGGACTTCGGCTATGTGCGGGGCTACGTAACGGCCTACGACACCGCCACCGGCGAGCAGCGCTGGCGCTGGCATGTCGTCCCCGGCAATCCGGCCGACGGCTTCGAGAATCCGGCCATGGCCATGGCGGCGAAGACCTGGACCGGTGAATGGTGGCGGTACGGCGGCGGTGGCACGGTCTGGAATGCGATGACCTACGACCCCGAATTCAATCGCATTTACCTGGGCACCGGCAATGGATCGCCCTGGAATCACAAGCTGCGTTCACCCGGCGGTGGCGACAACCTGTTCCTCTGCTCAGTGGTTGCGCTGGACGCCGACAGCGGTGAGTACGTCTGGCACTACCAGACGACCCCGGGCGAGAGCTGGGATTTCAACTCCACCATGGACATGGTGCTGACCACCAGCACCATTGATGGCCGCCCGCGCAAGTTGTTGATGCACGCGCCGAAGAACGGCTTTTTCTACGTGATCGACCGGGAGACCGGCCAGCTGATCTCCGCAGAGAAGCTCGGCAAGGTGACCTGGGCCGAGCGGATCGACCTCGCCACTGGACGGCCGGTCGAGGTCAAAGGTGCCCGCTACGAAAATGGCGAAGCCCTGATCTGGCCCGGCTCGGCCGGCATGCACAACTGGCATCCCATGGCCTTCTCGCCACTCACCGGGCTGATGTACATCCCCACCCGTCACATGGCGGGCTATTACAACGACGGCGGACGCGACCCGCGCCACTGGAAGATGAGCAGCAGCGAC
>JBFJTN010000244.1:0-5334 GCA_041625325.1 Oceanococcus sp. | reverse complement strand
GGCAGGCATCACCACGGGCGCGCCGCAAGGCCGCCGCTCGATGCGGCAGGCCGGATGAAGCGCTGGCGGGCCACCGCGCTGGCGATGCTCCTGTGCGTGCTGCCGGGTCCGGCGTCCGCGCATGGCTATTCGGCGCAGCTCATCATCCTGCTCACGGCATGGCTCTACCTGATCCCGGGCGTCCTGATCTGGGCCAGCTTTTCCGTCTGCCACCGGGTGGCCAACTCACCCGACCCGGTCGACAACCGGGCCTGGTGCGGCAGGATCATCCTTGCCGCTTGGCTGCCCTACGGGCTGCTGTGGCTGGCCTGGCTGACGCAGCTGTCGCTGGGCCGTGGCTGGTTCATTGTGCCGGTGCTGGTGCTGATCCCGGCGATCCTTGAGCTGCGCCGTTTCGGCCGCTTCATGGCGGCCCGCTATCCCCCGCCCCGGCACACCAGGCCAGCGCCTGGCCCGGTCCCGGCCGGCCAGGTCCGCTGCCCTGCCTGCGGGATTTCGAACCGCCTTGATGCCGCCCGCTGCCTGCAGTGCAGGCAAGCGATCCCGCCCCGCAGCGAGCCGGAATGAGGCCCGCGACCCGGGCCCGGGGGCTGGCGGACTATCACCGCATCGCCCCGCCAGGCGCTGGCCCCGGACGGCCATGCTAGTCTTCCCCAGTCTGCCGACAGATGGCGGCGGCAAGCGGAGCGGGCCGGAGCGCGAATGGAAATCGAGCCAATTTTGCTCTGCGCCACCCAGATCTCCACGTATCTGGGGCAGAGCGCACTGACCAACGCCACGGGATTCTTCTTCCAGCGCGACGAGGCGCTGTTCCTGGCCACCAGCCGGCATGTCTTCTTTGACGAGAAGTCGGATCATGCGCCCGACCGGATCGTGATCTCGCTGCATACCGACAGGAACAATGCGACGCGGGGGATTGATTACTCCATCCCGCTTTACCAGGGCGGCAAATCGCAGTGGGTTTCCGGATCGGACAAGGCGGGCGACATCGACGTCGCGGTGATCCGGATTGTCCGCGAGCGCCTGCCCGAAGACGTGGTCTTCGAGGCTTTCGGCCCGGCCAACCTGCTGGCCCAGGATGGCAGCCTGGAGATCGGCACGCCCCTGCTCATCATCGGCTTCCCGCTGGGCTTTCATGACACCCTGCACAAGCTTCCGGTCGCCCGCAGCGCCATCAACGCCTCGTCCTTCGCCATGCGCTTCCAGGGCAACGGCTATTTTCTGACCGATGCGCGCACCCATCGCGGCTCGAGCGGCGCGCCGGTGGTGTGTCGGGACAGCTCCGGACGATCCCTGCCCTGGCTGTTGCTGGGGGTTCATTCGGGGCGCCTGGACATGAGCGGCCGCGACGCGGAACTGGATGAGGCACTGGGCCTGAACTGCGCCTGGTTCGCGGACATCCTGCTGACGCTCACGGCGCCCACACGGCGGGCATGAGGGGCCGGACGTGCCGTTGCCCGGCCTTGCCAGCAAGGCCGCGTGCCGGTTCCATCCTGGCCGTGCGCCCGCGCCTGGCCGGGGAGGTTTGCGATAGGATTCCCCGAAACCCAGTGAGCTTCTGGAGCGCCTGCCCATGATCGGTTCGGACAGCTTGCCAGCAGGGACATCGCCCATGCCTGCGCCTGGCTCATGCGCTTGGCGGATGCCGGGCATCTGCCTTGGACCCCGCACGCATCGATTCATCGGCCTCTCGAGCCGCTGCCCGTCTGGCCCCGGCAGGCAGCCGCCCAGCTGCCAGCCCACGGCTCAAGGGCCCCGGCCGCGCATGCCGGGGCGCCGTCTCCCATGAGCGCCGATCAGGTCCTGGACTTCTGGTTCCCGGCCCATCCGGGCTCCGGACAGGAAGCCATCCTGCAGCAGGTGCAGTGGTGGTTTCGCGGCGGCAGCAATGATGCGGTGCGGTCGCGCTTTTCCGCGCTGCTCGAGCAGGCCGAGGCGGGCGCGCTGGACCACTGGCTGGATGCCGCCCGATCGAGGCTGGCGCTCATCATCGTGCTGGATCAGTTTTCCCGGGCCGTCCATGCCCAAGACGCCCGGGCCTATCGCAATGACGCACGCGCCTGCGAGATCGCCAGGGCCGGATTGGACAAGGGCCATTACGCGGCGCTGTCCTCTCCCTGGGAGAAGCTGTTCTTCTCCCTGCCCTTCGGCCATTCCGAACAGCTGGCGGATACGCAGCTGGCCGTGGAGCTGGCCGAACAGATCGCGGGCGAAGCGCCGGCCGAGCTGAAAGCGATACTGGAATTCTCCGCCGATCAGGCCAGGGGCCACCGGGACGTCATTGCCCGCTTTGGCCGCCATCCGCACCGCAACGCCGTGCTGGGAAGGGCATCCACGCCGGCAGAGCTGGACTACCTGAAGACCGGGCAGCTGGTCCATCAGCGCCCCCTGCCGGGAGCGCCGCCCTGAGCGCCGCCAGGGTCAGGCGGCGCGGCCGCGCCGCGGGCCGGCAGGCCGCTGCCAGCCCGGCCTGCCGCCAGCGGCGCCGCGCGGGGCAACGGGCTCCTGTTCCCGGTTCGGCTTGAGCCGACCACGCGCATCGCCCGGGCCACACAGCGGCTTCCGACGCCCCGCCCGGCCACGTTTTCTTTACCGCCAGCGCGCCACGCTGGTTCCCCTGACTGCAAGCTGCTTTCGCCCTCCCATGGATTCGTCCGCGCGTCCGCCGCGACGCCGCCTCTACCTGCCCGTCCGCGGCAAGCTGGCCCTGGCCCTGTTCGGCGCCACCGCCTGGTGCGCGCTCAGCACCTGGCTGGCCCTGCCCTGGATCGCCGAACTGGCCCGCCTCACCGGCTGGCCGGCGGCCTGGCTGATTGTCGGCGGGGTGGCGCTGGTGCCGGGTTTTGCCAGCGCCTTCGTGCTCTGCGGCCTGCTGGAGGATCGCCGCCCGCTGTACGAAGGGCATGGCAAGCTGCCGTCACTGTCCATCCTGATTGCCGCCTACAACGAAGAGGACTCCATCGCGCAGACCCTGGAGTCCATCCTGCGCCAGGAGTACCCCATGCCGCTGGAGGTCATCGTGGTGGACGACGGCTCCACGGACAGCACCCCGCAGCGGGTGCAGGCCTTCATCGCCCGGCACGACACGTCACAGGGCAGCTGCCGCTTCCAGCTGCTGTCGCTGGAGCGCAACGTCGGCAAGGCCAATGCCCTGAACCGGGGCCTGGCTCAGGTCCACCACGAGCTGGTGGCCACCATCGATGCCGACAGCTACCTCTTCGCCAACGCCCTGCGGCGCATCGCCTCCAATATCCAGGATGGGCCGCCAGCCACCGCCGCGGTGGCCGGCACGGTGCTGGTGCGCAACTCGCGCAACAACTGGCTGACCCGCCTGCAGGAGTGGGATTACTTCCTGGGCATCGCCATCGTCAAACGCGCCCAGTCGCTGTTCCAGGGCACCCTGGTGGCACAGGGCGCATTCTCCATCTACCGGACCCGGGTGCTGCGCGAGCTGGGCGGCTGGCCGGACACGGTGGGCGAGGACATCGTGCTCACCTGGGCCATCCTGCGCCGCGGCCTGCGCGTGGGCTACGCCGAAAATGCCTTTGTCTTCACCAATGTGCCGGTGACCCTGGGGCAGTACTTCCGCCAGCGCAAGCGCTGGGCGCGTGGCCTGATCGAGGCCTTCAAGCGCTATCCGGGCATCCTGGTCGCGCCGCGCACCAACCTGCCCTTCGTCTACATGAACCTGCTGTTTCCCTACATCGACCTGGCCTACCTGGCCTTCTTCCTGCCCGGCGTGCTGGCCGCCATCTTCTTCCAGTTCTATGCCGTGGCCGGCGCCATGACCATCATGCTGCTGCCCCTCACCGTGCTGATCAACCTCGTGATGTTTCACCATCAGCGGCGCATCTTCATGCGCTACGGGCTGACGGTACGACGCAATCACCTGGGCTGGCTGAGCTATGCGGTCGGCTACCAGATCATGCTCTCCCCCGCGAGCCTGGCCGGCTACATCAGCGAGCTGGCCGGCCGGAGGAAGGTCTGGTGAGGCGCGGCCAGGCCCTGCTGGGCGCCCTGCTCTGGGTGCTGGCCGGCACTGCAGCTGCGGAAACCCACCGCCCCTCGCTGTCCGCCTTCCTGGCCGAGGATAGTGACGGCGCCTTTCAGCACCGGCTCACCGCCCTTTACGAGCGCCGCCACGAACAGGCGCTGTTTGGCGCCGGCGCCGGCAGCTGGCGCTTCACCGAAGGCGACCAGGCGCGCGATTTCCGCTTGCTGGAGCTGCGCTACAACGGTCCGTCCCGTGAGGGCCAGGCCTTCCTGCGGGCACGCTGGCTGGACGGCGCGCAGTGGAACCCCCTGCTGCTGAACGGCAGCTGGCGCCGGACCGTCTCCGACCGCTGGTATGTCGAGCTGTTCGGCGAGCGGGAGCTGATCGATTCCATCGCCGGCCTGGACCGGCAGCTGCTGTCCACCGGCGCCGGCCTGTCGGCCGACTACCGCATCAACCCGGACGTCACCCTGGTCGGCGCGCTGTTCGGGCAGCGCATCTCCGACGGCAACCGGCGCCTGGGCGCGGTGGTCCGCCTGATCTACCAGCCGCCCTGGATCGCGGGCCTGAACCTGCAGACCCGCTCCACCGCCATGCGCGCCTCCTTCGACGGCGTGGGCTATTTCAGCCCGGCCCATCGCCAGGAACACCTGCTGATGCTGGGCTATTCCCGGGCCCTATTCGACGAACGCTTCAGCCTGCGCCTGCTGGCCGGACCGGGCCTGCAGCGCCTGCGCAACAGCTTCGGCGACCGCACCCGCAATACCCTGTTTTTCGCCGAACTGCGCCTGCGCGGCTGGTTCAGCGACCACTACGGGCTGGAGCTGTCCTCCGTGTGCACCAATACCGGCGGCCCGAACGATGGCTTTCCGGCCAGCGACTACCGCTACTGCAGCGGCCAGCTGAGCCTGATCGGTTCCTGGTGATGCGCCCCGCCAGGCCGATCGGCCCGGCCCGACCAATGTCGCATGTCGGCAGCCACCGGACCTGGATAGGATCGAAGGCCTGATCCAGGCCCCTGAGGACTACCCTATGACCTCGCACCGTTCTGAAGGCCCCGACGCCCGGCCACTCCGCGGCTTGGCGGGCCTGGCGGCAATGTTGCTCGTCGCCTGCGGCGGTGGCCAGTCTCCGCTGGCCGATCCTTCTGGCGGCACTCCGGCCGAGCCCTGGCTGCAGCCGGTGCCGAAGGCACAGTGTGCGGCGGGTGATCGGGCAGAAACGGATGTGCAGGGTCGCGTCCCCCTGGTGGACCGGGTCAGCGGGCGTTCGGCGCAGGGCTACAACTGCAATCTGAACCTGGTGGGCCAGTTCGACAATGACGGCGAGGGTGCCGCCTG
>JBFJTN010000243.1:0-5361 GCA_041625325.1 Oceanococcus sp. | reverse complement strand
TGACCACGGTGGCGGCGAACAGCTCCATCACGTGGTGGTGCGCGGCATTGTCGATGTCGCCCATGACAAAACCGAAGTTCAGGGTCAGGGCCAGCATCACGAAGAAACCGAACAGGACTTTTTCCAGATTCATCGCGCCGAACTCCCCGTATTCGCTGCCGGAACCATCGCGTATAGACTGAAGTGAGACGGCCGGCGGCGCAAGCGCGGCGGCCGGCCCCGCCCCCGCCGGAGATGCGCGTGAGCCGAATGCTGCCCTTGCTGCTGATGCTGCTGCTCAGCCCTGCCCGCGCGCTGGATGGCATCGTGGGCGAAGCTTATGACCTGGCCACCGACGAGCTGCGCTACCGCGAGCACCACCGTTTCCGCTTCGCCGAGGGCCGGCTGATCGGCGACGACATCGAGTACCGCGACCCCGACGGCGGCCTGATCGGGCACAAGTTCGTGGACTACGGCCCCAGTGGCATCCTGCCCGCCTTTCACGCCGAGTTTCA
This sequence comes from Oceanococcus sp., assembly GCA_041625325.1. GTDB lineage: Bacteria > Pseudomonadota > Gammaproteobacteria > Nevskiales > Oceanococcaceae > Oceanococcus. The sequence goes on along the minus strand of JBFJTN010000243.1, from coordinate 4,867 downwards.
CGACGGCCGCTACATCGAAGGCCTGCGTTATGCCGATGACCGGATCGAGATGTATCAGCGTCACGGCGCGGACGACCGTGAGAGGACCAGGACCGTGAAGCCACGCGCAGAAATGGTCGCCGACGCCGGCTTCACCCAGTATCTGGGCGCCCATTTTGATCGCCTGCTGGCCGGCGAGGAACTGCGCTTTCAATTCGTCGCACCCAGCCGCCTGACCACGGTGAAATTCGATGCCCGCAAGGTGGGTGAGCGAGTCATCGAGGACACCCCGGTGGTCGACATCCGGGTCGAGATCAGCTCCTTTCTCAGCCTGTTCGTCGACCCGCTGCTGCTCAGTTACGATCCGGACAGCCGTCAGGTGGTGGAGTACCGCGGCACCTCCAATGTGCGCGATGCCAGCGGCAAGCAGTACGAGGTGCGCATCCGTTTCGCCGATTTCATGCGCAGGCCCGCAGCAGTTGCAGGAACACCGCCGTGATCACCGCCATCTGCGCCGTGTTGAGCACCTGGGCGGCGCCTTCGATGCGCTTGAGCGCGCCGCTGTCACCCCGGTCTCGCAGGGCCACCAGGCGCGGGGTCAGCTCCAGCCAGGCCAGGATGTAGCCGACGCAGCACAGCGCGATCACGATGCGACTGAGCACCGGCAGGCAGCCCTGCAGGGTCAGCAGGGCCAGGGCGGCGCCGGACAGGCCGGCGGCGAACAGGTAGAACAGCGAGAACACGCTGCGGATGAAGGCCCGGGCCATGCCCACCGGCAGCATGCGGAAAACCGCCGGCATCAGCACCGCGGCGAAGACCAGATTGGCGCCGAGCAGGATGCCCAGCAGCAGCAGGGTGAGGGACAGGCTGACCCCCATCGTCAGTACCAGTTCAGCGCGTGCTGCAGGATGCAGTAATGGTCCTCGAACAGCTGCTCGGGACTGAATTGCTCGCGCCGGAACCAGCCGGCCGCCGCGGCATCGTCGGCGCCCTGCACCACGGGCGGCGTATCAAGCTGCAGGCGGTAATGGAACAGATGGGTGACGAAGCGCCCGCGGGCCGAACGTTCCGGCGCATCATAGGGCCGGCTGGCGATCAGCTGATGCGGATGGGCGGCCAGATCGAGGCCGGTTTCCTCCCGCAGCTCGCGCCGGGCGCCGGCCTCCAGGCGTTCATCCGGGTCGAGAAAACCGCCGGGCAGCGCCAGCAGGCCACGACCCGGGCGTTGCCCGCGGCGGATCAGCAGGACCTGGCCCGCGCACTCGACCAGGGCATCGACGGTGACGAAGATCGGCGGATAGGGCGCGCGGGACCAGGCCTCCCGGTAGCGCTCGATCAGGGCGTAGTCGGCACACAGCTCGGCAAAGTCCGGCGCCTGCAGCAAGGCCGCCAGCCCGGCCATCTCGCTGGCCGGAAAGCGATCGGCCAGCTGCTGCAACTGCCCCGCGGCCTGCGCCGGTCCGGCCGCCAGCAGCGCATCCCGCAGGGGCGTGGCGGACAGGCCCTGGTAATTCGGCAGCTCGCGATAATCCCACTGCGGGAACAGGGCCAGATAGTAGGAGCTGGAATCCTTGTTGTGGCCGTACAGCACGACCCGATCGTCACCGGCGTGCGGCTCCACCGCCTCGCGGACCGCGCGCAGCCAGACCTCCTCGTTGTAGAACACGTCCGGCACCGGCGCGAACAGCAGACGCTCGGGCGCGATGTCCGCCAGCGCGGCGCGGATCAGCGCCTCGCGTTCGGCATCGGTGAAGGGATTGCGGATGCTGCGTGCCTGCCCGGCCGAGCCGAGCACCACGAGCAGGCGCTCGCACTGCGCCAGCGCCTCGCGGCAGATCACCTCATGACCGCGGTGAAAGGGCTGGAAGCGCCCGATCACCAGGCCCAGTGAGCCGGCGGCAGCCTCAGGCATCGCCCAGCCACTGACGGGCATTCAGGAACATGCGCAGCCAGGGCGATTCACCCTGCCACTGCGGCGGCCGCCAGGAGAAGCTGGCCGCCCGGGTGAGGCGCTCGGGGTGCGGCATCATGATGGTGATGCGGCCATCGGCATTGCTGATGCCGGTGACCCCGCCCGGCGAGCCGTTGGGGTTCAGCGGGAAGCGCTCGGTGGCCGCGCCGTGGTGATCGACGAAACGCAGGGCCACCTGCCCGCCAGCCTCCAGCGCCGCGATCTGGGCAGCCGGGTCGGCGAAGGCGGCGCGGCCCTCGCCGTGGGCCGAGGCCACCGGCAGCCGTGAGCCGGCCAGGGCGCCCAGCATCACCGAGCGATTCTCCGGCACCTCGACCAGGGCCAGGCGCGCCTCGAACTGCTCCGAACGGTTGCGCACGAAATCCGGCCAGTGCTCGGTGCCCGGTATCAGCTCGCGCAGGGTGGAGAGCATCTGGCAGCCGTTGCAGACACCCAGGGCGAAATGCCCCGGGTCGGCGAAGAAGCGGCTGAACTGCTCGCGCACGCCGGCGTGATGCAGGATGCTCTTGGCCCAGCCGCGCCCGGCGCCCAGCACGTCGCCGTAGGAGAAGCCGCCGCAGGCCGCCAGGCCCACGAAGCCCTCCAGCACATGCTGGCCGCTGAGCAGATCGCTCATGTGCACGTCCACCGGCTCGAAGCCGGCCTGGGCGAACATCCAGGCCATCTCCACCTGGCCATTGACCCCCTGCTCGCGCAGGATCGCCACCGGCGGGCGGCGGCTGACCACCGCCGGAGCCGGCCAGTCGAAACTCAGCTTCACGTTCAGGCCGGGATCATCCGCATCGGCAATCGCCTCGAATTCCTCGCGGGCGCAGTCCGGCTCGTCGCGGGCGGCCTGCATGCGATAGCTGGTTTCGGCCCAGCACTGCTCCAGCTGGCGGGCATCGCCACGGTAGATTTCATGCGCGTCCGCATCCAGGATGCGGATCTGCTGGTCGTCCCGCGGGCTGGCCACCACGCTGGCCACCAGGCCGGCGCTGCCGGCCTGACCGAGCACCTCGCCCACCTCGGCCGCCGGCACCTGCACCAGCACGCCGACCTCCTCGTGGAACAGGCGGGGAATCGCCTCGCCACCGAGCAGATCGATATCCAGGCCGCACCGGGCGGCAAAGGCCATCTCCAGCAGGGCGGCCAGCAGGCCGCCATCGCTGCGGTCGTGGTAGGCCAGCAGGCGGCCGTCCCGGCGCAGCTGCTGGACCAGATCGAACAGGGCCCGCAGCGCGGCCGGGTCGGCCACGTCCGGGGTGTCCCCACCCAGCTCGCCATACACCTGGGCCAGGGCCGAGCCGCCCAGACGCTGCTGCCCGCCGGGCAGCTCCAGCAGCAGGACCCGGGTCTCGCCCAGATCGCGGCGCAGCTGCGGGGTGGCCACCTGGGCCACATCCGTCACCGGGGCAAAGGCGCTGATGATCAGGGACACCGGCGAGGTCACGCTGTGCTCGGCGCCGTCCTCCTGCCAGCGGGTCTGCATGGACAGCGAATCCTTGCCCACCGGAATGGCCAGGCCCAGGGCCGGACAGAAATCCTTGCCCACGGCCTCGACCGTGGCCAGCAGGGCCGAAGCCTGCTGCGCGTCACCCGCCGCGGCCATCCAGTTGGCCGACAGGCGCACATCCTCGATCTTCGCGATCGGCGCGGCCGCGATGTTGGTCAGCGCCTCGGCCACCGCCATGCGACCGGAGGCCGCCGCATCGCTGATCGCGATCGGCGTGCGCTCGCCCATGGCCATGGCCTCGCCCGCCGGCCCGGCATAGCCGGCCGCGGTCACCGCGACATCGGCCACCGGCACCTGCCAGGGCCCGACCATCTGGTCGCGGCAGACCAGGCCGGTGACGCTGCGGTCGCCGATGGTGATGAGGAAATTCTTCGAGGCCACCGCGGGCAGCTGCAGCACCCGGCTGATCGCCTCGGCCAGATCCAGCTGACCGGTCCAGGCCGTGTCCGACCCGGGCCGCGCCAGGCTGGTGGCCTCACGCTGCAGCGGCGGCTGCTTGCCCAGCAGCACATCCATGGGCAGATCGACCACATCGACACCGCCGGCATGCACGTGCAGGCGGCGCTCGGCGGTGCCGGTGCCGATCACCGCGAAGGGGCAGCGCTCGCGCGCGCACAGCGCCTCGAAGGCCGGCAGGGATTCCGGCGCGATGGCGATGACGTAGCGCTCCTGCGACTCGTTGCACCAGATTTCCATCGGCGACAGGCCGGCATCGGCAATCGGCACGCGGGACAGATCAATGTCGCCGCCCAGATTGTTGTCATCCAGGATTTCCGGCACGGCATTGGACAGGCCGCCGGCGCCGACATCGTGGATGGACAGGATGGGATTGGCCTCGCCCAGGGTCCAGCAGGCGTCGATCACCTCCTGGCAGCGGCGCTCCAGCTCCGGGTTGGCGCGCTGCACCGAGGCGAAGTCCAGCTCCTCGCTGCTGGCGCCCGCATGCATGGACGAGGCGGCGCCACCGCCCAGACCGATCAGCATGCCGGGACCGCCCAGCACCACCACCAGGCTGCCGGCGGGCACCGGCAGCTTCTGGGCATGCTGCGGGCGCACGTTGCCCATGCCACCGGCGATCATGATCGGCTTGGCATAACCCCAGCGGCGGCCGTCGACCCGGGCATCCAGGCTGCGGAAATATCCAGCCAGGTTGGGCCGGCCGAATTCATTGTTGTAGCGGGCCGCGCCGATGGGGCCGTCACGCATGATCTCGAAAGCGCTGGCCAGGCGGGCCGGCTGCGGCTCGGCGTTTTCCCAGGGCCGGGCGAAACCGGGAATGCGCAGGTCGCTGACCGAGAAACCGCACAGGCCGGCCTTGGGCTTGCCGCCGCGGCCGGTGGCGGCCTCGTCGCGGATCTCCCCGCCGGAGCCGGTGGCGGCGCCGGGGTCCGGCGCGTTGGCGGTGGGATGATTGTGGGTCT
>JBFJTN010000242.1:0-5392 GCA_041625325.1 Oceanococcus sp. | reverse complement strand
GAGGCTCCGAAGAAGAAGTCGATTTCGGTCTTGGCCGTGTCCGGGCCGTCGCTGCCGTGCACGGCATTGGCGTCGATGGAGTCGGCGAAATCGGCGCGGATGGTGCCCGGCGCGGCGTCCTTGGGGTTGGTGGCACCCATCAGATCACGGTTCTTGGCGATTGCATTGTCGCCTTCCAGGACCTGGATCATCACCGGGCCGGAGATCATGAACTCGACCAGGTCATTGAAGAACGGGCGCTCACGGTGCACGGCGTAGAAGCTTTCCGCTTCGTCACGGCTCAGATGAGCCATCTTGGCGGCAACGATGGTCAGGCCGGCCTGCTCGAAACGGGTGTAGATCTGGCCGATCACGTTCTTGGCCACGGCGTCCGGCTTGATGATGGAGAGCGTGCGCTCTGTCATGGGTACAGCTCCTGTAAACAAAGCCCGAAACCGCGCTCACGGCCCCGGGCGAAAGAAGAAGAGGTAAACCTCGGAATTTTACCGGTTCCGCGCGCCCCTGTCACAGTTCCGGGCGCGCGGGCACGCTCAGTTCTGCGTGGCCGCCTTGCCGGTGGTGAAACTCTCGCCACAACCGCACAGCTCGGTGGCGTTGGGGTTGTCGAAATGGAACAGCTCGTTCAGGCCCTCGCGGCGAAAATCCAGGTGCAGGCCCTGCAGCAGCGGCGCGCTCTCGGGATCGATGAAAATCCGGGCGCCGTGATCCTCGATCACGATGTCTTCGGGCTTCTGCTCGTCGGCATAGTCCATCACGTAGGCATAGCCGGAACAGCCGGACTCGCGCACGCCCAGGCGCAGGCCCAGGCCGCGGCCGCGCTTGGCCAGTTGCTGTTGTATGCGGCGTGCCGCTGCCGCGCTCAGTGTCATTTCACTCATCATCATTTCCTGTGCCGGCGCTTGCCGGCGTGGTGTCGGCGGGCGCATCAAGGGCTGCTTCCAGGGCCTCCCTGGCCATCACCGCGCAATAACGCTTGACCGCCGGCAGCTGCAATTGTTCCACGATGGCCTGGCCGTCCAGGTCGCGAACGGATTCGCCCCGGCGACCGGTCACATGGGCGCACAGCCAGGCTCCGGTGGCGATCAGGTAGGGGCAGCCCAGCGCCTGGAACAGCGCCTCCTCGATCCGCCCGTCCCCGCTCATGCGCAGCTGCAGCTGCAACTGCGCGTGGGAGGCCGGAGTGCCGGCCCGGCCGGTGCGCACGCCCCGGCCGTCGGTGAACCGTCCGGCGCGCTTCGGCTCCCGGAAGAACTTCCAGACCTTGTCGGGATAGCGGGCACTCATGCCGCCTCCTCCCAGTCCGGGGCCAGCGCGCGCAGGCGGCGCACGGTGGCGATGACCTGACGGGCGGCCTCCGCGATGTCCTTTTCGGTGGTCGGCCAGCCAAAGCTGAAGCGCAGGCTGGCGTCGGCCAGCGCATCGCTGCGTCCCATCGCCCGCAGCACATAGGAGGATTCGGCCTGTTCGGAAGTGCAGGCCGAACCGCTGCTGACCGCGAGCCCGGTCAGGTCCGCGCGCAGCGCCTCGCCGTCCACGCCCTCGAAGCTGACGTTCAGCACATGCGGCGACTGCGCCCCTTCCGAGCCATTCAGGCGGATACGCGGCAGCGCCTCGCGCAGGCTTTTCCACAAGCGCTGGCGCAGTCCTGCCAGGCGCTGGAATTCGCTTTCCCTCGCCGCCTCGGCCAGTTCGGCCGCCCGTACCATGCCGACGATCTGGTGCACGGCCAGGGTTCCGGAACGCAGGCCGCGCTCCTGTCCGCCCCCGAAGACCAGCGGCTGCACCCGCACCGGTGGCTTGCCACGCAGATACAGGGCGCCCACACCCTTGGGGCCGCCGAACTTGTGCGCCGAGAAGCTCATCATGGACACCTCCCAGCGCTGGCAGTCCAGCGGCAGCTTGCCCAGGGCCTGGGCCGCATCCACGTGCAGCAGGACCCCGCGCTCGGCGCACAGACCGGCCAGTTCCGGGATGTTCTGCACCACCCCCGTTTCGTTGTTCACCAGCATGGCACTGAGCAGCAGGCTGTCATCCTTGAGCGCCGATTCCACCGCCTCGGGCGGGATGCGCCCCTCGCTGTCGGTGTCCAGCCAGTCCAGCTTGAAGCCCTGCCCGGCGAGCTGGCGACAGGGGTCCAGCACCGACTTGTGTTCGGTGCGCGCCAGGGCGATGCGGCGCCCACGATCCTTGTGAAAGGCGGCGCCCCCCAGCAGGGCCATGTTGTTGGCTTCGGTGGCACCGGACGTCCAGATGATCTCGCCCGGCTGGGCGCCGATCAGGGCGGCAAAGCGCTCCCGTGCCTGCTCCACCAGCTGCGCGGCCGCCTGGCCGGGCGCGTGGTAGGAACTGGGGTTGGCGAAATGGGCGTCGGCGCCCAGGCAGCGCCGCATCGCCTCGATGGCGTCCTCGCGCATGGGGGCCGTGGCGGCATAGTCGAGATAGATCACGTCAGGCTCCGAACAGGCCGGCGGCGAATGCCGGCCGGGGCTGGTGCAGGATATCGCGCAGCGCAGCCAGGAAATCGTCGATGTCGCGGCTGCTGTTCTGCTCGCCGATGCTGACCCGGATCGCCCCGTGCGCGGCGGCTTCGTCGTAGCCCATGGCCAGCAGGACATGGGTGGGCTTGCCGGTGCCCGCGTGACAGGCGGACCCGCTGGCCACCGCGATGTCCCGCCGGTCCAGCGCCATCAGCAGGGCCTCGGAATGAAAGCCGGCCACGATGAACTGGCAGGTGTTGTCGACCCGGGGGGCGCCCGGCGCGACGATGCTGATCTGAGGCATCGCCTGCAGTCCGGCTTCCAGCTGGCCACGCAGGGCCCGGGCATGCGCGGCGCGCCGCTCGCGCCGGGCCGCGGCCTGCTCGGCGGCAACGCCGAAGCCGACGATGCCGGCCAGATTCTCGGTTCCCGCCCTCAGGTGGTGCTCATGCCCGCCGCCGCGCTGCATGGGCGGCAGGGCCACGGAGCGCCGACGCAGCAGGGCACCCACTCCTTTCGGGCCATAGATCTTGTGCGCGGAGAGACTGAGCAGATCGACCTCGGCGCCGGCGAAATCGATCGCGAGCTTGCCCGCCGCCTGCACCGCATCGCTGTGCACGATGGCGCCCGCCTGGCGGGCCAGACCGCCGAGCCGGGCCAGATCATGGATCACGCCGGTTTCGTTGTTGGCCCACATCAGCGACACCAGCGCCCCGGGGCGCAGGGCCTGCGCCAGGTCCTCCGGCGAAAGCCGCCCCTCCCTGTCCACCGGCAAGATCACCACCTGGCGACCCGCCTGACGCCGGGCGATGGCCGGTTCTAGCACTGCCGAATGTTCGGTGCCGGAGGTGATCAACGGCCCGGCCAGGCTGTCTGCCAGGCCCAGGGCCAGATTGTTCGCCTCGGTGCCCCCCGAGGTGAAGATCAGCTCGCCAGGCTGGGCGCCGACCAGGGCGGCGACCTGTTCGCGGGCGGTATCGATGGCCTGGCGGGCCAGCCGGCCGGCCCGGTGCACGCTGGACGGATTGCCATAATGCGGGCCCAGCCAGGGCAGCATGGCCTCCCTCACTTCCGGCAGCAGGGGCGTGGTGGCATTGTGGTCGAGATAGATCACGGGCAGTCCGCTCTCCGTCCGCCGGCATCCTGGCGGGCGCACTCGCACAAAGAGGCCAGGCTGGCGTCCTCCAGGTAGTTGCGCATGCAATCCGACAGGCCGCTCCAGAACTCGTTGACCAGGGTCTGATGCACCGGCCCGGCCGCATCCTGCGGGTCGCGGCTGGCCTCCACCGCGGCGACGACTTCCGCCACGCTGATCTGATCCGCCTCCCGGCACAGCCGGTAACCGCCGCTGGGACCGCGCACGGCGTCGACCAGCCCACGGCTTTTGAGTCCGCAGAATATCTGCTCCAGATAGCGCAGGGACAAACCCTGCCGCCGCGCCACATCAGCCAGTGGCACCGGCGTCTGCTCGCCATGCAGGGCCAGATCCAGCAGCGCGGTCACGGCGTAGCGCCCGCGCGAGGTCACGTTCATTTGCGCGCCTCCGCACAGGGGTCGAACTCGGGCAGCTCCAGTTCCGGCACGTCGAGCTTTGATGTGCGGCCGTCCAGCTCGCAGAGCCGCCGGCAGATGTTCTTGAGCTGCTCGTCCTGGGCGTGAATATGCTCGAGCATGGCCGAAATGGCATGCGCGACCGGGTCGGGCATGTCCTTGGTCAGGCCGTAGGCGTCGAAACCCAGCTTCTTGGCCAGTTCGACCTGCGCCTGGGTGGGTTTGTGCTCCTGCTTGCGCAGCACCGGACGCGCCAGTGGGCCGACCATCGTGGTCGCCGGCGGCACCTCCTTGGTGACCACGGCATTGGAGCCGATCCGCGCATCATCGCCCACCGTGAAAGGCCCCAGCACCTTGGCGCCCGCACCCACCACCACATTGTTGCCCAGGGTCGGGTGGCGCTTGCCCTTGTCCCAGCTGGTCCCGCCGAGGGTCACCCCCTGATACAGGGTGCAGTCATCCCCGATGACGGTGGTCTCGCCGATCACCACGCCGATGCCATGGTCGATGAAGAAACGGCGACCGATGGTGGCGCCGGGGTGTATCTCGATGCCGGTGAGCCAGCGGCTGATGTGGGCCAGCCAGCGGCCGAACCAGCGCAGGTCGCGCTTCCAGAACCAGTGCGCGAGCCGATGGAACCACAGGGCGTGCAGCCCGGGGTAGCAGGTCAGGACTTCCCAGTTGGACCGCGCCGCGGGATCGCGATCGAACACGGAGCGGATGTCTTCGCGCATGAGGTCGAACATGGTCAATTCCTACTGGACTGGTCGGGATTGTAACGCAGACCGGCCACCGCGCGGATATCTCACCGGGACCAGAGCCCCGGCCTGCCCGACGATCAGCCCTTCAGGGCCTTCTGCACCTGACTCAGCAGGCCGCGCAGGATGTTGATCTCGTTGGTGTCCAGTTGCGTGCGGGCATAGATACGGCGCAGCCGGCGGACGATCGCCTCCTGATTTTTCCCTGCAAAGAATCCTGTCTCTTCAATCACCTGCTGAAGATGCTGCATGTGACCTTCCAGCTCCTCGGAGTTGGCCGGACGGTAGCGCCCGGCGCGAGGCTGAGGCGGGCTGGCCACGGACTGGATCCACTCATAGGCCATGATCTGGACCGCGGCGGCCAGATTGAGCGAGGCGAAGGCCTCCTGGGTCGGAATGCGCACCAGACGCTGGCACAGATCGACCTCCTCGTTGCTCAGCCCGGTGCGTTCCCGCCCGAATACCAGCGCAACCTCACCTTCCCCGGCCAGTTCGGCCGCCTGCTCGCAAAAGGCGCGCGGCAGCATCACCGGCGGCCCGATGTGACGCTCCCGCGCCGTGGTCCCCACCACCAGGGTGCAGTCCGCCACCGCCTGATCCAGGCGG
>JBFJTN010000241.1:0-5416 GCA_041625325.1 Oceanococcus sp. | reverse complement strand
GCCGCCGCGCTCGCGCAGCATGTCGATCATGTACTTGAAGTACTCGACATGCCCGCCCTGGTAGGAGCTGATCGCGATGCCGTGGGCATCCTCCTGCAGCGCGGCGGTGACGATCTCCTCCACCGAGCGGTTGTGGCCCAGGTGGATGACCTCGCAGCCGCCGGCCTGCAGCAGCCGCCGCATGATGTTGATCGAGGCGTCGTGGCCGTCGAACAGGGAGGCGGCGGTGACGAAACGCAAGGGCTGCTGGCGGGTGGCGGATTCGCGCTGTAGCTTTTCTGCGGGCTGGCTCATGGCCTGCTCCTGAACGATCGGTTAATTAACCGATTATAGCGAATCGGGAGCCGGCCGCCAGACACGGATTGGGGCAGACAGCAGCGACGGTGAGCGCTGTCACGGCGCGCGCACAGGGCGATCCCCGGAGACGGTGCGTCGCGCCCCCGGCGGGCGCGCGACGCGCGAGTCAGGCGCGCGCGCTGCGGCGACGATCGCCGATCAGGGTATCGTATTCGTAGACCTGCTCGCCGAGCGTGCGCCGGACGATGCCCTGCTGGCGGGTCAGGCTCCAGCCGGCATTGCGGCCGGCTGGCGCGGCACTGAGCGCGACCAGCAGCGGCACGGAATCCCGCAACACCTTGCGGCCGTTGTAGTAACGGTCCACGGCGGTTGCTTCCTGCTCGCCATCAAAGGGCAGCAGTTCATTCAGCAGGGCGGTGCCCCGGGGCAGCAGTCGGGCCACGGATTCGGCAAAGCTCTGATGCCACTGGGTCACCCGATCCGGCAGGGTCAGGCACATCAGCACCTTGTCCATCAGGCCGCCGGCTGCCTGGCTCAGTGCCTGCTCCGCGGCCAGGGTCGGCTGCTGGCGGGCGTCACGCCCGGTGCCGACCTGGAAGATCAGGTCCGGGCTGTCCAGCAGCATCAGGGTCAGGCGCGGCTCGCCGCCGCTGCCCAGGGTGGCGTCGCCAATCAGAGGCATATTCGGCCAGGTGTCATGGATGGCCTGCAGGATGGTGCCGTCTTGGGTGTGCCCCTGATTGAACAGCAGGCCGGCCTTGGGGGCCGTGCTGCCAAACCGGGCAAGACACTGGGCGATCAGCGCCCCGACCGCTTCCGCGGTGTCGGGGTGGGTGCTGGAGCCGACGGAGATCTTGAACATGGAAGTCGCTGGAAAGTTCATCGTGCGACGATTTATACGCAGGCCCCCGCAGTCAAAAAGTGAAGACGGCGGCGGATCCGGCCGCTGCGGGACAACTGTATATTGACCGGCGTAGGTTCAGCTGTCGCGGGGGCCGAAGGGCATTTCCAGCCCGGCGCCGAATCCGAAGCTGCCCTCCCTTTCCGCGGCCGGATCGATCTGTGGCCAGGTGTAGCCGGTGATCAGCTCCAGGAACAGGCGCTCGCCGAGCATCGGCAGGCGATGGATGATGCGCAGCCCGTATTCACGAATCGGCACCGGATGACGGGTCTCGCCGCGGATGAAGGCCTGGAAGGCCACGCCGCGGTTGTCGCCGGTCTGGACGTAGAGCAGGGCGGCGGAGCGCCAGTCCAGGCCCAGGCGTTCCTCCGAGACGGTGCCGACATTGTCCCAGCGGGCCAGCAGGTCGTCGTGCAGCACATGCATCCAGTCGAAACCGGTGGTGGCGCCGAAGCCTTCCTCGTTGGTCCAGAACAGGATCTCGCGCAGGGTCAGCACATCGTTGTGGTCGGCGTAGGGCAGGTACTGGAAGCGGTTCTGGATGAACACCTCGGTATCGGTGATGCCGCGGGCGCCGACCCGGAACTCGGAACGGAAGTTCTGCGAGCCCGGAAAGCTGTAGCCCAGGCCGGCCAGCCAGTCATCGTCGTCGTTCAGGGTGGGGAATTCGCTGCGCAGGGCGAAGCCCTCGCTGCGGCCCTGGATGAACTCCTCGTCGTCGTCCAGGCCGACGAAGGCGGAGAGGCGCTCCTTGAGCACCGGCAGCTCCACCCGCACCTTCATGCGCACGCGGAATTCGGAGCCGCCGAACTCGGAATGGTAATAGGACAGTTCGGCCCGGCCGCGGCTGCGCCGCGCCGCCAGCACATTGCCCTCCTCGCCGGTGACCCCGTCCAGCCACAGGGCCATCTTGCACAGCGTTTCCTCCAGGGTGGCCCGGGTGGAATCGAGCAGCCAGTAGTCGGAGCTGTAGATCTGGTCGCAGGGCTGGGGCTTGATCCGCGGGTACTCGGATGGCCGCTCCGGCCGCAGTTCCAGCACGGTGTCCGGGGTCTCGTCCGGCGGTGGTTCGTCCTCGGCCCGGGCGTTCAGTCCCAGCATCGGCAGCAGGCAAAGCAGGACCCGCAGCCAGTGAATCCGGCTCTGATCTTCGCGCTGCCATGCGCCCCTAACGCATCCCCCCATAGTGCATTACAGTACGCAATTCTCACCCCCAGGCAAATCCGAATTCATGACTGCACCGATCCTGCGTGGCGACTGCCTGGCCGGCCTGGATTTCTCCACCCTGACGCAGAACCGCAGTGGCATGGAGCGGGAGATGCTGCGGGTGGATGCCGCAGGGCGGGTCAGCCGCAGCGATCATCCCCGCGGGGTCGGCCACAAGCTGACCCACCCGCGCATCACGGTGGATTTTTCCGAAGGGCTGCTGGAACTGGTGACCCAGCCGCATACCGCGCGTCAGGCCATGCTGGACGAGATGCAGGAGCTGCAGGCCTTCGTCGCCCGGCGACTGCCCGAGGGGGAATTCGTCTGGGCCCCGAGCATGCCGCCCAGCGCCCGGGCCGATGAGGTGCGCATCGCCGATTTCGGCCTCAGCCAGTCGGGCCGCATGAAGCAGGTCTATCGCCAGGGGCTGGCTTCGCGCTACGGCAAGATCATGCAGATCATCGCCGGCATCCATTACAACTTTTCCTTCGACCCCCGCTTTGTCGAGCACATGCACCAGCTGTTGGGCAGCCAGCTCAGCCCGTTGGAGTGTCGCAATCGCCTGTACTTCCGGCTGATCCGCGGTTTCGACCGGCATGCCTGGCTGCTGCCCTATCTGTTCGGCGCCTCGCCGGTGGCGGCGCGCAGCTCGCTGGCGATGCCCTCGAGCTGGCTGCTGGATCTGGATGCCGAGCATGTTTACGGCGAATTCGCCACCAGCCTGCGCATGAGCGACATCGGCTATCAGAGCCCGGCCCAGGCCGACCTGTTCATCTCCCATCGCTCCTTGCAGGACTACGTGCGCGAGCTGGTCCTGGCCACCCGCACTCCCTGGCCGGCCTACGAGCAACTGGGCCTGCGCGAGGGCGACAACTGGACCCAGCTCAGCGCCAGCATCCTGCAGATCGAGAACGAGTACTACAGCGCCATCCGGCCCAAGCAGATCACCCATCGCGGCGAGCGCCCCGCCTGCGCGCTGCATGAGCGCGGGGTCAGCTATATCGAGGTGCGGATGATGGACATCGACCCCTTCGAGCCGCTGGGCATGAGTCGCGCCACCGCCGATTTCCTCGAGGTCTTCCTGCTCGCCTGCCTGGCCCACGGCCAGGAGGACGCTGACTTCAATCAGGCCGACCGCAACAATCAGAAGCTGGCCATCCGCTATGGCCGGCGCGAGTCGCTCAAGCTGATGCGTGGCGCCTCCAGCATCCGCCTGCGCGACTGGGCGGACGAGTTTCTCGATGAATGTGCCGAGCTCGCCCAGCGGCTGGATGCGGTGCACGGCGGACAGGCCTATGCGGACGCGGTGGCCGTCCAGCGTGCCAAGTGGTCCGCGCCGGACACCCTGCCGTCCCAGCGGGTGCTGGACGCCGCGGCCGAGGTCGGTTACGCCCGCTGGGCCGGCGAGATCAGCCGCAGCCACACGCGGCAGTTCGCGCAGGCGGAACTGGATCCCGCGACCCTGAGCCGCTTGCAGAGCGAGGTGGACGCGTCCTTTGCCGCCAACGTCAGACTGGAACAGGAGCAGTCGGGAGACCTGGCCAGTTACGTGGAGCAGTACTTCCAGTCGCTGTGCGGCGATTCCCTGGCCAGCCTGCTCTAGTGTCGTACACTGGATGCGCGTCTCGCCACCGGATATCGCCATGAGCCAGGACGAAGAACAACGCCGGGCGCACTTCCGCCTGCGCTACCCGGAAAAGGACAGGCCCCACTTACGCCGGGGGGCGGAGGCTTTCGTCGTGACCGAACTGTCGGAGGGCGGCATGCGGCTGCACCTGTCCGATCCGCGAGGGCCGTGGCAGGGTCCGGCCCGCATCGAAGGCCAGCTTCAACTGGCCAGCGGCGATGCGCTGGCGGTCAGCGGGGACTTCCTGCGCGAGGCCGATGGCGAGGTGGTGTTCCAGCTGCAGCATGGGGTGGACCTGCACGCCATGCTCGAGGAGCAGAAGTTCCTGGTCCGCAAGTACCCCGCCATGTTCGGGCGCAACCGGGACTGAGCCGCGCCTCGTCAGGCGGCCCTACAGCCGGATCTCGCCGCTGCCGATCCGGGCGTGCTGCTCGGCGCTCAGCGCCTCGTAGGCCTGACCGTCCAGCAGGCCGTAGACCGGCTCCCCGCAACGCTGCGGGTCGAAGCCCTGCTGCTTCAGGTCCACCTTGCGGTGCTTGAAGGTGCCGGTAATCTCCTGTGACTCGCGCAGGCGCAGGAACAGCGGCACGGCATAGGCCGGCAGCTGGCTGCGCAGATGCTGCAGCAGGCCGGCCAGGTCAAAGTCCTCGACAGGGCAGAGCGGCGTGATCGCGGCCATGCCCGCGCGGCCGTCGGCCTGCGGGACCTCGACCCCGTAGACCACCGACTGCTCGATCTGCGGCCAGCGGTTGAGCACCGATTCCACCTCGGTGGTGGCGACGTTCTCGCCCTTCCAGCGGAAGGTGTCGCCGAGGCGATCCACGAAGGCGATGTGCTTGAAGCCCTGGTCGCGCACCAGGTCGCCGGTATTGAACCAGCAATCGCCGGCCGTGAAGGCATTGTGGATCAGCTTCTTTTCCGAGGCGGCGGGATCGGTGTAGCCCTCGAAGCCGAAGCGGTCGGTGACCTCGGTCAGCAACAGGCCGGATTCGCCACGGGCCACCTTGACCAGGTGGCCGGCCGCATCACGGACCGGCTCGTCCTTTTCGATGTCGTACTGCACCACCGCGAAGGACATCGGGCAGAAGCCTGCCGTCCGGTCCATGTTGAAGGCATTGGTGAAAACCAGATTGCCTTCCGAGGCGCCGTAGAACTCGTTGATCCGCTCGATGCCGAAGCGCTGCTTGAACTCGTCCCAGATTTCCGGCCGCAGGCCGTTGCCCACGCAGAGCCGGACCAGATGGCTGCGATCGGTGCTGCGCGGCGGCTGGGCCAGCAGGTAGCGGCACAGCTCGCCGATGTAGCAGAACATGGTGGCGTCGAAGTGGCGGATGTCGTCCCAGAAGCGGCTGGCCGAGAACTTGCGCGCCAGGGCAAAACTGGCG
>JBFJTN010000240.1:0-5430 GCA_041625325.1 Oceanococcus sp. | reverse complement strand
TGCGCCGATCCACGAAACGGGGGCGCACCCGCTCACTGCGGGCGCGCCGGCCCTTGTCTGATCCGCCCTAGGGCTGCCAGCCCGGCGCCCAGGCGCCGGAGAAGGCCGGGCTCGCCCAGCCCACGGGGAAATCTGCCGGCGACATCTGCTCGCCACCCGTGACCATCGCGCCGGCCTGGTCCTGATAGCTCAGCCAGGTGATGGTGGGCTGCCATTCCAGCGGGCGCAGGCTCCAGTCGCAGACCATGGGCTGGCCGTTGACATCGAAGGCCGCCTCCAGCTGCTGCCACTGCTCCTCGCTCCAGGACACCGGCACGGGCACCCCTTCGGCCAGCACGTAATAGTCATCGCGGCTGAAGGGGCGCAGCTGGCATTGCACCTGATCCCCGTGCCGGTCCGCCCCGGCCACCGTGCGCGGCGTGCCGAAGACCAGCATGGCCTGTTCGGGGCACATGGCGCCGGGCACCCGGTTGCACTGGTCCTGCACGCTGGCGGGCTTGTTGCTGACCAGCTTGTCCGCCAGCGGCACTTCGCTGGTGTCGGTCTCCACCGCATCCAGCCAGGTGGCCATCGCATCCAGCGACAGGTTCATGTATTCGGGGTCGCCGATCAGGGCGGTGGCGCCGCCCCAGTGCACGAAGTTGTCCCGGTTGCCGAATTCCCGCTCCAGGCGCCAGCGCACCCAGTAACCGTGCACGCTGTCGTGCGCCGCGCCGGGATCCGGCCCGGTCATGTTGATGATCGCCACCGTATCCATGTTGACGATGGTGTTCATGATGCCGGTGCGGTAGGCATTGGGCAGGGCCGGATAGTCGGGCGCCAGGCGCTGCGGGGTGACATTCAGATCCATGTCGACCCCGCCGATGTTGATATTCAGCGCCAGGAACTGGGCCGGCGTGATCAGGCCGTTGCGCATGGCTTCCAGGCCGTACTGCACGCCCTGGTTGCCCAGCGGATAACCGGCGAAACCGTAACCCAGGTCCTGTTCGATCTGTGACCAGCGGTCATTGCCGGCCAGGTCGAAGCGCTGGCGGGCCCCCACCATGTTCTGCATGAAGGTCAGCACATCGCAGCGCGCACCATCGGGATTGTTCACCGGGTGGTAGTGCTCGCCGTCGGGGATGCCACCGCAATCCGATTGTGGATCCACCGCCTCGGAAAACAGCGCATCGTTCGCAAGGTAGGCGTTGACCACGCCGTTGTCATGGCCGTAGATCGCGTTCTGCTGGGTGATCGTGTAGTTGGTCCCATCGCGCGCGGTGGTGAAGACGACGTTGTCGAACAGGCCTTCAACCCGCTGTTGGAACTCTTCGAAGTCCCCCGGTGGCTCGCTGACCGTGCCCACCGATTCCACCGTCTGGAAGTAGCGCAGCAGGATGTGGTAGTCGGCAAACTGGGTCGCCGTGCTCATCACGTCGGGATAGGTGCAGGTGGTCAGCAGCCCCTGATACAGGCCCGGATAGGCATTGGCGATCATGTTCTGGGTGATCGCCCCGCCGGAGCAGCCGGTGCCGACGGTATAGCGCAGCGCGCCGTACTGCTCGACGAAGCGCTCCTTGAGCATCATCAGCGATTCGGCCTGATAGGACAGGTTGCAGTTGTGCCCCAGATTCAGCTGCGAAGCCGACGCCACCGCCCAGCCTGCGCCCAGGGCCTTCATGAAGGACTGCTCGACCGCCGGGTTCGGCGGAATCGTGCCGGCGTAATCGTCAAAGCGCGGCGAGCCGGTCTGATGGTGACCGCGGCAGTTGCCGCCATGGGTGATCAGCAGGCGGCGATTCCACTGCGACTGCGGCGCGGCCGGGGTCCAGGCCTCAGCCGGCTTTTGCAGGGTGCGGATGGTGTACTTGTCCCGCGCCTGATAGCCCGACTCCTCGCGCACGATGAAGGGCAGCGTTTCCCCGTTGTCGGTGGTGGTGCTGGCCACATCACCGGGCGGGTTGTTCACATCGTAGGGCTGCAGTTCGGGCGCGGACGGATCGGTGGACAGATACAGCCACTGATAGGTCACCGGCTGATTGCACTGGGCATCCACTGCATCCGGATTGCGGCAGGTCCAGGGCTGGATCTGCGGCCCCGTGAACACCGGGCCGCCCCGGGGGTGGTTGATCAGCTGGACGCTGGTGCCGTTGTTCAGGCTCAGGGTGTTGGCGCCCAGGTCCATGCCCTCGATCAGGCCGATCAGCCGCAGGGGATCGGCCTGGCTGGGCGTCAGCCGGTCGGTGACATCCTGGGCATTGAGCTGCAGCTGCAGGCCGGCAGCGTCACCGGCGGATTCCAGCGCCACCTCGACCAGCACATCGCCGCCGGAGACCAGATCCGGCCGGTTGGACAGGACCTTGAGGCTGGCGTTCGACGGCGCCGGCGTCGCGCTGGGCGTCGGGGCCGGCGAGGCTGTGGGGCTCGCGCTGGGGCCTGGCGTGGCGCTGGCTGTCGGAGCGGGCGTGAGCGAGGGCGTGGGACTGGGACTGACGCCTGGCGACGCGCTGGGCGTCGGCGTGGCTGCCGGCGTCGAGGATGGTGTCGGCGTTGGCGAGGCACCCGGCTGCTCCACGCTGCTGCTGTCCCCGCCACAGGCCGCCAGCAAGAACGCCAGGGCCATCACAATCCAGTTGCGATCCATCGAACTCTTCTCCATCACACCGTCATTCATCCTTCAGCCTGCCAGCTGGCTGCTGAAAGTATCGTGAAATTCCTGCGTGACCGGCTCATGCCCCGCGGCCGATCACTGCCGCGATCCGCTGCATCCTACGTCATGTCACTTCGATTGCGCCTGTATGCAGCGTGGCTGCCCCGGCCTGAAGGCGCTCCCTTCAGACCCTCCCCGGCCCGCCGCGCGCCGCCTGACGCCGGCGTGTGTGCGGCGAATCCGGGCGCCGCAACGGGCCGCCAGCGATCGCCTTGCCCGGCCCGCCCCGCCATCGACACCCGGTTCGCGAGGCACCGATCTTGCAGCCAGGCAAGCGAGGGGATGGACCGCGCGCAAGACGGGCAAGCATTCCCCGCCGTCGCGAAAGGCGCCATCATCGCGATGATCGGAATGGGCGGGGCCAACCCCGCTGCAGGCCCGGGGCGCGAAGGCCGGTTCACCGACCGGCATCCATCGCCTCCGGTGACAGGTCCGCCCGTCGGCGGATCGTGCGTGTATAGGGCAGCGGAGAACACCCGGACATGACATCCAAGCTGATCTTTCTGGGCGGCAGCGAAACCGTCACCGGCTCGAAGTTCCTGATCGAGGACGGCGAGACCCGGGTGCTGGTCGACTGCGGCCTGTTCCAGGGCTACAAATGGCTGCGCGAGCGCAACTGGCAGGCGGTGCCGCTCGATGTGCAGACCCTCGATGCCGTGGTGCTGACGCACGCCCACCTCGACCACTCCGGCTACCTGCCCGTGCTCTACAAGCACGGCTTTCGCGGTCCGGTGTACTGCCACCCGGCGACCCGGGACCTGTGCCGGATCCTGCTCGCGGACAGCGGTCATATCCAGGAAGAGGATGCCCGCTACTACGCCCGGCACAAGCTCGGCCGGCATGCCCAGCCCGAGCCGCTCTACGACCGCGCCACCGCGGAAGCCTGCATGGAACTGTTTCAGCCAGTCGCTTTCGGGAAGAGCTTCGCGGTCGGTGACGCCCGATTCTCGCTGCAAGCCGTCGGGCATATCCTCGGCGCGGCGAGCGTCATCGCCGAGCTCGCCGGCCAGCGCATCGGCTTCTCCGGCGATGTGGGACGGCCGGATGATCTGTTCATGCCGCCTCCAGCGCCGCTGCCCGCCCTGGACAGGCTGCTGCTGGAATCCACCTACGGCGACCGCCGGCATGAGCCGGGCGACCCCTATGCCCAGCTGGCGCGGATCGTCAACGAGACGGCGGCGCGCGGCGGCGTGCTGCTGATGCCTGCCTTTGCGGTCGGCCGTGCGCAGGTCCTGCAGTACATGCTGGCGGTGCTGATGCAGCGTGGCGAAATTCCGAAGCTGCCCGTGTACCTCGACAGCCCGATGGCGATCGACGTGTCGGAGATCTACCGCGAATACGCCGATCTGCACCGCCTGGAAGCGAGCGACTACGAACGGATCGGGGCGCTGGTGACCTGCACGCGCGATGTCGAGGAATCCAAGGCCCTGGGCGAACTGCGCTACCCGCATGTGATCATCGCCGGCAGCGGCATGGCCACTGGTGGGCGCATCCTGCATCACCTGAAACGGCACCTCGGCAATCCGGCCAATACGGTGCTGTTTCCCGGTTACCAGGCCGGCGGCACCCGCGGCGACAAGATGCGCGCCGGTGCAACGGCGGTGAGGATCCACGGCCACTGGCATCCCGTGAAGGCACGGCTGGAAACCCTGCACGGCCTGTCCGGCCACGCCGACCATGTGCAGATCGGTGAATGGCTGAACGCCTCAGGCCTGCGCGCCGATACCGCGATACATCTGGTCCACGGCGAACCGGCCGCGCTGGAGGCGCAGCGGGACTACCTGCGCCAGCAGCAGGACCGCCTGGTCGAGGTGGCCGGCTATCGGCAGATCCTGCACCTGTAGCGCAGGGCGCAGCGTCACTCGCCGGAAGCGCAGCCCGCCTGCCAGTCCAGGCAGGTTTCCCCGCCAAAGGACAGCATGTTCGGGAACCACACCGTGAGGTGATCCTCGACGGCCTCGCCCTCGATCCGATACGGCAGGTTGCCGTTGCTCAGCGGATCATAGGTACCGGTACTGATATTGGTCCGGTCCGCCGAATCATCGAACACCCGCGCCAGCAGCCGTCGCCGTGCATCCGCCCGGTGCGGCGCCGAGTCGCCCTTGAGGTGGAAATCCAGCCAGGCCAGGTTGTAGTAGTGCGCCACCTGATTGCCCAGGGCCGAGGTATTGCTGAAAGGCGCGACCGGGTTCATCAATCGATAGGGCACATAGAGCCACTCGAAGTGGGAACTGCCGCGCAGGCCGATGGCCATCATGGGCGCCCCGTCGGCGAGCAGATGCAGGCCGTTGACCACCGGGTTGAAGAGCATCGGGTCCCAGTCCACCGGATAGGGTCCGACCCCGGGCTGCTGTTCGCTGAACTGGATCATGGTCGGCAGCTTGAGCGCGATCTCCGGCGCAGGGCGGCTGTAACCGTCCCAGGCGATCGCCACATCGAAGCGCTGCTGCGGATCGAGGTTGGCCATGTCCAGCGCCGCGGCGGTGCCGGCCGAGTGGCCGACGATGCCCATGCGGCTGCTGTCGATGCGCGCTGACCACGGCGCTTCACTGCTGGCGAGCCAGTCCGCCGCATCCAGGGCCGCGAAGCCGTAGCGCGGGCGGAAGTGCAGCGCATAGACCTCGGCGACCTCGTCCATCCAGGCCTGCATCTCCTCGTCACTGGCAAAGGTGAAGGGCAGCGGATCAACGGCGCCGGCCGGTGCCGAGTCATAGCCGGCGCACTCGCCCTGCTCCCGCACG
>JBFJTN010000239.1:0-5446 GCA_041625325.1 Oceanococcus sp. | reverse complement strand
TGATGGCCTGTTGCGCCGCTGCCTATGGTGGGCGTAGCTCAGTTGGTTAGAGTCCCGGATTGTGATTCCGGTTGTCGTGGGTTCGAATCCCATCGTCCACCCCAATCCGACGCATCGCGCTCGCGCAGGCAGCGCCGCGATGCGTCCCGCCAGCGCGGCACCCCGGAACGGGGTTCCGCCGCGCGGCGAGGCGACGAGGTCGCCATTGCACGCTAGAATAGACATTGCGATACGGGCCATTAGCTCAATTGGTAGAGCATCGGACTCTTAATCCGCTGGTTGTAGGTTCAAGTCCTACATGGCCCACCATTCACTGACCGCGCTGCGGTCATTTTTGTTGATTCGGCGACAGTGGCGGAATTGGTATACGCGCTGGATTTAGGTTCCAGTGGGGCAACCCGTGAGAGTTCGAGTCTCTCCTGTCGCACCAGATCGCGTCTGCCGGATCCGGCCGCGGTGCTGTCACGGGATCGGGTGAGGGCGCCAGGATGATCGATCACGCCATGAGGGCAAGGGCGAGAGGTGTTTGCAGTCGGGGTGACGCGGATGGCGAGAGACCCTCGGATTGCAGGCGGAGAAGTCCGGACCGGGCAGGCGCCTCGCCCCCGAATTCACCCATTTTCACAATCCAAGCTGGATAGATTCCCAACATGCAAGTCAGCGTAGAAACCCCCGGCGGCCTCGAGCGCCGCATGCGAGTCAGCATTCCTTCCGCCGAGTTCGAACAGGCGGTTGACAGCAATCTGAAGCGGATCGCCAAATACGCCAAGATCGACGGCTTCCGGCCCGGCAAGGTCCCGGCCAATATCCTCAAGCAGCGCTACGGTGTGCGCGCCCGTCAGGATGCGCTGAGCGAGCTGCTGGAGAAGAGCTATCCCGAGGCGCTGAAGGAATCCCAGCTGCAGCCGGCGGGTCAGCCGGAGATCGAATTCGAGTCGGTGGAAGCCGGCGCGGACCTGCAGTATGTCGCCACCTTCGATGTCTATCCGGAAATCGAAGTCCAGGGCATTGCCGGGATGCGCATCAAGGATGCCCAGACCGAAGTCGGTGAAGCCGACGTCGATCAGGTGCTGCAGCGCCTGCGCGAGCAGCGCAAGAGCTGGGCCGACAAGGACGGCGCGGCCGATGCCGGCGACCGGGTCACCATCGATTTCGCTGGCAGCATCGACGGTGAGGCCTTCGACGGGGGCAGCGGCGAAGACACCCAGCTGGAACTGGGCGCGGGGCGCTTTCTGAAGGAAATGGAAGACGGCATCGTCGGCATGCAGGCGGGCGAGTCCCGCGACGTGCCGGTGACCTTCCCGGACGACTATCACGCCGAACACCTGAAAGGTAAGACCGCGAACTTCGCGGTGACCCTGAAGAAGCTGGAGACGGCCAGCCTGCCCGAGATCGATGCGGAGTTCTGCAAGGAGTTCGGCCTGGAGGACGGTGACGAGGCCGCCCTGCGCGCCAAGCTGCAAAGCTCGATGGAAAAGGAGCGCGATCAGGCCCAGCTGCGCTACGTCAAGAAGCAGGTGATGCAGAACATCCTGGAGGCGAATCCGATCGAGGTTCCCGGCGGTCTGGTCAGCCAGGAAGTGGAGCGCCTGCGTCATGAGGCGGCCCAGCGTTTCGGTCAGGGTCATCAGAACCACGAGGAACTGCACAAGCTGCTGCCTGACGAGCTGTTCACCGAGCAGGCCAAGCGGCGCACCGCCCTGGGCCTGATCATCGGCGAGATCATCCGCGGCAACCAGATCCAGGTTGGCGAGGAGCAGATCGAGGCCAAGCTGGCAGAGATTGCCAAGGACTTCGACGACGCCGAGTCCGCGCTGCAGTACTACCGGCAGGACCCGCAGTTCATGCAGTCGCTGCGGGCCATGGTATTGGAAGAGCAAGTGGTGCAACATTGCCTGGATCAGGCTGCGCGCGAAAGCGAGACCCTGAGCTTCGACGAGCTGACCCAGCGCGCCGCCGACAACTGATTTCCCGGCAGACTATCCAGCAGGTGCAACACGGCATGTCCTACCTACCCATTCCCTATGTGGTCGAGCAATCCGCCCGCGGTGAGCGCGTTTTCGACATCTACTCGCGGCTGCTGAAGGAGCGGGTGGTGTTCGCGGTCGGCCAGGTCGACGACCACATGGCCAACGTCATCGTGGCCCAGCTGCTGTTCCTGGAGTCGGAGAATCCGGACAAGGACATCCACCTGTACATCAACTCGCCCGGTGGTGTGATCACCTCCGGGCTGTCGATCTACGACACCATGCAGTTCGTCAAGCCGGACGTGAGCACTCTGTGCATCGGCCAGGCGGCCAGCATGGGGGCGGTGCTGCTGGCCGGTGGTGCCAAGGGCAAGCGTTTCGCGCTGCCGCACTCGCGGATGATGATCCACCAGCCTCTGGGTGGATTCCAGGGCCAGGCCGCGGACATCGAGATTCATGCCCGCGAGATCCTGTACATGCGCGAGCGCCTGAACAAGATCCTGTCGCAGCACACCGGACAGAAGGAAGAGCAGATCGCCCGGGACTGCGAGCGCGATTTCTTCATGAGCGCCGACCAGGCCAAGGACTACGGCCTGATCGACAAGGTGCTCGACGTGCGCACGGCAGCGGAAACCAAGGCCAAGTAGACGCCGCCGCGAGCGGGGACGGGGAACCTCGGGGCAGCTTCCGCGGTCCCATATGTCCCCTTGTCGGCACGAGATTTGCATCCCCCTGATGGCATGGTATAAACCCAGTCATCAGCGGAATTGGTGAGAGAATGAGCGAAGACAAGCGCGGCAGTGGTGGCAATGGACGCACCCTGTACTGCTCCTTTTGCGGCAAGAGCGAACACGAGGTTCGCAAGCTGATTGCTGGCCCTTCGGTATATGTCTGCGACGAATGCGTCGAGCTGTGCAATGACATCATCCGCGAGGAGTTGCAGGCCAAGCCGGTCAACAAGGGGCTGCCGAAGCCGCAGGAGATCAAGGCGGTACTCGACGAGTACGTGATCGGTCAGGAAGCGGCGAAGAAGACGCTGGCCGTGGCGGTCTACAATCATTACAAGCGCCTGAACAACAATGCCGCCTCGGACGAGGTGGAGCTGTCCAAGTCGAATATCCTGCTGATCGGGCCCACCGGTTCGGGCAAGACGCTGCTGGCGGAAACCCTGGCCCGTCTGCTCGACGTGCCTTTCGCGATCGCCGATGCGACCACGCTGACCGAGGCCGGTTATGTCGGGGAGGATGTCGAGAACATCATCCAGAAGCTGCTGCAGAAGTGCGACTACGATGTCGAGAAGGCGCAGCGCGGCATTGTCTACATCGACGAGATCGACAAGATCTCGCGCAAGTCCGAAAACCCCTCGATCACCCGCGACGTGTCGGGTGAGGGCGTGCAGCAGGCCCTGCTCAAGCTGATCGAAGGCACGGTCGCCTCGATCCCGCCCCAGGGCGGGCGCAAGCACCCGCAGCAGGAGTTCCTGCAGGTGGACACCTCGGGCGTGCTGTTCATCTGCGGCGGTGCCTTTGCCGGTCTGGACAAGGTCATTGGCCAGCGCACGACCAAGGGCGGCATCGGCTTCCAGG
The DNA here is from genome assembly GCA_041625325.1 of Oceanococcus sp. Classification (GTDB taxonomy): domain Bacteria; phylum Pseudomonadota; class Gammaproteobacteria; order Nevskiales; family Oceanococcaceae; genus Oceanococcus. The sequence goes on along the minus strand of JBFJTN010000239.1, from coordinate 1,893 downwards.
CCGAGGTCAAGAATCCGGAGGATGGGCGCAAGGTGGGCGAGATCCTGGCCCAGACCGAGCCCGATGACCTGGTCCGCTTCGGCCTGATCCCCGAGTTTGTCGGTCGCCTGCCGGTGATTGCCACCTTGCAGGAACTGGATGAGGACGCCCTGGTCTCGATCCTGACCGAGCCCAAGAATTCCCTGTCCAAGCAGTACAAGAAGCTGTTCGAGATGGAAGGCGCCAAGCTGGAGCTGCGCGAGGATGCCCTGCGCGGCATCGCCAAGCGGGCCATGGAGCGCAAGACCGGGGCTCGCGGCCTGCGCACCATCATGGAAGCCATCCTGCTGGACGTGATGTACGACATTCCGTCGATGGAGAACGTCGAGAAGGTCGTGATCGACGAATCCGTGGTCAAGGGTGACGCCAAGCCTTACATCGTCTACAGCAGCAACGACAAGGACCTGGTGGCGGGCGCGGAAGCGCAGGCCAGCTAGGCCGCGTCCCCGCGGGGACGCTATTGAATACCGCCGCTTGAGCCCCCATTCAGGGGGATTCCCGGCGCTGCGCGATGCGAGGCTGTATGAGCGATACACGACAACACTTTTCCCCGGTTCTGCCACTGCGTGACGTGGTTGTCTTCCCGCATATGGCGATGCCGCTGTTCGTGGGGCGTGAAAAGTCGGTCAAGGCGCTCAAGGAAGCGATGAAGACCGACAAGCGCATTCTGCTGGTCGCGCAGAAGACCGCCGATACCGAAGATCCCGGTATCGAGGATGTCTATCCGGTCGGGACCCTGGCCAATATCCTGCAACTGCTGAAGCTGCCAGACGGCACCCTGAAGGTGCTGGTGGAGGGCTCGAGTCGCGCGCGAATCACCCGGATGCAGGAGCAGGACGACTATCTCGTCGCCGAATGCGCGGAACTGAATGAAGATGGCAGCGAGGGCGAATCGCGCGAGCTCGATGCCATGGTGCGTTCGACCCTGGCCCAGTTCGAGCAGTATGTGAAGCTGAACAAGAAGGTGCCGGCCGAACTGCTGCCCTCCCTGACCAGCATGGATGATGCGGGCCGCCTGGCCGATACCATCGCCGCTCACCTGAACCTGCGCCTGGAAGACAAGCAGCATGTGCTGGAACGCCTGACCGCCAGCGAACGCCTGGAGTTCGTGCTCGGCCTGCTGGAAGGCGAGATCGAAGTCCTGCAGGTGGAAAAGCGCATCCGCGGCCGGGTCAAGCAGCAGATGGAGCGCAGCCAGCGCGAGTACTACCTGAATGAGCAGATGAAGGCCATTCAGAAGGAACTCGGCGAAATGGAGGAGGGCCCCTCCGAGATGGAGGAGCTGGCCGAAAAGATCGAAAAGGCCGGCATGCCCAAGGAGGTCAAGGCCAAGGCCCAGACCGAGCTGAACAAGCTGAAGATGATGTCGCCGATGTCGGCCGAGGCCACGGTGGTGCGCAACTACCTGGACTGGATGGTCGGCGTCCCCTGGAAGAAGAAGACGAAAAGCCAGATCGACCTGGCCAAGGCGCAGCAGTTCCTGGACGAGGATCACTACGGTCTGGAGTCGGTCAAGGAACGCATCATCGAATATCTCGCCGTGCAGAAGCGGGTCAAGAAGCTGCGCGGTCCGATCCTCTGCCTGGTCGGTCCCCCCGGCGTGGGCAAGACCTCGCTTGGCCGCTCCATCGCGCGGGCGGTCAACCGCAAGTTCGTGCGCATGTCGCTGGGCGGGGTGCGGGACGAGGCCGAGATTCGCGGTCACCGGCGCACCTACATCGGTTCATTGCCGGGCAAGATCCTGCAGAACATGAGCAAGGTTGGCGTGCGCAATCCGCTGTTCCTGCTTGATGAAGTCGACAAGATGGGAATGGATTTTCGTGGTGATCCTTCGTCGGCTTTGCTCGAGGTGCT
>JBFJTN010000238.1:0-5450 GCA_041625325.1 Oceanococcus sp. | reverse complement strand
ATGCAGCGCCTGGCGGTCTACACCGGCGAGGCACTGGAGGAACTGAGCGGACTGCTGCTGCGCAAGCGCGCCCCGCGCAAGCAGGCCGAACCCGCCTGAGGAGCAGTCCCCTTGCACATGCTCGACCTGGGCCAGGGCTTCTGGAACATCCGCGGCAGCTTCCGCATCGGTGGCCTGCTGGACATCGGCACCCAGGCCTCGCTGCTGCGCCTGGCCAGCGGTGGTTTCGCCTTTCTCGATTCGCTGACCCTGGATCAGCCCACCCTGGATGCCGTCCGGGCGCTGACCGACGGCGGCCGTCAGGTCGAGGCCATCCTCAATCTGCACCCCTTCCACACCGTGCACGTGGAGGCCATGCATGCGGCCTTTCCGCAGGCTCGGCTCTACGGCACGGTGCGCCACCACCAGCGTTTCCCCGCCCTGCCCTGGGCAGCGGAACGCACGGAAAGCCCGGAGCTGCACGCCCTCTTCGCCGAGGACCTGGACTTCAGCGTGCCGCGCGGGGTCGACTTCGTGCCGCGCAATCCGAACCTGCACTTCTCCTCGGTGCTGGCCTTTCATCGCGCTTCGGCCAGCCTGCACGTGGACGACACCCTGGTCTACGCCCGTTTGCCCGGGCCGCTGCGCCGGCTCGGCTCCGGCGACCGCCTGGCCTTTCATCCCACCCTGGCGCAGGTGCTGGAAAGGCGCAGCGGCGCGGCCGCGGATTTCCGCGCCTGGGCGCAGGAGTTGATCCGGAACTGGGCCGATGCCCGTCAGCTCTGCGCGGCCCACACCCATGCCCTGATCGAAGCCGGCGAGCCGCCGCTGATGCAGCGCGTGGCCCGGGCCCTGGCGCGGGTGGAACGGGTGCTTGCACGGCATCAGCGGCGCCATGGCTAGCTGAGCGCCGCCGACCGGTGATCCCGCGCGCGGTGGCGTGGATCACCCGGTTTCCACAACGACAATCCACGCGGGGAGTGAGTCCGTGAACAGTCCGACGAAGATCCTGGTGCTGAGTGCAGCCCTGGCCCTGAGCCACCCACCAGGCGCCCTGGCCGCCCCGGCGGTGGCCGGCGACTGGAACAGCAACTGGGGGAACCTCTCCCTGGAACAGAACGGCGCCGAGGTCGAAGGCTGGTTCGAAATCGACGAGGAAGAAGGGGTGATCTACGGCAAGCTGAAGGGCAATGTGCTGAACGGCTACTGGATGCAGGATGCGGACGAGGACGAGTGTGACGAAGCGCTGGGCGGCAGCTACACCTGGGGGCGGGTGCAACTGGTGTTCGACCACAACGGCCGCTTCAGCGGCAGGATCGGTTACTGCGACGAAGGCCTTTCCGAGGGCGGCTGGACGGGCCGCAAGCGCCCGCTTGCCCGCGCCCCGCAGGCATCCCGCCGCGGCCAGGGCCGCAGCCCGGATAATCACCGCGGCGATTACCCGTCCGTGGCGGGCTCGTGGAACAGTGACTTCGGCCGCCTGATCCTGCAGCAGTCGGGCAATCAGGTCACCGGGGGATATCCCGGCGGCCGCCTGCAGGGCAGCCTGAGCGGCCAGGCCCTGGATGGTTACTGGGCACAGGAATCCGGCCGTCAGGCCTGTTCATTCAAGAAGTTCGACACCTACTACTGGGGCCGCATGCGGCTGGTCTTTGTCGAGGAACGATTCTCCGGTTCCTGGCGCTACTGCGAAGACGGACCGTCACAGGGCGGCTGGAACGGCACTCGGCGTTGAGCCGGCGGAAGGCAAGGAGCGGCTCACCGATTACCGGGCCTGGGGAATGACCGGCCAGGCGCCGGGTGCCCGGGCCTGGACACCGAGGCTGATGCGCTGGAGTCCTCCGGCACCGGGCCGGCCTTGACGACAATTCTCCAGCATCGTCGGGTTGCAGCACAGGTGGCGAAACAGGCTTCGGGCCGCGCCGGCGCGTCTGGCCTTCAAGCCCAGCCCCGGACCCCCAGTTCCTGCGCCATGCCGGAAAAAATGCGCTCCATGCCATCGACAAGCTGCTCGGTCGGCTGGCGGAAACCGGTCGCAATCCAGCCCTGACACAGATGCATGATGGCGCCCACCGCGGCCTTGGCCATGACCCGCAGGGTGGCGTCGCCCGGGCCGCCATCCTTCAGGAACGGCTTGGTGAAGCCCACCAGCAGGCTGACGAATTCATCGTAACGCTCGCCGTAGACCTGACCGATCAGGCCGCGCACCGCGATCGCTTCGAGCATGATCAGGCGCGCCTCGTCAGGGTGTTGGGCGACCCAGCCGAAGCTGGCCTGCAAGCCGCTGCGGACCAGCTTGCGCGCATCCTCAAGGTGCGGCGCGGCCGCCTGCATGATGGCCTGCACGAAATCGCGATTGGCTTCCTCATAGGCCGCGATGAGCAGGGCCTCGCGGCCCTCGAAGGCCTGATAGAAGTAGCGCTTGGTCAGGCTGGCTTCGGCACAGATGGCATCGATGCTGGTCGCGGCAAAGCCATGACGGCCGATTAGACGGGTGCCTGCCGCCAGCAGCCGGGTGCGCCGTTCGCGCTCGCGGGTACTCGCCGACTTGCCGGCATACTGGCCGCTGCGGCGACGACCGGCGCTGGATCTGCCGGCGCTCTGCGTTTTCGGGCTGTCATCCATAAGCAGGCCCCAGAGAATTTGACACAGCATCGTATCAGAATTAAAGTCTGGCACAGTGGCGTGTCAGATTATCTGCTCCTCGCCCTGCCTTCTGTGAACTGCAAGCCGGGGACGCGGAACTGATGAGCAAGCGATGTCCTGCCGCGCCCGCGAGGCGCAGCCGTCCCGCAGCGGCCGCCCTGCTTCTGGCGAGCCTGCTGCTCTGCGCTTGCGTCCAGGCCCCGCAGACCTCTCAGACATCGAGCCGTGACGGCGCTGCCGGGTTCTGCACCCCGACTGCTGGTCAAGCTCCGCAGGCGCGGTGGGTCACCAGCTGGAAGACCGCGCCGGGCGACGCGATCCTCACCCATCCGATCAGCGGCCTGACGGTGCGCCAGGCCCTGGCACCGCATTGGGCTGGCGAGACCCTGCGCCTGCGCCTGTCCAACCGCTACGCCAGCGCGCCGCTGACGCTGGACCAGGTCCATATCGCACGCGAACGCACGCCCGGCAGTGCCGATCTGGTCCCTGGCAGTTCCTGCCGGCTGCACTTCAGCGGGGAAACCCGCATCACGCTGCCGCCGGGCGCATCGGTGCTCAGCGACCCTGTGGCCTACCCGGTGCGCGCCTTCGAGCGCCTCAGCATCAGCTTCTTCGTGCCCGAGGCGGCGCCCCAGGTCAGCCGCCACCTGAACGCCAACGAAGTGCTCTATCTGAGTGTGCCGGGCGATCACGCCAGTGCAGACAGCGGCGCGGCTTTCCAGGCCAACCCGGAAGGCTACAGCGCCAATGTTCTGGCACTGGAGGCGCTGGAGGTGCTCGCCGCGCCCACGGTCACCACCCTGGTCGCCGTCGGCGATTCGATCACCGATGGTTCGGCATCCAGCACCGGCTTTCTGAACGGTGAGGCCTCGCCGATGATCGCCACGGATCAGCGCTATCCGAATCATCTGCAGCGCCGGATTCTGGCCGAGGGTCTGCCGCTGACGGTCGCCAATGCCGGCATCGGCGGCAATGAACTGCTGTCCGACGGCTGGCTGCCACAGTTCGGGCCGGCCCTGCTGCAGCGGCTGGACGCGGATGTCCTTGAGGTGACCGGCGCCGCCCATGTGCTGCTGATGATCGGCACCAATGATTTCGGCAACCCTCAGGCCGGCCCCACGCCGACCGCCCGGGATCTGATCGACGGCCTCGTCGAGGTGATCCGGCGGGTGCAGGACGCCGGCCTGCGCATCGTGCTGGGGACTATCCCGCCAGCAGCAGGCGCGGTGACGGAAGGCCTGATCGGGGATGCGCCGATCGGCCTGATGCATGGCTCGGCGCAGGCCCGCGAGGCGCGTGACACGGTCAACGCCTGGATCCGCTCGCAGCAACTTGGCGACGGCATCGTGGACTTCGCCGCCTGCCTGGAAGACCCGAACCGCCCCGGTTACCTCGCGCCGCCATTCAACAGCGGCGACAACCTTCACCCCAGCCCGGCCGGTTACGCGGCCATGGCGCAATGCGTGGACCTTGAGCTGTTCCGCAGCGCCGACTGAGCATGCCCATGAAGATCAACACCAAGCACTCCCCTATCCCCGGCCTCGCGGCCGCGCTGCTGCTCCTGCTGTTAAGCGCCTGCGAGGGCGGTCGCACGGAATTGTCCGGCAGCAGAGCCGACCACAGCATCGTCGACGGCAAGGCCCGCTTCAGCGTGATCTCCCCGACGCTGATCCGCCTGGAATACGCCGAAGACGGCCAGTTCGAGGACCGGCCGACGCAGACCGTCGCCAACCGCCCGGAGAACTCCAGCGAGTATGCAACCTATCTGGATGGCGAAGACCTGGTCATTGAAACGGCCGCCCTCACCCTGCGTTATCGCCGCCTGTCCGGCCCCTTCAGCCCGGACAATCTGCGCATCACGCTGCGCCGGGGCGACGACACCGTGGTGGCGCAACCGGACTGGTCCTTCGCCCCGCAGCCCGGCAATCTGGGCGGCTGGCGTCGCGGCCTGGACAACGAAAAGGATCCGCAACCGCTGCACGAAGGCATCATCAGCCGCGCCGGCTGGTATCTGCTCAATGACAGTCGCACGGTGCTGCTCAGCGACTCGCCCGCCGGCTTCGAGCCCCGCCCCGATCACGGTGGCGCCTATCAGGATGGCTATCTGTTCGGCTACGGCCTGGATTACGTCCAGGCCCTGAGCGACCTGCGCCGCCTGACCGGCGCGGCCCCGTTGCTGCCGAAGAAGGCGCTGGGGGTCTGGTTCTCCAAATGGTGGAGCTACACCGATGCGGAATGGCGCGCCCAGGTCGAGGACTTCGCCGCGCACGAGGTGCCCCTGGACACCATCTCCATCGACACCGACTGGAAGATCATGCACCAGCCGATGGGCTGCGTGGTCTGGAATACCGTCATCCGCGCCCCGCTGGACGATGCCTGCTCCTGGAACGGCTGGGACTGGAATCGCGACATCTTCCCGGACCCGGCAGGCTTCGTTGACTGGCTGCACGCGCGCGGCATCGATGTCGGCCTGAATGTGCATCCCTCGATCGCCGAATCGGACCCGGCCTACCCCGACACGGTGGCCCGCAGCGGCCCGCTGATGACCGATGATGCCGATCTGCCCTGCAGCTTCCTGCAGGCAGACCCCTCGACGCCCTGCTACATCTTCGACTGGACCGTGCCCGAACAGCTGGACGCCTACTTCGCCTTGCACGAACCCATCGAAGAGACCGGCATCGACTTCTGGTGGCTGGACTGGTGCTGCGAAGGCTCCCGCGCGCAGGCGCCGGGCCTGTCCGCCGACACCTGGATCAACGCCGCCTATGCCCGCCAGCATGAAGCCATGGGCTCGCGCTGGCCAGCATTCTCCCGCATCGGCGGCT
>JBFJTN010000237.1:0-5453 GCA_041625325.1 Oceanococcus sp. | reverse complement strand
GCCTGGGCCTGCCGGGTGGAGAAGAATGTGGACTGCGGCCAGCTGAACCCGGCCAATGGCGCCTTCGACCCCGAGGGCGAGTTCGCGGGCTACGAAGGCTGCTGCGCGATCAGCGAAAGCGATGGCGTGTTCAGCGGCAGCGATCGTTTCGACACCGTCGAGGAGCGCGCCTGGGCCTCTCCCATCTGGTACGAGGCGCCCTAGTGTTCCTGCTCCGCGACCCCCTGTTCCAGTTCATCGTGATCGGCGCCGCGCTGTTCGCGCTGGCCGGCTGGCTGCAGCCGCCCGCCATCAGCGAGATTCACGTGCCGCCGTCGCTGCAAGGCGAGGCCCGCGAGCGCTGGATCGACGAACAGCTGATGATCGCGGAAGCCCGGCGGCGCGGCCTGGACCGCGGCGACAGCATCGTCGAGCGCCAGCTTCAGCAGCGCCTGCGCCTGGCCATCGAAGCGCGGGCCGACGACGAGGCGCCGGATGACGCCGTGCTCCGCCAGTGGCTGACCGAGCACGGCCCGCGTTACGCGCCACCGGCGCGGGTGGATCTGGAACAGATCGTCTTCACCCGCAGCCGGTATGGACAGCAGGCGGAGGCCGCCGCCCGCGAGGCCCTGGGGCGACTGCGGGCGGGCCAGACCCTGGCCGTGGAACGGCTCGATGCCGTATCGGCACTGGAGCTGCGCAAGGACTTCGGCCAGGACTTTGCGGCCGCCGCCTGGGCGCAGGAGACGAGCTGGAGTCAGCCGATCGCCTCCGGTCTGGGCTGGCACCTGGTGCGCATCCTTCGCCGCCTGCCCGCCGCGGCCCCGGATTTCGCCAGCCTGCGTCCCCGCCTGCTCGCGGACTGGCGCCAGGCCCGCCGCGAAGCGCTGTTCCAGGAACAGCTGCAGGCCCTGCGCGAGCGCTACCGCATCGTGGACGAGTCTGCATGAGCATCCGGCTGGCCCTGCTGGCCCTGTGCCTCGTCAGCGGCGCCGCCAGCGCCCACGAACTGGGCACGGCCGTGTTTCATGTCGCGCCGGTCGACGCCGCCGCCGGCCACTGGCAGGTGCGCATGGAACTGCCGGCAGGTCTGCGCGGACTTGCCGCCCGTCCGGGGCTCGAACCGGGCCCGGATTGCCAGCGGCAGGAACGGCGCAGCTGGATCGTGGAACAGCGCCGGGTGCTGACCTGGGACTGGCGCTGTGCGGACGCCTGGAACGGCCGCCGCCTGCAGGTCACCGGGCTCTCGCCCCAGCTGCCCGACGCCCTGATTCACATCCGCCTGCCGACGGTGGGCGAGCAGTATCACGCGGTCAACCTGCGCGCGCCCGCGGTCACCCTGCCGGATCGTCCGGTACCACCGGCGGTGCCGGCCTACTTCGGCCACGGTCTGGCCCATATCGCCAGCGGCTGGGACCACCTGCTGTTCGTCATCCTGCTGTTCTGGGGCTGCCGGGGCGCCCGCCTGATCTGGGCCGTGACCGGGTTCACGGCCGCCCATGCACTGAGCCTGGGCGGGGTGCTGCTGGCCGGCTGGACCCTGCCCGCCGCGCCGGTCGAGACCCTGATCGCCCTCAGCCTGTCGCTGCTGGCCGCCGAGCTGCTGCGCCACCCCGGCCGGGCCTTGCGACGCCCCGCCCTGCTGGCCTTCGGCTTCGGCCTGCTGCATGGCCTGGGTTTCGCCGGCGCCCTGCGCGAACTGGGCCTGCCCGAGCAGGCCCGCTGGCAGGCGCTGGCCCTGTTCAACCTCGGCATCGAAGCCGGCCAGCTGCTGCTGATCGGCCTGCTGCTGGCGGGGGGCGCGCTGCTGCGCCGGCTGCGGCAACTGCCGGACCTGCGCGCACCCGCCCAGTACCTGATCGGCGTCACCGGCGTGTACTGGGCCCTGGGGCGCTACAGCAGCCTGTTCCTGTCCTGACCACTCATCGCCCAAGGAGATGTCCGCGATGTCCCGTGAATTCGAAAACAAGCTCTGCGTCATCACCGGCGGCAGCAGCGGCATCGGCTACAGCATCGCCGAGCTGCTGGCCGACCAGGGCGCCCGACTGCTCCTGATCGCCCGCGACGAGGCCGCCCTGCAGCGTGCGGCCGGCGCCCTGCGCCAGCGCGGTGCCCGCGAGGTCGCCATTCTGAGCGCGGACATTGCCGACGCCGCGCAGCGGGAGCGCATCGCGCCCGCGCTGGCCCGCCTGGGCGAGGCCCCCGATGCGATTTTCAACGCCGCCGGCGTGGTCAGCGGCGGCCTGCTGGACGAGATTCCCCTGGCGGAGTGGGAGCGCCTGTTCGGCATCAATGTGTTCGGCCTGGTCGGCGTGCTCGATGCCATGCTGCCGGCCATGCGGCGCCAGGCGGCGGCCAGCGGCCGGGGCGGGCGCATCGTCAACATCGCGTCGATGGCCGGCCTCACCGGCATGCCGGGCATGTCCGCCTACTGCGCCAGCAAGTTCGCCGTGCTCGGTCTGGGCGAATCGCTGGCCGCCGAACTCGACGCCCTGGGCATCAGCGTCACCACCGTCTGCCCCAGCTTCGTCCGCACCCCGATCGCGGACAAGGTCAGGCTGTTCGGGCGCATGGATGACCGGCGCGTGCGCAAGGGTCTGGAGCGGCTGTTCAGCCGCCACGGCGCGACCCCGGAGGCCGTGGCCCGTGACGCGCTGCGCGGCGCCACCCGGCGCCAGGCGCTGGTCGTCACCGGCCGCGGCGCCCGCGGCAGCTACTGGGCCAAGCGCTTCGCGCCCCTGCTGGTCCGGCGCCTGAGCACGCGCTTCATCCATCCCGCGTTCACCGGCGCCGGCGCATGAGCGATCCCTACACCCTTTACGCCTGGGAGCTGTCCTACTTCAGCGGCAAGCTGCGCGCCTATCTGCGCTTCAAGGGACTGCCGTTTCGGGAACGCAGCGTGAACGCCTGGACCCTGCTGCGCCAGATTCCGCGCCGGACCGGCGCCTCGGTGATGCCGGTGCTCGTCTCGCCGCAGGGCGAGTGGCTGCAGGACACCACCCACATCATCGAAGGGCTCGAAGCCCGGCACCCGGGGCGCCCGGTACTGCCCAGCAGCCCGCGCCAGCGCATCCTGGCGCTGCTGATCGAGGCCTGGGCCGATGAATTCTGGATTCCGCCGGCCATGCACTACCGCTGGTCCTACCCCGAGAACTACGCCCTGTTCGAGCACGACGCCGGTCGCGCCCTGCTGCCATTGGCGCCCGCCGCCCTGCGCCGTCCGCTGGTGCGCCGGATCGCCGGTCAGCTGCGCGGCTATCTGCCCGGGGTGGGCGTGGTGCCGGAGCAGCTGGCCCTGATCGAAGCCTGGACCCTGGCCCAGCTCGACGCCCTGGACGAACACCTGTCCGGGCAGCCCTTCCTGCTCGGCCCGAGCCCTTCGCTGGCCGATTTCGCCCTGATCGGGCCGCTCTATGCCCATCTGGGCCGCGACCCCTGGCCCCGGCGCGAGCTGATCGCGCCCCGCATGCATCTGGCCGACTGGATTCGGCGGGTGCATGCCGGCCAGGGCGAGGCCGGAAGCTGGCTGGCCGACGACGCCATTCCCAGCGGCCTGCAGCGGCCGCTGCACTCCATCGTCAACGAGTTCCTGCCGCAGATGGAAGCGACCGCTGCGCTGGTGGCAAAGGCCAGCGAGCGCCACGGCCGGCTGCCGCGGGCGCTGGCGCCGGTGAGCTGCGCGCTGACCGATGGCCGGTTCACCCGTCCGGCCATGCCATACTCGCTATGGATGCTGCAGCGGGTGCAGGGCGAGTTTCTGGCCCTGAGCGAAGCCGGGCGGCAGGCCGTGCGCCAGATGCTGGCCGACGCCGGCCGTGCCGATGCGCTGGACATGCCGCTTGGCCCGCCGCTGGAGCGCGCCGGATTGCGCGCGCGCTTCGCCAGGGAGACGCCCGGCCATGCCGCCTGAAGCAAGCGGGCGCTCGAATGCCCGCGCACCCGTTGCTCATTCATCGACACCGCTGCTACGGAGATCCGCATGACATTCGTCCTCAGGCTGGCTGGCCTTCTCGTCGCCCTCGCCCTGTCCCTCGTTCTGCTGCTGCAGATTCCCGCGGTGCAGGACCGCCTGATGCAGCGGGAGATCGCCCGCCGCGCCTCCAGCATCCCGACGCATCTGTTCACCGATGATGCGCTGCGCGCCGTGCTGTGCGGCAGCGCCGCCCCGATGCCGGTCGCCGACCGGGCCGCGGCCTGCGTGATGGTCATCGCCGACGGGCGTTTCTACGTCGTCGATACCGGCAACCGCAGCGCCAACAATCTGGCCCTGTGGCGCATCCCGGCCGAGCGCATCGGCGGCGTGCTGCTCACCCATTTCCACTCCGACCACATCGGTGACCTGGGCGAATTCAACATGATGAGCTGGGCCCAGGGCCGGCCGCAGCCGCTGACGGTTTACGGACCGCCCGGCGTGGCCGAGGTGGTCGAGGGCTTCCGCCGCGCCTATGCCCTGGACAGCCAGTACCGCACCGCGCACCACGGCGCCCAGTACCTGGACCCGGCCCGGGGGCAGATGCTGGCCCGGGAAGTGGCGCTGCAGGGCGATTCCGCGACCGTGCTGGACGACGGCGCGCTGAAGATCACGATGTTCCGGGTCGAGCACGCGCCGATCGAACCGGCGGTCGGTTACCGCTTCGACTATCGGGGACGCTCCGTGGTCATCAGCGGGGATACCATCCGCAGCGAGGCCATGGTCGCCTTCGCGAAGGATGCCGACCTGCTGTTTCACGAGGCCCTGGCCCGCCCCATGGTCAAGCAGATGGAGCGGCACTTCGACAGCACCGGCAACGCCCAGCTGCGCAAGATCATGTTCGACATCCAGGATTATCACAGCTCGCCAATCGAGGCCGCCGAGATCGCCAATGCGGCCGGGGTCCGCCAGCTGGTGCTCTATCATCTGGTCCCGCCGCCACCCAACCGCATCGCCGAGCAGGTCTTCCTGCGCGGGGTCGGCGCCGTCCGCCCCGAGGGCGTTGCGATTGGCTACGATGGCCTCACCGTCACCCTGCCCATCGGTTCGCAGGCGGTCACGCTGCATGATATCGGCAGCCGCCATTAGCCCCGGGGATCCGTCCATGTTGAGTCCGTTCCGCGCCTGCCTTCTCGCCCTGCTGCTCCTGCCCTGTCTGCCGGCGCCGGCGGCCGGGCGGCCCAATATCGTGCTGCTGATCGGCGATGACGTGGGCTTCAGCGACCTGGGCGTCTACGGCAGCGAAATCCACACCCCGCATCTGGATGCGCTGGCCCGGGCCGGCACCCTGTTCTCCAACTACCACACCACGGCGTCCTGCTCGCCCACCCGCGCCACGCTGATGACCGGGGTCGATCATCACCGCAACGGCCTGGGCAACATGGCCATCGTGACGCCAGCGGAGCACAAGGGGCAGCCGGGCTACGAGGGCTATCTGAACGACCGCGTGGTCACCGTCGCCGAGCTGCTGCGCGGCAATGGCTACCACACCTACCATGTCGGC
>JBFJTN010000236.1:0-5464 GCA_041625325.1 Oceanococcus sp. | reverse complement strand
GCTGCCCGAAGCGCCACGCTGCATCGGCGTGCTGAGTTCGCCGCAGGGCGCCGCCATTCATGACGTGCTCACCACCCTCGCCCGCCGCAATCCGCTGGCCCGGGTGATCCTTTACCCGATTCCGGTCCAGGGCGCGGACGCGCCGGCCCGCATCATCGAGGCCCTGCACACCGCACAGCGCCGTGACGAATGCGACGTGCTGCTGCTGACCCGCGGCGGCGGCTCGCTGGAGGATCTGCAGGCTTTCAATAACGAGGCCGTGGCCCGGGCCCTCGCCGCATCGAACATCCCGACCCTGAGCGCGGTCGGTCACGAAATCGACTTCAGCATCACCGACTTCATCGCCTCGGAGCGGGCCGCCACACCCACCGCCGCGGCCGAACGCCTGAGCCCGGATCAGCGGCACTGGCATCAGCGCCTGAACCAGGACCGATTGCGCCTGGCCCAGGTCCTGCAGCAACTCCTGCTCGGCGCCCGCCGGCGCCAACGCGAGCTGACCGCCCGTCTGGCGCCCGCCTCACCCCAGCGTCGTCTGCTGGATCGCAGCCAGTGGCTGGATGACCTGCAACAGCGTTTGCAGGTTCAGATGCGCCAGCGCCTGCGCGCCGGCCGCCAGGCCCTGCAGGCGCAACGCGCGGGTCTGAGCGCCGCCAGCCTGCTGCGGCGTCTGGATCAGCGTCGGCAGCAGTGGCAGGTTCTGGACCGGCAGCTGCGTCAGGTCATGCAGCGACGCCTGAGCGACAGCGCCCGACGCCAGGAGCACCTGCGTCTGCGCCTGTCGGACCTGGGACCACAGGAGGTTCTGCGACGCGGTTACAGCATCACCTGGCATGACGGCAAGGTGCTGCGCGACCCCGGTCTGCCGGAAGGAGAAGTCCTGCGCGTGCAACTGCAGGCGGGCGAACTGCAGGCCCGCGTATCGAAGGCGGAGTGATTTCGTTATAATCCGCCGCCTTTAAGCACTACCACTCGGGGACTATCATGCGTATCGTGCTTGCTGCCGCGCTTCTTGGGGGAGTCGTGGCAACGGCCCAGGCGGCCAATTCCGACTCCAGACTGTACGTTTCTCCCGCCCTTGGCTACACCATCGCCGATCCGGGCCGTGGAGCGAACGACGATTTCGGCCTGTCCATCACCGTCGGCCTGCCGATGTGCGACTGCCAGAACTACGAACTGGACCTGGCCTACGAGGACCTGGACGGCACCAACATCTACTCGCTCAATGTGGGTGTGCTGAACTACTTCGATCGCGCCAACGGCCTGTTCGCCGTGCTGCGTGGTGGCCTGCTCGCTTCCGACGGTGGCGTGGGCGACAACTACTTCAGCCCCAACATTGCCGCCGGCCTGGGCGCCATGCTGCCCGGCTGGGGTGGCAACTTCCGCCTCGAAGCGCTGCTGCGCGGCGATCTGCACTTTGACGAAGGTGCCGGCCTGGGCGGCAAGAAGGCCTTTATCGAACCGATCCTGCGCCTGGGCTACCAGATTCCGCTGGGCCCGGAACCGCGCGCGGATGCTCCGGACAGCGACGCCGTGGGCGTGGTCGCCCCCGCCGGCGATGACAGCGACGGCGACGGCGTGAGCGATTCCGCCGACCTGTGCCCCGGCACCCCGGCCGGCACCGTGGTCGACGGCACCGGCTGCGCCGTGCAGGCCCGTCAGAGCGGCAAGGCGCCTGATCGCGCCTGCCGTGCCCCGGTGCTGGACGAAGCCGTCGACGAACATGGCTGCGCGGTGGATCGCGCGGTGGTGCTGAACAACGTCAACTTCGAGTTCGACAGCGACATCCTCACCAGCGAAGCCGAAGGCGTGCTGGATGACGTGGCCCAGGTGCTCAAGGGCATGCCGGGCACCGTGGTCGAGATCGCCGGCCACACCAGTGACGAAGGTGACGAGTACTACAACATCGACCTGTCGCAGCGCCGCGCCGCGGCCGTGCGCCGCTACCTGATCGACGCTGGCATCAATGCCTCTCGTCTGAAGGCGCGTGGTTACGGCGGCAGCGCCCCGGTCACCGCGAATGACGACTTCAGCGGCCGGCGCAAGAACCGTCGCGTGGAAGTGAAGGTCGTGCAGGGCTAGGCCCGCGCCGCCAGTCTTTTCGAAAGGCGCAGTCTGGTACTGCGCCTTTTTTTGGCGGATAATAGGACCAAATTGGTACGATATGCTGAAACTGAGTCGACAGGCGGATTACGCCACGGTGCTGATGTCCTGCCTGGCGCAGCGGGCACCGGCCTGGCTGAATGTCGGTGAGCTCGCCGAGGCCACCGGAGTCAGCGCGCCGATGGTCAGCAAGACCCTGAAACTGCTGGCGCGTGGCGCGCTGGTGGAATCCGCCCGCGGCGCCGCTGGCGGCTACCGTCTGTGTCGCGATGCGGGCGATATTACGGTGGCCGAAATCGTCCGTGCGGTGGAGGGGCCGATTGCGGTCACCGAGTGCAGCAGCGCACAGCATGACTGCTCCTTGTCCGGCCACTGCAGGGTGCGCCGGCACTGGCAGATCATCAATGCCACGATCATCCGCAGCCTCAGCCAGCTGAGCCTGGCCGACCTGCTGCAACCGGCGGCCGAACTGCGCCGCCAGAGCCTTACAGGAATCGCCAACAATGCCCACTGAACCGACGGCGCTTGACGAGATCATCCGCAAGCGCGAATACACGGCCGGCTTCGTCACCGACCTGGAGTCCGACACCATCCCGCCCGGCCTCAACGAGGACGTGATCCGGGCGATTTCGGTGCGCAAGAAGGAGCCGGCCTGGCTGCTCGACTGGCGCCTGCAGGCCTACGAGTACTGGCTGAAGATGCGCGAGCCGCGCTGGGCCAACGTGCAATATGGGCCGATCGACTATCAGGCCATCTCCTACTATTCGGCGCCCAAGAGCATGGCTGACGGCCCGAAGAGCCTCGACGAAGTTGACCCCAAGCTGCTGGAAACCTACGAGAAGCTGGGCATCCCGGTGCACGAGCGTGCCGCGCTGGCCGGCGTGGCGGTGGACATGGTCTTCGACAGTGTCTCGGTGGCCACCACCTTCCAGGAAAAGCTGGCCGACGCCGGGGTGCTGTTCTGCCCCATCTCCGAGGCGGTGCGCAAGCACCCGGAACTGATTCGCGAGCACCTGGGTTCCGTGGTGCCCAGCCGCGACAACTATTTCGCCGCGCTGAATTCGGCGGTGTTCACCGACGGCTCTTTCGTCTACATCCCCAAGGGCGTGCGCTGCCCGATGGAACTGTCCACCTACTTCCGCATCAACGAGCGCAACACCGGCCAGTTCGAGCGCACCCTGATCGTGGCCGAGGACGACAGCTACGTCTCCTACCTGGAAGGCTGCACCGCACCGATGCGCGACGAGAACCAGCTGCACGCTGCGGTGGTGGAACTGGTCGCGATGGACCGGGCCGAGATCAAGTACTCGACGGTGCAGAACTGGTATCCGGGCGACGAGGACGGCAAGGGTGGTATCTACAACTTCGTGACCAAGCGCGGCGAATGCCGCGGGGTCGCCTCCAAGATCTCCTGGACCCAGGTCGAGACCGGCTCGGCGGTGACCTGGAAATATCCGGGCTGCGTGCTGCGCGGCGACAACTCGGTGGGCGAGTTCTACTCGGTCGCCCTGTCCCATCACCGCCAGCAGGCCGATACCGGCACCAAGATGGTCCACCTGGGGCGCAACACCCGTTCGACCATCGTGTCCAAGGGCATCTCGGCCGGTCACGGCAACCAGACCTACCGTGGCCTGGTGAAGATTTCCCCGCGCGCGGAAGGCGCCCGCAACTACACCCAGTGCGACTCCCTGCTGATCGGCGATCGCTGTGGCGCCCACACCGTGCCCTATCTGGAGACCCGTCATCCGACCGCCCAGTGCGAGCACGAGGCGACCACCTCCAAGATCGGCGACGACCAGCTGTTCTACCTGCGCTCACGCGGCATCGGCGAGGAAGAGGCGGTCTCCATGATCGTCAATGGCTTCTGCAAGGACGTGTTCCGCGAGCTGCCGATGGAATTCGCGGTGGAAGCCCAGCGCCTGCTCAGCGTCTCCCTGGAAGGCGCGGTCGGTTAATTCATCACGGCGCTCGCGCCACATCATCGAAACATCATGCTGAACATCGAGAATCTTTCCGCGACAGTCCAGGACAAGACCATCCTGCAGGGCATCAACCTCACCGTGAACGCCGGCGAGGTGCACGCCATCATGGGGCCCAATGGCTCGGGCAAGAGCACCCTGGCCGGCGTGCTGGCCGGGCGTGACAGCTACACCGTCACCGGCGGCAGCGTGCGCTACGACGGCGCCGACCTGCTGGAGCTGGAGCCCGAGGAGCGGGCCTGTGCCGGCATCTTCCTGGGTTTTCAGTATCCGGTGGAAGTGCCGGGGGTCAGCAACATGACCCTGCTCAAGGCCGCGGTGAATGCGCGCCGCAAGGCCCAGGGCCAGGAGGAAGCGACTCCGCTGGAACTGCTGCAGAAGGTCAAGGCGGCCGCGCAGAAGATGCAGATTCCCGACGCCATGCTGCAGCGCGGGGTCAATGAGGGCTTCTCCGGCGGCGAGAAAAAGCGCAATGAAATCCTGCAGATGCTGGTCCTGGAGCCGCGCCTGGCGATTCTGGATGAAACCGACTCCGGCCTGGACATCGATGCCCTGAAAGTGGTCTCCGACGGGGTCAATGCCCTGCGCGACCCGGCGCGCGCCGTGGTCCTGGTCACTCACTATCAGCGCCTGCTCGACCATATCAAGCCGGATTTTGTCCACGTGCTGGCGGGCGGCCGTATCGTCGCCTCCGGCGGCCCCGAGCTGGCCCTGGAGCTGGAGCAGCGCGGTTACGCCCATATGACCGACAGCAGCGGACCACGCGGCCAATGAGCGGCCAGGTCGACATCAGCGGCATCACCCTGCCCCACGGCCGGCTGGAAGCCTGGAAGTACACCGACCTCAGCCGCCTGATCGCCAAGGTCGACAATCCCCTGGCCGCGCCGGCGGCGAACCCGTCTGCCGCAGCAGCGCTGCTGAAAGGCTCGCTGCAGGACGCCGCGGGTCACCGCCTGGTGCTGCTGGATGGCCAGTTCCTGCCCGAGCTGTCCGATCCTGATCTGACCCTGGAGGCGATCGAGCCGGACATGCCGGCTGCCGATCTCCCCCTTGCCGGGCTGCTGGAGCAGGTGCCGGCCCGAAATTACCGCCTGCACCTCGCCCGCAGCCCGGCGCAACCGATCCGCCTGCTGATGCTGCACAGCCAGGACCACTCGGTGCTGTCCAGCGTCCAGCTGAGCCTGGCCCTGGACAGCGGCGTGAGCGCGGAACTGGTGGAGGAGCAGATCGGCGGCCGTCAGGGCATCGCCCTGCTGCGTCAGCAACTGCAGCTGGCCAGCGGCACCCGACTGCGCTGGCTGCGCCTGCAGCACGCCGCGCCCGGGCAGTTCCTGATCGCCGAACAGGATGCCCATCAGGCCGATGATGCCCAGCTGCACCAGGTC
>JBFJTN010000235.1:0-5490 GCA_041625325.1 Oceanococcus sp. | reverse complement strand
GCCCAGTTCCTGGGCTTCATTGCTGACATTCGCGGTTTGAGCGGGACCCGGAAACAGGCCCGCATCGATGCGGTGGTCGCCGACATCCACCTGGGCGATGTGCTGCAGCAGAAGCTGGAAACCCTGTCCAAGGGTTTCCGTCGCCGGGTCGGGCTGGCCCAGGCCATCCTGCACGATCCGCAGGTGCTGATCCTGGACGAGCCCACCGACGGCCTGGATCCGAACCAGAAGCACGAGGTGCGGCGCCTGATCCAGGGCATGGCCAAGGACAAGATCGTGATCATCTCCACCCACATCCTGGAAGAGGTCGACGCGGTCTGTTCGCGGGCCATGGTCATCGCCCGCGGCAAGCTGCTGGCCGATGACACCCCGGCCAATCTGGCCGCCCAGACCGAATCCGGCAAGCTGGACGACTACTTCCGCCAGATCACCGGGGGAGACCTGTCATGAACGCGACGAACATCATCTTCCGCCGCGAACTGGCGGCCTATTTCGCCACCCCGCTGGCCTACATCTTCATCGTGATCTTCCTGATCCTGACCGGGGTCTTCACCTTCTATCTGGGCAACTTCTTCGGTCGCGGGCAGGCTGATCTGCAGAGCTTCTTCACCTTCCATCCCTGGCTCTACCTGTTCCTGATCCCGGCCATTTCGATGCGGGTCTGGGCCGAGGAGCGCAAGGCGGGCTCGATCGAGCTGTTGCTGACCCTGCCGGTCCGCATGGGCCAGGCGGTCTGGGGCAAGTTCCTCGCGGCCTGGGCCTTCATCGCCATCGCCCTGGCCGGCACCCTGCCCATGTGGTTGACCGTGAACTACCTGGGCAATCCCGACAACGGGGTCATCCTGGCCGCCTACATCGGCTCGCTGCTGATGGCCGGCGCCTATCTGGCCGTGGGCATCTGCATTTCGGCCAGCACCAAGAGCCAGGTCATCGCCTTCGTGGTCTCGCTGATGGTCTGCTTCGTCTTCACCCTGGCGGGCTTCCCCCTGGTGCTGGACATGTTCTCCGCCTGGCTGCCCGATGGCATCACCCGTGCCATCGCCAGCCTCTCCTTCCTGACCCACTTCCAGGCCATCACCCGGGGCGTGATCGATCTGCGCGATCTGATCTTCTTCTGCGCCTTCATCGTCGCCTGGCTCTACGCCAGCGCCATCGTGATCGACCTGAAGAAAGCCGACTAGGAGAGACGCATGACACACTACAAGGCCTACGGCCGCAGCAGCCTGCTCATCGTCGCGATCGGCCTGCTGGCGGTGGTCACCCTCAGCCAGCTGCTGTTCAAGGGCTGGCGCCTGGACCTGACCGAAAACCGGCTCTACACCCTCAGCGAAGGCACCCGCAACATCCTCGACAAGATCGAGGAGCCGGTGACGCTGTACTTCTTCTACAACCGCGAGGCCGCGGCCAGCGTGCCGCCGCTGCAGACCTACGCCACCCGGGTGCAGGAGTTCCTGGAGGAAGTGGCCCTGCGCGGTGGCGACAAGCTGCGCCTGGAGCTGATCGCGCCCGAGCCCTTCTCCACCGAGGAGGACCGGGCGGTGGAACTGGGCATCCAGGCGGTGCCGCTGAACGATGCCGGCGACAGCCTGTACTTCGGCCTGGCCGGCACCAACACGCTGGATGACATCGAGACCATCGCCTTCTTCCAGCCCAATCGCGAGTCGCTGCTGGAATACGACGTGGCCAAGCTGATCTACAGCCTGGCCAATCCGAAGAAGCCCAGGGTCGGTCTGATGAGCCGGCTGGACGTGGCCGGCGGCTTCAGCCCGCAGACCATGCAGCCCACCCCGCCCTGGATGGCCATCGAGCAGCTGCGCGAGTTCTTCGAGGTCGAGGAGATCGACCCGGAAGCGAGCGCCTTTGCCGAGGATGTGGAACTGCTGGTCATCATCCACCCGGCCAACCTGCCCGAGGCGACGCTGTACGCGATCGATCAGTTCGTGCTCGGCGGCGGCAAGGCGCTGGTCTTCGTCGACCCTTACGCGGAAACCGCTGCGGCCGGCGGCATGGGCGCCATGGCGGAGGGACCGGGACCGAATTCGGACTTTGAGCCGCTGTTCGCGGCCTGGGGCGTCAAGCAGACCGGCGACGTGCTGGGTGACGGCGCGGCGGCCCTGCAGGTGCAGACCCGGCAGTCGCAGCGCCCGGTCTATCACCTGGGCATGCTGGGCATGGACGATCCGGCCTATTTCGCCGGCGACGATGTGATCACCCAGGATCTGGGCAGCATCAACCTGGGCCTGGCTGGCATCCTGGAGCCGATCGAGGGCGCCAGCACCCGCTTCAGCCCGCTGATCTTCTCCAGCGACCGCGCCGCGCCGATTCCGGCCTTCCGCATCCAGCCGCAGATGAACCCGGCCAGCCTGCAGTCCGGCTTCACCCCCACGGGCGAAACCTATGCGGTGGCCGCGCGTCTGCAGGGCCCGGCCAGCAGCGCCTATGGCGATGCGCCGCCAGACGGCATCGAAAACCCCGATCACCGGGCCAGCGCCGACGGCGAGATCAACGTGATCGTGGTGGCCGACACCGACATGCTGACCGACCGCTTCTGGGTGCAGGTGCAGAACTTCCTGGGCCAGACCCTGGCCACGCCCTTCGCCGGCAATGGGGACTTCCTGGTCAATGCGGTGGACAACCTGCTCGGTTCCTCCGACGTGATCGGGATTCGCAGCCAGGCCGGCTTTGCCCGCCCCTTCACCCGCATCGAGGCCATGGAGCGCGAGGCCGACGCCGCGTTCCGCAAGGTCGAGGAGCAGTTGCAGGACAAGCTGCGCGAGCTGGAAGCCAAGCTGAGCGAGCTGCAGGCCCAGCGTGGTGAGGGCAATGTCCTGACCCTGACGCCCGAGCAGCGGGCCGAGGTCGACGGCTTCCGCCAGGAGCAGCTGGCCACCCGCAAGCAGCTGCGCGAGGTGCAGCACAGCCTGAACAAGGACATCGAAGCCCTGCAGGCGACCCTGAAGTTCGTCAATACCGGCCTGGTGCCGCTGCTGATCATCGTTATCGCGCTGGCCCTGGGCCTGCGCCGCCGCCAGGGAGGTCGAGCATGAAGCAGTTCAGGATTCTCGTTGCCACCGTCGCGGTGGCACTGATCGCCGCCTGGTTCCTCAGCCACCGCGAGCAGCAGAAGTTCGGCGCCGCCGACGGGGCGCTGTTTGCCCCGCAACTGGGCGAGCAACTGGCCCAGATCGACCGGCTGCAGGTCCAGGCCGCCGGCGCCGATCCGGTCACCCTCAGCCTGGACGGCGATCAATGGCGGGTCGCCGAGCGCAATGCCTATCCGGCCGAAACCGAGGTGCTGCGCAGGGAGCTGCGCAAGCTGGCCGAAGCCCGCGTGCTGGAGCGCAAGACCGCGCAGGCGGAGTACTACGATCGGCTGGGCGTGCAGGACATCGAGGCCGCGCAGGACACCACCCTGCGCCTCGTGGCCAGCACGGGCGACAGCACGGTGCTGGACCTGCTGATCGGCAAGTCCGACAAGCGGGGCAGCTACGTACGGCGTTCCGGCGAGGCCCAGAGCTGGCTGCTGGACAGTCGCATCACCCTGCCCCGGGAAGCGACGGCCTGGCTGGACAAGGCGCTGGTGGATGTCCCGCGTGATCAGCTGCAGAGCATCCGGGTCAGCCCCCTGAAAGGCCCCGAGTACAGGCTGAGCCGCAGCGACGAGGCCCAGGCCACCTTCGACCTGGAGCCGGCCCCGCCACAGGACCGCGAGCTGGATCTGGCCAATATCAACCGCCTGGGCGCCGCACTGTCCCGGCTGCGTCTGCAGGACGTGGCCATGACCCTGCCCGAGGGCCTGGCCTGGACCGAGATCGAGTTCCTGCGCAAGGATGGCCTGCGCCTGCTGGTGCGCAGCGCGCGCCAGGACAGCGAACGCTATCTGCAGCTGGAAGCACAGGCCCCGGAGGATGCCGGCGAGGATCTTGCCGCCGAAGCGCGCCGCATCAACGCGCGCACCGCCGGACGCAGCTTTGCCATGGCCCAGTACGCGGTGGACGCCATGCACATGAGCCACGACATGCTGCTCAAGTCGCTGCCCGAAGAGACGACCGGCCCGGAATAAGGCCGGCCTGAGCGCTGCAGATCGCGAGTGCCATTGCTTTCAAATTGCCTCGCGATCTGCATCGCATTTCAATCACAGTTTCTTTAC
This sequence comes from Oceanococcus sp., assembly GCA_041625325.1. Taxonomy (GTDB): domain Bacteria; phylum Pseudomonadota; class Gammaproteobacteria; order Nevskiales; family Oceanococcaceae; genus Oceanococcus. Next base: position 1,340 of record JBFJTN010000235.1, on the reverse strand, counting down.
CGGGCTTCCGATCCAATGCCTCCCAGCGCCCCCAAAGGGGGTGGGCGTCAATCTTCTTGACTCAGGAGCAAGCAATGGATCAATCGGAAACCGGTTTGGGCAGGACGCTCGGACTCAGCCTCATTTTCGGCGCCGCGATGGCGCTGAGCGCCTGCGGAGGCAGCAGCAGCCGCACGGTCAACAACAATCCGCCGGCGGCCACGCCGGCCCCCACACCCCAGCCGACCGCCGCGCCGACGCCTGCTCCGACCCCCGCTCCGTCGGGTGGCGAGAAGGTCACCGGCCCGATGGATCCGGTACAGGATGGCGTCGTCACCGGTGTCATCGTGGATCAGGTCGGCAGCCAGCTGCCCTCGCCACTGGACGGCACCGTGGCCTGCGCGGCCGCAGCCCTGAATTATCTGGTCGATGCGCCAGATTCGGTGCTGGCCTCCTCGGCCGGCCTGGCCGACGGTGCTGACCCTTACGATGCCTTCAATGCGGGCCAGGCCAACATGCAGGCCTCGCTGGAACGCTTCGCCGCCATGCTGCAATCCACCCTGGTGCAGATGAGCGATCGTGGCACCTGCGACCCGGACGTGGCCGGCAGCACCGGCACCACCAACCCGCTGAGCGGCACGCCGCTGGCGGCAATTGGCCAGGCCGTGCTCGATCTGTCCACCGCCCTGGGTGAAACGGATGGCGATCCGAACCTGACCTCGGTCACCGCGACCCTGGCCCCGGCCCTGACCGCCCTGTCCGCCGCCATGGGCACGGCGCCGGCCGAACTGCAGAACGCGCCGGTCATCGGTGCGACCCTGGCCAGCATTGCCGACGCCGTGACCGACGTGGCCGCGATCATGCCGCATGTGGGCAACTACGACGGTGCCAACACCGCCGCCACCACCGGCACCATGATCGACAACCTGCTCAACAACGTGCTGCTGGGCGTGGTGCCCGTGGCCGACGTCGACGCCGCCACCGGTCAGACCTTCAGCGCTGACATCGCGGCCGGCATCGCCCAGCTGAGTGCCACGCTCGGCTCCGGCGTGGGCCAGGTCGTGACCCCGCTGTTCAATCAGGGCCTGAATGGCGCCCTGTCGCCGCTGCAGAACCCGAGCACCGGCGCGCTGGCGCTGATCCTCAACCCCTCCGCGCTGAACGCCACCACCGGTCTGTGGGAAGTCACCGATGGCTCCACCGTCGACCCGCTGCAGGGCGTGCTGGCTGGCGCCGTGGGTGATGGCAACCTGACGGGCTCCCCGGTCGACGCGCTGCTGGCGCTGGTGATCGGCGCCCAGGGCGGCCTGAGCCTGGATGAGATCATCGCCGGCTTCGCGCTGACCAATGGCACCCAGCTG
>JBFJTN010000234.1:0-5537 GCA_041625325.1 Oceanococcus sp. | reverse complement strand
GCAGGGAACCGCGAAGCGGCGCGGGGGACAGCGCCCGGAACAGGCGGCAGGGCCCGGCGTGAGCTCCCATGGAGAGCATCCGGCAGCAGGACGAACCCAGCCGCCGCCATTTTCCCCCAGTGAACCCAGGGGGCGGTGCCGAGCGTCTCGCAGTGAGAGGAAGGTCCGCCAAGGGACAATAGGAGTCAAAAGAACCATTTATTGGTCCACGAAACCACGTTAAGCGTGGGGAGCTGTCCTCAGGCCCGGAAAATCAGGCCTTCAGGGCTGGCACGATTCGTGATTTTCCAAATGGCACACACTGTCAGGAAGCTTCATGAAAGCCATGCTCAATCTTTGTCTTGTCGCTGCCAGTCTCACCCTGGCCTCCTGCGTCTTCATCGTCAGTGCCGACGAATCCGGCTGGGAAGACGCCGCCACCAGCAGCACGGTGAATCGCAATATCCGGCTGCCGGCGCACAGCCAGGCCGAGCAGATCGCCTCGGTCAATGGCCGCATCGACATCGGGCCGGACAGCCAGCTCGAAAGCGTCTCCAGCGTCAACGGGCCGGTGCGGGTCGGGGCGCGGAGCCGCTTGGCGCGCATCGATTCAGTGAACGGCGATATCGAACTGGCCGACGACGCCCGGCTGACGGAGGATATCCAGAGCGTGAACGGGCCGATCCATCTGCGGCGCGGCGTCTCGGTGGGCGGTAGCGTGCGCCTGGTCCACGGCCACCTGCGCGCGGAGCAGGCCCGGGTCGCCGGCATGGTCGAGACGGTGAGCGGTGAAATCGAACTGCTGGATGGCAGCCGCGTGGAACAGGGCCTGAATGTTCGCGCGTCCCGTCACGGCGACAGCCAGAAGCCGGTGCGCGTCCTGCTTGGCGAGGGCGTGGTCGTCGCCGGCCTGTCCCGCTTCGAGCGGCCGGTGCAGATCTATCGTCATGCCAGCGCCAGCCTGGGTGACTACCAGGGGGCGGACGTCAGTCTGCTGGACTGGTCGCAACGCTGATCCCCCGGGCGGGCCGGCGACAGGGCCGGCCCGCCGGATTCAGTGGTAGACGGTATCCAGGTCGACCTTGCCCCGGAACACGTAATAGGCGTGGGCGGTGTAGGCCAGGATCACCGGCACGATGAGCAGCACCCCGACCATGGTGAAGTGCAGCGAGCCGGCCGGTGCGGCGAGATCCCAGAAGCTGAAGACGCGCGGGACCACGTAGGGCCAGAGGCTGACACCGAGACCGAACAGGGTCAGCACATACAGCGCGATGGTGCAGACGAAGGTCCACAGCTCGCTGCCGGGCCGGGCGCGGCGCAGCAGCAGCCAGAGCAGGCCGGACAGGGCCAGGGTCCACAGCGGGATGGGGCTGAGCAGCAGCAGGTTGGGGCCATGGAACCAGCGCTCGGCAATCTCGGGCACCAGCAGCGGGGTCAGCGCGCTGACCGCGCCGATCATGCCGATCACCGCCGGCAGCAGGCGCCGGGCCCAGCGAAACGCGCGGCGCTGCAGGTCCCCTTCCAGCTTCACGATCAGCCAGCAGGCGCCGAGCAGGGCGTAGGCCAGGACCACGCCGAAACCGGTGAGCAGCGAAAAGGGCGACAGAAAATCCAGGCTGCCGACCAGCAGACGGCCATCGGCGTAGTCGAAACCCTGCACATAGGTGCCCAGCACCAGGCCCTGGCAGAAGGCCGCCACCGTCGAGCCGCCGATGAAGGCGTAGTTCCACAGGTCTTCACGCTCCGCCTTGAAGCGGAACTCGAAGGCCACGCCGCGGAACACCAGGGCGATCAGCATGAGGATCAGCGGCAGGTACAGGGCGGAGAGCAGCAGGTTGAAGGCTTTGGGAAAGGCGGTGAACAGGGCGGCGCCGCCGCCGACCAGCCAGGTCTGGTTGCCGTCCCAGACCGGGGCGACGCTGGCCATCATCAGATCCCGCTCGCGGCCGCGCCGGGCGAAGGGAAACAGGATGCCCACTCCCAGCGAGAAGCCATCCAGGATCACGTACAGGGTGATGCCGATGGCGATGAAGCCGGCCCAGATCAGCGGCAGCATGTCCATCAGTTGATCTCCGTGGCGCGGCTGAAGGCGGGTCGGCCTTCATGCGGGGTCGGGGCGTGGCCATCGTCCGGGCTCTTGTCGATCAGGCGGCGGAAATAGACCAGGAAGGCGGCGAACAGCAGCGGGTAGACGATGGCGAAGGCGGTCAGAGAGGCGGCCACCGCGCTGGCGCTGACCGCCGAGCCGGCCTCCGCGGTGCGCAGCAGGCCCTGCACGGTCCAGGGCTGGCGGCCGATTTCGGTGGTGATCCAGCCGGCCAGCACGGCGATGAAGCCGATCGGTCCGGCCAGCACCAGGGCGCGCAGCAATCGGGTGTCGCTCTCCAGCGCGCCCCGCCACCACTGCAGGCCGCCCCAGGCGGCCAGCAGCAGCATGATCAGGCCGCAGCCCACCATCAGCCGGAAACTGAAGAAGACCGGCGCGACCGGTGGCCGGTCCTCGGCTGGCACCTGATCCAGGCCCGGTACCACGCCGTCAGGGTCATGGGTGAGAATCAGACTGGCCAGGCGCGGCACGCCGATCTCGAAATGATTGGTGGCAGCCTGCTGGTCGGGCCAGGCGAACAGCAGCAGCGGCACCTGCCCGGAGGTGTGCCAGTGGCCCTCCATGGCGGCCACCTTCATCGGCTGATGCTCCAGGGTGTTGAGCCCGTGCAGGTCGCCGATCAGCACCTGCAGCGGCGCCAGCAGCAGGGCGGCGCCGAGGCCGAAGCGCAGGCTCAGCCGGGCCAGCTCCTGCTGGCGGGCGCGCAGCAGCTGCCAGGCGCCCACCGCCGCCAGGACGAAGGCGGTGGTCAGATAGGAGGCCGTGACCATGTGGGCGAAACGATAGGGAAAGGACGGATTGAAGATCACTGCCGTCCAGGAGGCCACGGTGAGACGCCCGTCGGGATCGATGACATGGCCCGCCGGGGTGTGCATGAAGGAGTTGGCCGAGAGGATCCAGAAAGCCGACATGAGGGTGCCCAGGGCCACCATCACGGTGGCGAAGAAGTGCATGCGGGGTCCGACCCGCTGGCGGCCCAGCAGCATGATGCCGAGGAAGCCCGCCTCGAGGAAAAAGGCGCTCATCACCTCGTAGCTCATCAAGGGACCAACCACCGGGCCGGCAATCTCGGAGAAGCGGCCGAAGTTGGTGCCGATCTCGTAGGACAGCACCACCCCGCTGACCACCCCCATGCCGAAGGACAGGGCGAAGATGCGCGACCAGAAGATGCCAAGCTGGCGGTAGACGGCGCGTCCCGTTCTCAGCTCCAGCGCCTCGAGCACGACCAGGAACATCGCCAGGCCCATGCTGAGAGTGGGAAACAAGATGTGGTAGCCGATCGTCAGACCGAACTGTATGCGCGACAGCAACAGGGCCAGGGGCTCCATCGGGGCTCCGTCTTGACGCCTCGGGCGTCAACTGGGGCCGACGCTCCTCAGGCCGGCGGTGGGTCGGTTATTGTCGTGCTGCACCATTCTAGCGCAGGGCGCCCGCGATCGTCTGCCTGCGCATTATCGGCGCGCCGGTCACAGGCCGCGCGCGCCTACAATCGACACATGTTGCGTGCCCTGTTGATCCTGCTCCTGATCGGTCTGCTGCTGTTGCTGCGCTGGCCGCAGGGCGGAGGTGGCGAGACGCCCCGCGAGGGTCCGCGCATCGTCTGCGTGGCCGGCGAGAAGTTCGTGCGCTGTCCCAGCGACTGTGAAACCGGCGCGGATGAGGTGGTCCGCTGTCGCTGCCAGGACTTCTGGTACCGCCGCGGCGAAGAGCCCCTGACATTCAGCCACAGCCTGTGCCGCTGATTGCGCCCACCGCGGCAATTGGCCAAGCTTGCGGGTTTTCCCCGTCGCCACCGCATGGATTCCCTCTTCATCACCTGTCCGCAGGGCCTGGAACAGTCGCTGGCACGTGAGCTGCAGGGGCTGGGCCTGGCCGGTGCCCGGGGCACCCGCGGCGGGGTCGCGCTGGACTGCGATGGCCTGGAGCCGGTCTACCGCATCGCCCTGCATTCGCGTCTGGCGCATCGCCTGCTGCTGCGCCTGACCCGCTTCGAGGCGGACGATCCCGAGGCCGTGTATCGCGCCGTGGGGGAGATCGACTGGAGCGAGCATCTCGCCGTCACCGGCAGCTTGCTGGTGGAGGCCAAGCTGCGTGACACCCGGCTGGGCAACCCGCATTTCGCCGCCCTCAAGGTGAAGGACGCCATCGTCGATCAGTTCCGCACACGCTGCGGGGAGCGTCCCGGTGTCGACACCCGGCGGCCGGACCTGCGCCTGAACCTGTTCGTGCACCGGCGCCAGGCCGAACTGTCCCTGGACCTGTCCGGCGGCGGGCTGCGCCGCGCGCCGGCAGGCATCGACGCGGCGCGCTGGCGTGGTGGCCTGGGGGCGGCGCTGCTGCAGCTGGCGCGCTGGCAGGCCGAAGCCCAGCCGCTGGTCGTACTCGGCGCCGGTGATGTGGACCTGCTGCTGGCGGCCGCCCAGATGAGCGCGCGGGTGGCGCCCGGCCTGCAGCTGGAGGAGATCGGCTTCGAGCGCTGGCTGGGCCATGTGCCGGCGCTGTGGCAGCGCCTGGCCGAACAGGCGAGGGCGCAGATGCAGCCGCCGCCGGCGCCGCGGGTGCACGCCTGGGAGGAGCGACGCGAGACCCTGGAAGCGGCCCGCCGCGCCTGTCGCGCCGCCGGGGTGGATCGCCTGATCGACTGGCAGCTGGGTTCGGCCGAACGTCACGCGCTGCCCGAAGGCCCAGGCTGCGTGGCGCTGCCGCCCAGCGAGGCGCCGGGGCATCAGCGGGCGGAGCGCATGCGTCATGTCGAGGCGCTGCTGCGGCGGCGTTTCGCGGGCTGGCGGGTGGCCGCGCTGTCGCTGGGCCAGGAACGTGAGCGCGAGGCGCGCTGGCAATGGCGGGCCGAGCAGGCCCTGAGCGTGCGACGGGGTCAGGGAGGTTTCGAGCTGGCCGTGGGGGCGATTGACGGCGGCGCGAAACGGCCGCCGCCGGCCGCCGAGGCGCCGGTCCCGCAGCTCGCGGTGCCCGAGCGCCCGGGCGAAGCGGCCGCGCCCCTGGTCAATCGTCTGCAGAAGAATCTGCGCCATTTCGGCCGCTGGGCCCGGCGTCAGGGGGTCAGCTGCTATCGCCTGTACGACGCGGATCTGCCCGAATACGCCGCCGCCATCGACCTCTACCACTGCGAGGAACTGTGGGCGGTGGTGCAGGAGTACGCCGCACCCGCGCAACTGGACCCGGACAAGGTGGCCCAGCGCCTGCAGGACATCCTGGCCAGCGTGGCCCAGGTGCTGGAGCTGCCGGCCGAGCGCATCGTGCTCAAGCGCCGTCAGCGCCAGAAGGGCAGCGCCCAGTACGAAAAGCTGGATCGAAAGGCCCAGTTCCATCCGGTCCAGGAGGCCGGGCTCACCCTGCTGGTCAACTTCACCGACTATCTGGACACCGGCCTGTTCCTGGATCACCGCAGCACCCGTATCGAACTGGGCCAGAAGGCGGCCGGCCGCCATGT
>JBFJTN010000233.1:0-5608 GCA_041625325.1 Oceanococcus sp. | reverse complement strand
GTGCCGTCGACCCAGCCGGCGATGGTGTTCGGCGCCTTGGTCTGGCCCTGGTTGCCCAGACCCAGCGCGGCTTCCTGATACAGGGTCTGCCAGGTCTGCTTGTCCAGCAGGTTGCCGGAGTAGAGCAGGTCGAAGCGATCCGCCCGATAGTTGGCGCCGAGATTGGTGCCACCGAACTCGCTTTCGCGCGGGCTGGCGGTGGGCTGCTCGTCGCGCTCGGGCCGTTGCCGCTGGCTGGCGAAGGCGAAATAGTCGTCCTGCTCGGACACCTGGGCGAAATGCAGGGCCGACAGGCTGAGCCGCTCGCTGGGCTCCCAGGCGCCCAGCAGGCGCCAGGAATCCTGATCCGAGCGGTCGGCGTCGCGGTCGTCGCGGATGAGGCTGCCGGTCTGATCCTCGACCACCACGTCATACAGCCCGCCATTTTCCCGGCGCATCGCCACCCCGCGCAGGGCAATGGTCTCACCCAGCGGCAGGTTCAGCGCGCCACCCAGACTCTGCGTGGGAGAACCCTGGCTGACATCGGCGTAGCTGTATTGCAGCTTGGTCTGGAACTCGTTCAGCAGCGGCTTGCGCACGATGTAGCGCACCGCGCCGGCCAGGGCGCCGGAGCCGAACAGGGTGCCCTGCGGGCCCTTGAGCACCTCCACCCGCTCCAGGTCGAAGGGATTCAGGTTGGGCACGGACAGCGGCGAGAACAGGTCCTGGAAGGGCATGTCATCCAGGTAGATGCCGGTGGTCAGGCCGGTGAATTCGGTGGTCGTGCCGGTGGCGATGCCGCGGATGATCGGGATGCTGTTGTCGATGCCCTGCTCGGCCAGGGTCACCCCCGGCACCAGCTTCAGGTAGTCCTCCATGCCGGCCGCGTGCAGCTGCTCCAGCTGCTCGCCGCCAACTGCCCCCACGCTGCCGGCCAGATCGCGAACGCTGGCTTCCCGCTTGCTGGCGGTGACCACGATTTCCTCCAGCCTGTGCGCATGCCCTGCTGGCGGCGGTGTCGCAGCCGGTGGCGCGCGCTCGGGCAGCACGATGCTGCGCGGCGCATCCGCTCCGGAGCTGGCGGCCGAAGCGGGCGCGGCCGGCGCGGGCGTCGGCGATGCCGCCGGTTCCTCGCTCCGGACCTCCTCTCCAGCAAAGAAGGCGTCCAGGTCATCCTCCTGCTGCGCGGCTACCGGGTCGGGCAGCCACAGGACAGCGCAAACCAACAACCAGGACCGGGCGGCTGCGGTCACGCGGGGGAGCCCGGCACGATACGGGCGGGCAGACGATTCGAGGCTGTTCATCCGGGTACTGGACCTCCGGAACGGGTGCCGGAGCACGCAGCTGGTGGCTGCGCACTCCCAAGGGTTTACAATTGTGTACCCTAGCAACAATCCCATCCGTGCACAATGGAGCCCGAATCAGCCGCTCCCGGGGCGGACATTGCGCGCGGAAACAGCAAAGGACAGCAGCGGCATGAGCAATCAGCAGGACCAGGACAGCCAGGGCAACGGACGGGAGAAGTTGTTGCAGGCCGCCGTGCAACTGTTCGCGCGCAATGGCTATGACGGCACCTCGGTGCGCGAGCTGGCGGCCGAAGCCGGGGTCTCCACCGCCCTGATCCGCAAGTACTTCGGCTCCAAGCAGGGCCTGCACGAGGCCGCCGATGCCTATGTGCTGGAGCGTTTTCGCCGTTACACCGAGGAGATCTTCACCGGCGGACCGGACGAACCCATGCTGGGCATGGCCGATCGCGCCGTACGCTTCAGCCAGCAGCAGGGGGGCCTGCTCGCCGCCTATCTGCGCTATGCCCTGGGCGACCCCTCGGTACGCGGCGGGGAACTGGTCGAGAAGTACCGCAGCGTGTTCTTCGATCAGATCACCCGCCTGCGCGAACGCGGCATGCTGGCCGACGGGGTGGATGAGCACTGGGCCGCCTACATCCTGATGTTCCTGCAGATGGGACCGATGATTCTCGACCCCTATGCCCGCCTGCTGGACGGGGTTTCCCTGTACGAGCCGGAACAGATCAGCGCGCGCAACGCGGCCTACGTCGAGTTGCTGCGCTCCTCGCTGATCCGCCCGCGCTCAGGGCAGCAGGGCAAGGGGCGTCGATAGCCATGGCCTGGCCGACGGCAGGGGGACAGCCGGCAGCGCGGCCAGGGCCACCCCGCCAACGCAGCGCGCCCCGCTGCCCTGCGAGCCCAGCAGGCTGGCGAACAGCAGCCGGCGCAGGGCGCGAAAGTCATCCGGCGAGCTGTCCTGCACTTCCAGGCGCAGATTGATCAGCCAGGGGCCCTCGCCCAGCATCAGGTTGCTCAGGTGGCGCGCGCGCAGCGGGTCCTCCCCGGCGTAATGCAACCACTGTTGCGCGCCGCGCTGCCGTGCATGCACAGCGCCCAGGCGCAGCTGGCCGCCGGCGCGATCCTGCTCGGCCCGGCGGCGCAGCGCCAGCGAGCGCTCCATCGCCCGGGAGAGCGGCACGCCGTCGGCCAGACGATAGCGGGCGATCACCAGCTGCGCCCGCCGCTGCTCGTCACGCAGGATCGTCAGGCCGTCGTGGGTCCGGGCCTCCCAGCCTGCGGGCAGGCTGAGGCTGGACGGACAGACCTCGGCGCGGGCCAGCTGGCCAGGCAGCGGCAGCAGGATCAACAGCAAAGTCAGGCAGCCGAATCTGATCAGCTTCATGGTCGCTCGCTTCGGGCCGGGCCCAGTGCAACAGGAGCCGACAGCTTGCCGCGCCCCGGCCGGCCGCCTGCGGATTCCTGTCCGGCGGTCGGCTGGCCCGTCTGAACGGTCGCGACCGCGGCCAGGCATGCGCAGCAGGGCGCACAGCCGCGCGGCTCAGACCTCGGTCAGGCGGCGGAACAGCCGCGCCTGGCGACGCGAGATCTCCACCTCGACACCGTCGCGCAGGATCAGATGCAGGCGGCCGTTGACCCCGGCTTCGATCTCCACCACATGCTCCAGATTGACGATCTGGCTGCGATTGGCGCGAAAGAAACAGGCCGGGTCCAGGCGCTGCTCCAGCGCCACCAGCGGCCGCGCCAGCCAGGGCTGATGCTCACCCCAGTGCAGGCGCACGTAATTGCCTTGGGCGCTCATCAGGCTGACTTCATCCAGGGGCACGAACCAGCAGCGGGCCCCATCACGCACGAACAGCCGCTGCAGAGCCGGCCCCGCGGCCACCTGTTCCGCCCGCTCGGCCCGGGCCCGCTCCAGCGCCGCGGCCAGCCGGGCCGGCTCGATGGGCTTGAGCAGGTAATCCAGGGCATTGACCTCGAAGGCGCGCACGGCGTGCTGATCAAAGGCCGTGGTGAAGATGACCCGGGGCGCCAGCTCCAGACGCTCCAGCAGGTCGAAGCCACTGGCACCCGGCATCTGCACATCAAGCAGCAGCAGATCCGGTTGCAGGCGGCCGATCTGCGCCTGGGCCTCTTCCGCATGCGCCGCCTCGCCGCAGATCTCCACCCAGGGGTGGGCTGCCAGCAGGCGAGTCAGTTCGCGCCGGGCCAGGGGCTCGTCATCGACGATCAGGACTTTCACGCGCGGGCCGGCAGATGCGCGCGGGCCACGGCCAGGCCGGGTCGGCCCAGATCCAGAGCGATGCCGGCCTGCTCACCGAACAGCAGACGCAGGCGCTCGGCCGCATTGCGCAGGCCCAGTCCATGGCCAGGCACCGCGCCGGGGCGATCGGGCCGCGGATTGCACACTTCCAGCAGCAACTGGCCCTGGGCGCAGCGGGCCGCCACCGACAGGGTGCCGCCCGCCGGCAGCTCGGCCAGGCCGTGCTTGATCGCGTTCTCGACCAGGCCCTGCAGCAGCAGGCTGGGCAGACGCTGGCCGCGCGCCGCCTCCTCGATGCGATATTCGACCCGCAGGCGGTCTTCCAGACGCAGGCTCTCCAGCGCCAGGTAGTCGCCGACGAAGTTCAGCTCGTGGTCCAGGGTGACCAACTCGTTCTGCTGTACCGCCAGACTGTGGCGCAGGGTACTGGCCAGACGGGTCACCGCGTCCTGGGCACGGGCCGGATCCTCGCTGATCAGGGCGCGAATCGAATTCAGGGCGTTGAACAGGAAATGCGGGTTCAGCTGGGCCTTGAGCAGGCCCAGCTCCGCCGCCTGCAGGGCGCGCTGCAGTTCGGATTGGCGCAGCTCGGCCCGCTGCCGCCGGCGCGCGGCCAGTACCGCGAAATAGACCCCCGCCCAGCCGGCGAACAGGGACGCCCAGTTCACCACCTGGTTGAGCCAGGCCCACAGCGGGCTCAAGGTCAGATCGGCACCGACACGCTGGGCCTCGCCGCTGGCCGAGAAATAGAAGGCGGTGCCCGGCAGCAGGCCCAGCAGCAGGCTGGAGGCCAGCAGCCGTGGCAGCAGCGCGCGCAGGCGCAATCGCTGCCAGTCCCTTCGCCGCATGGCGTCTCGCCACAGATGGGTCAGCAGCAGGGCCCCGCCGCACAGCGGCAGGAGCTCCGCGGCGGCGCGCGCCCAGGAGACGCCGCCCAGCTGCACCGCGGCCAGCATCGCCAGAACCGCATAGCCGCCCCAGCCCGCCAGCTGGCAGCTCCAGTACGCCCGGCTGGCTGGCACTGCCTGCACGCGCTGTCTCTCCTGAGGTCCGGACGACAGTGTAGAACGTGAGCGGGGAGCCTGCGCCCGAGCATGGTGAACGGTCGCCAGCGGCCGTGAGCGGTCCGTCTGCGGCTATCATGTGAGCATGCTCTGGTCGCCCCTCCGTCTGCTGCCGCGTTCCGCCCGGCGGCCCGTCTGCCTTGCCGCCCTTGTCCTGCTCGCCTCCGGCGCGGCAGCCGCCAGCCAGGCGACGGATTTCTCCAGCCGGCAGATCCTGCAGGCCGGCGGCGCGGCCGAGGGCTGGTGGCTGCCCAGCACCGCGCCCTACACCGGTCATTTCGAAGGCAGCGTCTCCCTGCGCCTGTGGAGCGACCGCTCGGAAGCGCGCAACCTGCAGCTGCGCGGCCTGTACAACCTGCCCCAGGGCCTGCGCATCAATGCGGTGCTGCGCTCCAACCGCGAACTGGGCGGCATCGGGGTGTTCGAGCCGGCCTTCGACGAGCTGTACCTGGAATCGCGCGGCTATCATTTCGGCGCGCGCAGCACGGTCAGCTACAACCTGCGCTACGGGCGCATGCGCTACCTGCGCTTTCCCTTCCCCGACCGTCTGGCCCTGTTCGATCTGGTGCCGGGCATGGAGGACCTGGAGCCGGATCCCGAGTTTCGCGCCTCCCTGAACGGGGCCTGGCGGGAGTTCCGCAGCTCGCTCAACGGCGCCCTGCTGAATATCGACAGCCTGCACGCGCGCGGCTTCGGCCACCATGCCAGCCTGTACCTGAACAGCACCGGCGATCCGGCCGATGTGCTGCTGCAGAACTTCCTCTATCACCGCCACCACGGCGCCCGCTGGGAATGGGAGCTGCGCGCCGGCCAGCTGCAGTGGCGCGACCTGCCCACCGGCCCGGCGGCCGATCCCTCCGCCACGCCGCGGCGCGAGTCCCGGCTGGGCGGCAATGCCTATCTGGGCCTGCGCTGGGGCGGTCTGCGCCTGGGCTTCATGCTGGAGCGGGTCCGGGATGACGATCTCTTCGCCGGCGTGCTGCTGCAGCTCAGCCCGC
>JBFJTN010000232.1:0-5625 GCA_041625325.1 Oceanococcus sp. | reverse complement strand
GGCAGGCCAGTTCCCGGGCCACGCCACGCACGCTGAAGCAGTCCCCGCGGTTCGGGGTCAGCGCGATCTCCAGCACGCTGTCGTCCAGGCGCATGGCGCTGGCCAGCGGCGTCCCCGGCACCAGCGCATCGGGCAGTTCCAGGATGCCGGGCGTGTCTTCCAGACCCAGCTCGCTGCCGGAGCACAGCATGCCAAAGGATTCGACGCCACGAATCTTGCTCTTGCGGATATTGAAGTCGCCAGGCAGTCGCGTGCCGATGGTGGCCAGCGCCACAACCAGGCCGGCGCGGGCATTGGGCGCACCGCAGACAATCTGCAGCGGTGCGGTCTCGCCGGCGTCCACCGAGCAGACCTGCAGACGGTCGGCATCGGGATGGGGCGCGGCACTGAGGATGCGGGCCACGACGACTCCGTCCAGAGGCGGTGCCGCCGCTTCCAGACCATCAAGCTCCAGGCCTGCCAGGGTGAGCAGTTCGCCGGCGCTGGCGGCATCCAGATCGACCGGGGCCCATTCCCGCAGCCAGTGATAGGACAATTTCATCGTAGGACTCAGGCGTGTGCGAGGTGGCGGAACTGCGACAGGAACTTCATGTCGTTTTCAAAAAACAGCCGCAAGTCATTGATTCCGTAGTAAAGCATGGCCATGCGTTCGATGCCGAAGCCGAAGGCGTAACCGCTGTACTTGTCCGGGTCCACACCGGCTTCGCGCAGCACGTTGGGGTGGACCAGACCGCAGCCGGCCACTTCCAGCCAGCTGGCCTGGCCCTGACTGTCGACGAACTCGATGTCCACTTCTGCCGAGGGTTCGGTGAAGGGGAAGTAGGAGGGGCGAAAACGCACCCGCAACTCCCGGTCGAAGAAGGCGGCGAGAAACTCCTCCAGATCGGCGCGCAGGTCGGCGAAGCTCACATCGTCAGCCACGTAGAGGCCTTCGAGCTGGGTGAACATCGGGCTGTGCGTCCGATCGGAGTCGCAGCGGTAGACACGTCCGGGCGCGACGATCCGGACCGGCGGCGCCGCCGCGGCTTTCAGGGTGCGCACCTGCACCGGTGAGGTATGGGTGCGCAGCAGATGGCTGCCCCCATTCACGTAGAAGGTGTCGTGCATGGCCCGGGCGGGATGGTCCGGGGGGAAATTCAGGGCCTCGAAGTTGTGATAGTCATCTTCGATTTCCGGACCTTCGGCGACGCTGAAGCCGGCGCGGGCGAAGATGTCCACCATGCGCTCACGAATCAGGGTCAGCGGGTGCAGGCCGCCGCTGTGCTCGCCGCGTCCCGGCAGGCTGATGTCGATGCGCTCGGACTCCAGGGCATGCTGCAGGGCCTGTGCCTGCAGTTCGTCCCGACGGGCATTGAGCGCCTGCTGGATGTCCTGCTTCAGACTGTTGACGGACTGGCCGAAGCTGCGGCGCTCATCCGGCGCCAGGTCCTTCAGTCCGTGCAGCAGGGCCGTGACCCGACCCTTTTTGCCCAGGAAGTGAACGCGCAGTTCTTCCAGTGCCTGCAGGTCTTGGGCAGAGGCCAGGGCGGCGAGGGCGTCCTCACGCAGGCTGTCGATCTCGGACATGTCGTGCTCAGCAATAAAAAAGGGAAAGACGGGGCCGCCTTTCCCTTGGTGTAACGATCAGTGCAACGCGAACGCGTTGCCGGGTCAGAGTGCGGCTTTGGCTTTTTCCACCAGCGCGCTAAAGGCGGCCGCATCATGCAGGGCCAGATCGGCCAGGATCTTGCGATCCAGTTCGATACCGGCCTTGTTCAGACCATTGATGAATTTGCTGTAGGACAGGCCGTTGGCCTTGGATGCGGCGTTGATGCGCACGATCCACAGGGCGCGGAACTGGCGCTTTTTCTGGCGCCGGTCACGGTAGGCGTACTGGCCGGCCTTGTAGACCGCCTGGCGCGCAACCCGGTAGGACCGGCTGCGGGCGCCGTAATAGCCCTTGGCCTGCTTGAGAACCTTCTTGTGCCGCGCGCGCGCGGTCACTCCACGTTTCACTCTTGGCATTTTCTTTTTCCTCTGGTTGGATCAATGTTCAGGGCGGACAGGCAATGCCTTTGGCCTGGCGCGCCCGGGGACCTCGGGTCCCGGTGTGCTTCCCGGGGGAAGCGTAGGGCAGGGCCCTTACAGATTCGGCAGCATCTGCTTGACGGCTGCCTTGTCGCTGGCGCAGATCATCGCGTTCTTGTTCAGATTGCGGACCCGCTTGCGGTTCTTCTTGGTCAGGATGTGGCGCTTGTGGCTCTGCGCCCGCTTGAAACCGTTGGCGGTTGCGCGGAAGCGCTTGGCCGCACCACGGTTGGTTTTCAGTTTCGGCATCGTAAATCCTCAGTTTTTCTTCGGCGCCATGACCATCACCATCTGCCGACCTTCCATCTTCGGCATCTGTTCGACCTGGGCCAGGTTTTCCAAATCCTTCTTCACCCGCTCGAGCAGTTCGAGCCCGATTTCCTGGTGGGCCATTTCCCGACCGCGAAACCGCATGGTGACCTTCAACTTGTCGCCTTCCTCCGCAAAGGAGATGAGGCGGCGCAGCTTGGTCTGGTAATCGCCTTCTTCCGTGTTCGGACGGAACTTGATTTCCTTGACCTGTATCTGCTTCTGCTTCTTACGGGCGGCTTGCTGTGCCTTGCTCTTCTGGAACAGAAACTTGCCGTAATCCATCAGCTTGCAAACAGGCGGGCTGGCCTGTGGGGCCACCTCCACCAGATCCAGGCCTGCTTCACTTGCGAGCGCCAGGGCCTCCGCGAGTGTCTTCACGCCCAGCTGTTCACCATCGTCACTGACGAGCCGTACTTCCCGGGCGGTGATCTCGTCGTTCCGCCGGGCCTGCTTTTCTGCGCTGATTCTGTCTTACTCCGTAAAAAACGAATTATGGCCGTGATGCCTCGTCCGACAGGCGACCCAGGAAGTCTTCCAACGGCATGGATCCCAGATCTGCCCCGTCCCGGGCACGCACGGCCACTTGATTGTCCTCGACCTCGCGATCGCCCAGAATCACCACATAGGGCACGCGCTGCATCGAAAGCTCGCGGATTTTAAAGCCGATTTTCTCGTTTCTCAAGTCCGCCCGCGCGCGGTATCCCGCCGCCAGCAGTTCGCCGACGACTTTTTCGGCATAGTCGGCCTGCCGATCGGTGATGTTGCAGACCACGATTTGCTGCGGCGCCAGCCACAGTGGCAGGGCTCCGGCATAGTGCTCGATCAGGATGCCGATGAAGCGCTCGAGCGAGCCGAGGATGGCGCGATGGATCATCACCGGCACCTGTTTGTCCCCGTGTTCATCCACATACTGCGCACCGAGGCGCCCCGGCATGGAAAAGTCCAGCTGCACCGTGCCGCACTGCCATTCGCGGCCGAGACAGTCACGCAGGGTGAAATCGATCTTCGGTCCGTAGAAGGCGCCTTCTCCCGGCTGCACCACATAGGGCAGGCCCTTGCGGTCCAGGCTGGCCTTGAGCGCGGATTCCGCCTTGTCCCACAGGGCATCTGCACCCACCCGCTTGTCCGGACGGGTGGACAGGGCCAGCACGATGTCGTCGAAGCCGAAGTCCTTGTACACGCTGAAAGTCAGCTCCAGCAGCTGGGCGACCTCGCTCTCGATCTGGTCCTCGGTGCAGAAGATGTGCGCATCGTCCTGGGTGAAACCGCGCACCCGCATCAGCCCGTGCAGCGCGCCGGACAGTTCGTTGCGATGACAGGAGCCGAACTCGGCCATGCGCAAGGGCAGGTCGCGGTAGCTCTTCAGGCCCTGGTTGTAGATCTGCAGATGCGCCGGACAGTTCATCGGCTTGATCGCGAATTCCCGATCCTCCGAGGAGGTCAGGAACATGTTTTCCGCGTACTTGTCCATGTGCCCGGATTTCTCCCACAGCACCTTGTCGATGATCTGCGGGGTCTTCACTTCCTGGTAACCGCTGGCGCGCAGCAGCCGGGCGATGTACTGCTCGATGGTGCGATAGACGCGCCAGCCGTGGTCATGCCAGAACACCATGCCCGGGGCCTCTTCCTGGAAGTGGAACAGGTCCAGGCGCTTGCCCAGGGTGCGGTGGTCGCGTTTGGCCGCTTCCTCCAGCCGGTTGAGATACTGCTTCAGCGCCTTCTTGTCGGCCCATGCCGTGCCGTAGATGCGCTGCAGCATCTCGTTGTTCGAGTCGCCGCGCCAGTAGGCGCCGGCCACCTTCATCAGCTTGAAGTGACCCAGCTTGCCGGTGGAGGGCACGTGCGGGCCGCGGCACAGGTCGACGAAATCCTCCTGGCGATACAGGCTGATGTCCTCGTTGGCCGGAATCGAGGCGATGATCTCGGCCTTGTACTCCTCGCCCATGTCCCGAAAGTATTTGACCGCCTCGTCGCGCGGCATGAGTTCGCGCGCCACGCCGTAATCGGACTGGGCCAGTTCGGCCATGCGGGCCTCGATCTTCTCCAGATCTTCCGGAGTGAAAGGGCGCTCGTAGGCGAAGTCATAGTAGAAGCCATCCTCGATCACCGGTCCGATGGTGACCTGCGCATCGGGGTAAAGCTGCTTGACCGCATGGGCCAGCAGGTGCGCGGTGGAGTGGCGGATGACTTCCAGGCCTTCCTCGTCGCGGCCGGTCACGATGCCGACCTCGGCATCACCCTCGATCACATGGGAGGTATCGACCAGTTGGCCATCGACCCGACCGGCCAGCGCGGCCTTGGCCAGGCCGGGACCGATGTCGGCAGCCACTTCGGCGACGGAAACGGGATGGTCGAATTCACGGCGGGAGCCGTCGGGCAGTGTGATGCTGGGCATTGTTGTCCTGACTCAGTGGCGGCCCCCACGAAAGGCCGCGTGAATGACAGCATGGGCTGCCGCGTGGAAAGGGGCGCAGATTCTACTGGGGGCGGCGGCTGGCTTCAAACCCGCGGCCCCGGGGCGGCTTCAGCTGGCCAGCGGAACGCGCATCGGCAGCCCCCGCCAGGGACTCAGAAGGCATAGCGCAGCGTGAAGGCCAGGGTGTCGCGGTCGCGTCGCGGATTGCGCTCGCCATCCAGCCAGGTATAGCGGATGTCACCGAACCAGCGGGCCAGATACTCCACCTGAAAACCGAGGAAAATCTGCGAGTTGCCTTCGGAGAAATTCTGACCGACCCCGGGAGCCACCCCCTCGACGTCGTAGAACACCCCCAGCAGCGCGTCCAGATTGGTGCCGGCGAAGGCATTCTGATAGCGCGCCACATAGATGGAGCGGATGCCCCAGGCCAGGGCGTCACCGAAGGCGTCGGGGTCCTGGCTGGTCGGGTTCTGCCGGCAGGGTTCCGCCTCGGCACCGCCGATGGAATCGTAGCTCTGGCGCAGACAGCGCGGATCGCCGTCCCCGTCGGAGTCGAAACTGGCGCTGTCGCCAAGCCCGCTGAGGCTGCCGTCCGCGCCGTTGCTGGCGTGGGTGTTGGCCTCGTCGCCCTGGAACTGCAGCTCGCTCAGCGCGGGCATGTCCAGCACGTGGGTCAGTCCGGCCTCGAGGATGACCGCGATCTGGGACGCGCGCAGCGGATTGGCTGCGCCGAAAGTGCGAATCAGGGTGCTGGTCAGCTGGCCCATCCTGACCCGCTCGTAACCCCGGATCACATCGCCGGGCTGAACCTCGTTGCCGCGATACAGGGT
>JBFJTN010000231.1:0-5645 GCA_041625325.1 Oceanococcus sp. | reverse complement strand
CAGCTCGATGCCCAGATTGAAGCTGAGCAGCGCGCCCAGCTGCTGCTGCGCGGGCAGGCCGAGCTCGCGCAGGGCGCCGGCGAAGCCCAGGCCATGGATCAGGCCGAAGCCGGTGAACAGCGGCCAGCGACGGCGCGGGCCGGTGCGCCCGGCGGCCAGATCCAGGGCCAGCCAGAGCAGGCTGAGGCCGATGGCGAATTCGACCAGGGCGGAGGGCACGCTGAGCCCGTCCAGGCTGGCGGCGCTGAGGGTCAGGCTGTGGCCCAGGGTGAAACCGGTGATGGTCGCCAGCAGGGAGCGCCAGGCCGGGCAGAGCAGGAACACGCCCAGCACCAGCAGCAGATGATCCGCCCCACCAAGGATGTGCTCCACCCCCAGTCCCAGATACTGCCACCAGAGACCGGGTCCCTGCAGGCTGAGCGGAATGCGCACGGACGGGCGCTCCGCGTTCAGCAGGCGCTGAAATTCGCGCCCGTCCTCGCGGTAGCGCAGCAGGGCGGTGGTGCGGGCCTGGCGCAGGCCGTCGATGCGCAGCGCGCTGCCGGCCAGGCCAGCGGGACAGTGCAGATCGAAGCGGTGATCCAGGGCGGTGCCTTTGCGGCTCAGGTCCATCTGGCCCACCTGACAGTTCGCCGGCCAGTCCGGCGGGCGCAGCGGGCTGCGTACATCGATGCGCCAGAGCACCGTGTAGCGGCCATCAGCCTGGGCATCGATCTGCAGCAGCGCGGGCGCCAGGGTATGGCCGCGCAGCACCGGGCTCAGCAGCAGCAGAAGCAGTCCCAGCAGGAGCCTCATGAGGGCAGCACCCGGTAGCGGCGACGCAGCTGCGCAATCCAGGCCCGCAGGCGTTCGGCCTGCAGCGCCTCGCGCCACTCCTGGGCCAGACGTTCACGCACCTCGGCGTAGGGCCGTGGCTGTTGCGGCAGGCGGTCGCTGATGCGGACGAGGTGCTGGCCGTAGGGCGAGCGCAGCGGGCCGCTCCAGAGGCCATCCGTCTGGGCCCACAGGCGGTCGGCGAAGCTCTGGCCGAAGCGCTCGGCGACCTCGCTCCGGTCCAGCGCGGTGAAGCGCTGGCCCAGCAGGAAAGGGTCAGCGGAAACCTCTTCTCCGTCGCGCAGACGGCGCAGCAGTTCCTGTGGCCTGGCCGAATCCGCATCGCGCAGGAAGCGATGTTCGAAGCTGAGCCGGGGCGGGATGCTCCAGCGCGCCAGCTGGTCCTGATAGCGCTGGCGCAGCGCCGCCTCATCCAGCGGTGGTGCCGGGCCGTGGCCGATGGCGCGCATGCGTTCCAGCAGACGCCGGCGAATCACCTCATCGCCGGTGTACAGCTGCATGTCCAGCGCGGTGCGGATGGCATCGGCAGGCGCGGCCTCCAGACCGAGGAACTGCACGTCCTGATACAGGCGTCGCAGGACCACCGGATCACGCCGGTGCAGGCCCAGGCGCAGGGCTTCGCGGAACAGGATGTCCTCGTCCAGGGCGGCCTGGATCAGCGCCTCGCGCTGTGCCGGATCGGGAAGCCGGCCATGGCTGCGCTGCCAGTCCGCGATGCGTTGCGCGATGGCGCCCTCCGATGGGGCGCTCACCACCCGGAAGCGATAGTCCTGCCAGGCCAGATCGGCCAGCCAGAGCAGGGCGCCCAGCAGAAGAAAATGCAGTGCCGGCTGCGCCAGCCACGCGCGCAGCCTCAGCTCAGTTCTCCGGTGAATACCAGATGGGCGAGGTCCAGGCCCGCTCCTGCACCGTCTTCGGGTAATCCGCATTGCAGCAGTCGGCCCATTCCTCCGGCACGCTGTCCGGGTCTTCGCAGCTGATGCCGGCCGCCAGGCACTGGCGGGTGGACCAGCGGCAGCTGGGATTCTCCACCACCCGGGCGTAATAGAAGGCCCGCTGCTGGGGGTCGAACTCCGGATCCTGCCAGACCGCGCAGAGCTCGGCGAAACCGCTGCCGGTCGGGGTGCAGCTGTTCAGATCCACTCCCGCGCCGTTGTTCGGGTCGCCGGCGATCTCGTGCACCGCCTCGTACTTGTTGCCCTGCGCATCGGTCCAGCCCTTGATGATCTGCAGGCGTTGCAGGGCGCCGGCCGCCTCATTGCCCATGCCGGGGTCGGCCAGGGCCCAGACCGCCATGGTCGGGCTGGCGCCGGCCGCGGGTGGCGCGCTCAGATCGCCGCCCATGGGCACGCCCTGGGCATAGCCGGTCTCGACGAACTGGCCGCTGCCGCACAGTTCCGCCGGCAGATCCCAGCCGCCGAAGCTGCGCACGATGGGCCGGGTGCCGCTGGTGGCGTAGACCTCGCGACGGCGCAGGGCGTCGAACAGGGACGTGCGCGTGTTCTGTTCCGCCCAGACCACGGCCAGGCCGCCCGGGCTGTACTCGATCAGGTCGGTCAGTCCCGGCGGCACCTCGCCGGTGGCGGCCGCACCGGCGCCGCCATGGCCCGGATAATCCGCTTCCGCAACCAGACCCGGGGTGCCCAGATGGGTGTCGGAGCTGCCGATCAGGCCGTATTTGAAGGGGTTGGCGCCGATGTCGCCTTCCAGGCGCAGGCCCTCCTTCAGGGCTTCGCGCAGGAAGTCCTGCTCCACCGGCGGCCCGGTGTTCAGGCCGCCGAAGCGGTCACCGGTGAGATTGTTGTAGGGCAGCAGTTCGAAGCCGCAGAGCTCGTCCTGCATGCCGGCGCCCATGGTGCCCAGGCACTCCGACTGGCCCTTGTGCTGGTAGATCTCGGCCAGGGGCTCATTGTCCTGGCGTCGCTGGGCCACCGCCTGATCGTAGGGGTCGCCGTTCTTGTCCGTGCTGCGGAACATCAGACCGGCCGACAGATTGGAGTTGTGCGGAATGGTCAGGAAGTCGCAGCCCTGTTCCTGCTGGCACAGCTCGTCCAGCACGCTCCAGAGGTTTTCCGGCTCCGGATACTCCTGGAAGGCCGGCGGCAGTTCCGGCACCTCGGACGTCTTGAAGATGACATTGCGGTGCAGGTTGTTCGACAGCGGTGCGCCGGTCCATTCATAGCCCACGAAGGTGGTGAATGTGCAGTCGCTGCTCTGGTCATAATAGATGCGGGCCGCCTCACGGATATCGTTCCAGGGCGTGCGCGCGGCTTCCAGGCAGGTGGCGCCGTTCACCCCGCAGTAGGGCAGACGGGGAATCGAGCCATCGGCGCCGACCAGCGGCGCGTCGGTGACGAAGGGCAGGTCGCTGACCGGGGTTTCCGAAACATCGAACAGGCCCACCGCGGCGAGGTTGAAGAAGATGAAGGCATTGCTCGGGGACTCGCGATAGAACTGGCATTCCGGCGCGTTGTATTCGAGGTAGTCCGGATTGGTGCAGATCTCCACCTCGCCGAACAGCTCGGCGTGGTCCGTCACCGCGGCGAAATCCAGCGGCCGGGCCAGCTGCGCGCTGCGCAGGGCCTCGCCTTCGGCATTGTAGGGCTGGATGCCCAGCGCTTCGCCGCGGGCGAAACGGTAGGACTCATGCGGGCTGATGATGGTGCCCTGGGTGTTCGCGTCCAGCGAGTACACGGTGTGCACGTGCAGGTCGCCGAAATAGGGGTTCCTCAGCGGGTTGTAGTCGCGACAGCGGCGGGCGGCGTCATCCACCAGGGGATTGCCGGTGCCTGGCGTGGGGGTCGGGACCGACACGTCCGAGCGGCAGGCGCCCAGCGCCAGGGCGAGCGTGAGCCCGATGAGGGCGAGCCGGCCGGGCCGGTGGATGATTCTGTTCACGCTGCGTCGTCTCCCGGTGACCCAAGCTGAATCCAGCTTGCCATGCTGCCGCCGCCGGTGTCTGCCCGAATCGGCCATTCAGACGAGCCTGGGGGCGGTCCGACCGGACTCAGTCGCGGTTGACCGTGGCCTGATCGAGAAAGGCCGGCCGCTCGCCACCGCCGTGCAGCACGAGGTTGCTGCCGGCAATGTAGCCGGCCTGCGGCGAGGCCAGCCAGACGCAGGCCGCACCGATGTCCTGCGGGCTGGCCAGGCGCTGCATCGGAATGGTTTTCGCCACCGCGGCCACGCCGGCCTCGTCGCCGTAATGCAGATGCGCCTGCTCGGTCAGCACCGGGCCGGCGCTGACCGACAGCACGCGCACCTTGGGCGCCCATTCCACCGCCAGGGAGCCGGTCAGGTTGAGCAGGCCGGCCTTGGCTGCGCCGTAGGCCGCGGTGCCCGGGGAGGGGCGCTGGGCGCTGACGCTGCCGATGTTGATGATGACCCCGCCGCCGTTTTGCGCCTGCATCACGGCATTGGCCGCCTGGGCCAGATTCAGCGGGGCGATCAGGTTCAGGCGGATGATGGCCTCATGAAAGCGCGGTGAGGCCTCGGCCGCCTGGGCGAAAGGCGAGCCGCCGGCGTTGTTGACCAGCACGTCCAGCCGGCCATGCGTCTGGGCGGTCTGTTCGATCAGTCCCCGGGCCGCCTCCGCATCGCGGATGTCCGCCGCGATGAATGTGGCGCTGCGGCCGTCGGCCTGCACCGGCTGTTCGGGTTCATGGCGGGCGCAGATCACCACCGCATAGCCGGCCTGAAGAAAGGCCTCGCTGATGCCACGGCCCACGCCGCGGGCGCCACCGGTGATCAGGGCGACCGGCCGATCCTGGCTCATGCCGGGGCCGCCTTGCGGCCGCGGCCCCGCTTGGAGGCGGTCTTGCGTTTCGGCTCGGCCTTGCGGCCCTCCATGGCCTGCTGCATCTCGTCCAGGGATTCGCCGATGTAGACCGCGATGCGTTGCAGGGCCGGGATGGTGTCGCGGCAGCCCACGATGCCGAAGGTGATCTTGTCGGCATAGCCCACGATGGTCACGTTCAGGGTGTGGCCGTCAAACAGCAGGGAGACCGGGTAGATCGCCTCCAGCTGCGAGCCGCGGAAGTACAGCGGCTTCTTGGCCGCCACCACGTTGGACACGGTGACATTGAACATCGGCGGCAGGCGACGGGACAGGCCGGCCATCTGGCCCAGCAGCATGGGGCCGATGCCGATCAGCGAGTACTGGTTCAGGGCCTCGTCCGGCAGCGACTTCATTTTCTCCTTGGTGTCGGAGGTGGTGGCGTTGATGTACTGCAGGCGCTCCAGCGGCGAGTCCAGGTGGGTGCCCAGCGGGCAGACGAAGCCGATGACCCGGTTGCCCGGTTTGTCATTCAGGTGCGGCAGGCCGATCGGCACGGAGGCGTAGAGCGTGCTCTCGGGCAGGGCGTCCTGCTCCGCCAGGTAGCGGCGCAGGGCGCTGCCCAGGATGGCCAGGCAGACATCGTTGATGGTCGCCCCGCTGTCCTTGCTGATCTTGCGCACCCGGTCCATCGGCAGCCACTGGGTGGCCACGCGGCGGTGCTGGGTGATGCGGCCATTGAAGATGGTGCGCGGGATCTTCATCGGGTTGGGGATGCCGCCGTGCGGATTGTCCGCGCTGCGGGTCATCTCGCGCATCTTGCGGATCAGCTGCATCGAGCCGCTGATGTTCTTGCCGCTGAGGTTCAGCGCCTTGCTGATGATGTCGTTCGGGTTGACCAGGGCCGGGGCCTGGTCCTTGCGCCGGGCCTTGGGCTCCAGCGACCAGGGGCCGGCGCCGGTGGCCTCGTCGGGGGTGTCCGACAGCCACTGGTTGATCAGCTTGATCGCGGTGAAGCCGTCGGTGGCGCAATGGT
>JBFJTN010000230.1:0-5685 GCA_041625325.1 Oceanococcus sp. | reverse complement strand
GAGGGCAGCAGATTGCGCACCTGTCGCCGGCCGTCCAGATCATGCTCGTTGATGAGCAGTCGATCCAGCGCGGCCAGGGTGACCGGATCCGCCGGATCGCGGGTGCCTGACTGGTAGATGAAGAAGCGCCGGAAGCCCTGCTTGCGCTCGTCCACCCAGCGCAGGCCCAGGGTGCTGCGCCAGCGGTCCCCGAAGGGGATGCTGAGCTGGGCAAAGGCCGACCAGGCCCGGCTGTCGATGCCGAAGTCGCGCTCCAGATCGGCCGACGCCAGCACGCTCAGATTGGCATCGCAGGACGGGCTGTCAGCCAGGGCGCCCGCCCGCGCCTTGGTCGGACCGAACTCGTAGAAGTCCAGCTGACTGCCCTGATAGAAGGCGCCCACGGTGAACTCGGCGGCGCCCCAGTGCAGGTCGGCCATGCGCAGTTCCTGGCTGAACTGGCGGAAGCGCTCGGCGCCGAACAGGGCCAGGGTATCCAGGCTGCTGGAGTCGGCATCGAACAGGTCGCGCGACTCGAAGCCGTTGTAGCCGGTGGTCAGGTTCAGGGTGCCGGGACCGGCATCCGCTTTCAGGTTCAGGGTCACACCCGCGCTGTCGATGGCCGCGGCCTCGGTCGCATCGGTGACCTTGTTGCGGTCCAGCTGCACGTCCTCGCCGGTGCAGCGGGTCAGGGCGCCGGGGTGGGTGATCTGAAAACGCCGACCGCGCTGTTCCAGCCGGCTGTGCTCCAGCTTCAGCGAACTGTCCAGCCAGCCGCCGGCCAGCCAGTCCAGGGTCAGACGCAGACCGCGGTCATCCAGGCCGGGCTCCTTGCGCTGCAATTGCAGGTTGCTCAGTTCGCCCTCGCGCTCACGTGCCCGCAGCGCCAGCCTGACGCCGAAGGCTTCGCCCAGCGGGCTGGACAGCATGCCCTCGACTTCACGATCCGCACGTTCCAGGTCCTGATTCAGGCTCAGGCGCGACTCGAAATCCCTGCCCGGCCGGGCGGCAACGATATTCAGCGCGCCGGCCACCGTATTCTTGCCGAACAGGGTGGACTGCGGACCACGCAGGACCTCCACCCGCTGCACGTCGAGAAAGGCCAGCCGGGTCTGATGCGGACGCCCCAGGTGGATGCCATCAGCAAAGATGCCCACCGACAGCTCGAAGCCCTGATTGGATCCGGAACCCACCCCGCGCATGTAGATGTTGGGAATCAGGCCGCTGTCGACCAGCTTGAAGTTCGGCGCGTACTCGGACAGGTCGGAGAGATTCTCGATCCCGCCATCGCGCAGGCGCTCACCGTCCAGCGCGGTGACCGACAGGGGGACATCGGCCAGGCTCTGCTCGCGCTTCTGGGCCGTGACGACGATTTCGTCGAGTGGCGGCGGCCGCGGTGATGGCGAGGCCACCGGCTCGTCCGGCAGCGCGAACGCCGTCCCGTCGTCCGCCCCGGCGGCGCCTGTCGCACCGTTGAGGCAAGCGGCGCTCAACAGGGCCCATACGGCCTTGCGCGCGGCTCTCCTGGCGACCACCAGCGCGGTCCGTCCCTGCGTCACTGTCTCCCCCTGGCGGGCAGGACCCGCCCCTGCCGCCACTTCACCCGCGTGGCGTTTTGCGTCGATCCTCGATCAGCACCGTGCCCGGCGGCTGCTGCCGCACCCGGGCCAGGGTTGCCTCGATGCGCACCAGCATTTCACCGACACCCAGGCGGCGCGGCGAGTAGGCAATCATGCCCGCCGCGCGGATCTCGGGTGTGGCCGCACCATCCTCGCGGGCAGGACCGGCTGCCGCCAGCGCAGCGACCAGCGCCTCGGCGTGGGACTGGCTGCTCGCATCGTCCTTGTGCCGGAAGCAGACCAGCAGCGTGTCCTCGGCTTCACGGGCCACGAGATTCACCGGCTGACTCGCCTGACGCAGGAGATAGGCATATTCCGCCAGCAGCGCGTTGGCCTGAGCCTCACCCTGCTGCCGGGCGATCTCCGACAGCCCGTCGCAGGCGATGAGCAGCGTGGTCAGGGCCTCCCGGGAACCTCCGGCCTCCTTGAATTCCCGCAGCAGCACCTGTTCGGCACCCGCCCGGTTCCACAGCTGGGTCACCGGGTCCAGCAGTTCGCGCCGCCCCGCATCGTCCAGTTCGCTGAGCAGGGCCTGCTGCACCGGGCTCAGGGCCGGACTTTCCAGGATGCTTTCGACCTCCCGCGCGGCCGCCGCCAGCCGGGCCAGAGAGAGCTTGTCGAAGCTGCGCGCCCGATAATCGATGACGCACAGGGTGCCGACATGCTGCCCGTGGACCCGCAGCGGCTGGCCGGCGTATGCCCGAATCCCAGGTGCCTCGGCCACCAGCGGGTTGTCGTCGAACCAGGGGTGCTTGCTCGCATCCTCGACCAGAAACACCTCATCCTGCTGGATGGCATGGCCGCAGAAGGACACATCTCGTGGCGTCTCCGGGGCGGCAAGGCCACGGTTTGCCTTGAACCACTGGCGGTCCTGCGCCACCAGGCTGACCAGCGCGACGGGAGCGTCCAGTGCCTGGCGGGTCATCTCGGCGATCAGATCCAGCTGACTGTCGGCCGGGGAATACATCGCATTGAGTTTCTCCAGCGCCGCCAGACGGTCTTTTTCGTCGGTCGTGCTTTCCGCTGCTTTCATGGTCAGGGACCTTCCGTGCTGCCGATCCTTCCGGCAGTCTGCTGCGATGGAGTGAAATTGACAATGCCCCGCCGCCTCTCGCGCAACACGGCCCCTCGCTCTCAGTGCACCTGGATCCGCCACATGCCACTGCGGAATTCCTGGAGGACCTTGCGCGCCATGCCCTCATCCAGCTCGGTCAGGCAATGTCCCTTGCGGAAGAAATCATTGCGCGGACCGATCGTGTCCAGATCCGCCACGCTGGGTCGTGCCAGGCCCATCGACCAGTCCGCGAACTCGCGCTGCGCTATCGGCGCGCTGGACAGGGTCCAGGGCCTGGTGTGGCGCGGGTCCTGTCTGATTTTTTCGAACAGCGCATCGAGCGCCTCCGCTTCGCCTTCGAGCACCTGCAGGAAACTGCGGTTCACATAAAGCAGCAGACCGGTGAAGCCCTGCCTGCTGTTGTTTGCCACCGCCGCCTCGAGGATGCCCTCGATGCAGCTCTCATCCACCCCTGGGGCAAGGCTGCTGGCATAAATGATCTGCTTGAGTTCCATCGTGATCGCGGATTCGCACCGTCAACTGTCCGTGTCGATCATAGCGCAAGCCGGGATCCAGCCAAGGCATGGCGGGTCATGGGCCCGCCGTCGCTGCCGCCGGGAAAAGGCCGCCGGCAGCCCGCCCGGCTCCCGACAGGTCCCGGGACATGGGACAATCGGCGTCTGTTCCCGGAATCGGAAAGGAATCGGCGTGGGTCTGGACAGACATCAGCGCGAGCGTTTCGACCGCGTGTTCGAAGCCGTGTTCGAGACGCTGCCGGACGAGGTGCGGGCGCTGCTGCAGCAGGTCCCGGTCTGTCTGGAGGACGAGGCCGACCCGGCGTTGCTGGCCGAAGTCGGCTGCACGGAACCCGGCGAGCTGCTGGGCCTTTACACCGGCACGCCGCTGACCGAGCGCAGCCACGATCTGGCCGGCGAGCCCTCGGAACTGATCCACCTGTTTCGCGCCAGCCTGATGGCCGCTGCCGCCGACGCGCACGGGCGGATCAACGAAAGGGAACTGGCGGAGCAGATTCGCATCACACTGATGCACGAGCTGGGACATCATTACGGCCTGGATGACGGCAGACTTGACCAGCTGGGATTCGGTTGAGCGCCACGGGCTGAAATGACCGGCCCCAGGGGCCGGTCTGACAAGAAGCGCGGGACAACACACAGGAGCAACACCAATGGAAGACAGGAACAAGCTGATCCGGGCCACCCTGGCCGGCCTCGTCGCGGCAGGCGCCGCCACCCTGCCGCTCAGCGCCGCCGCCGGCGACAAGGGCAAGGAGAAGTGCTACGGCGTGGCCAAGGCGGGCATGAACGACTGCGGCACCAGCCAGCACGGCTGCTCCGGGCACGCCAAGACCGACGGCGATCCGGAAGAGTGGGTTTACCTGCCTGCCGGCACCTGCGACAAGATCGTCGGCGGCAGCAAACAGAAGAAACCGCAGAAGGGCTGAATTGCCGGCGCGCGAGCTCATCCGCGGCGTCGGCCTGGGCCTGCGCACGCCGCATTACGCCGACATCCTGCGGGACCGGCCGCCGATTCCCTGGTTCGAGGCCCTGACCGACAACTATCTGGGCGACGGCGGCCCGCCTTTGCTGCGGCTGGAGGCCATCCGCGAGCACTATCCGCTGGTTTTCCACGGGGTCGGTCTGTCGCTGGGCGGAACCGACCCGCTGGACGAGAACTATCTGCAACGGCTGGAGCGGGCCATCGCCCGCTTCCAGCCGGCCTGGGTCTCCGACCATCTGTGCTTCACCGGCGCCGGGGGGCGGCAGACCCACGAACTGCTGCCCCTGCCGCATACCGAGGAAGCCGTGCGGCATTGTGCCGACCGCATCGCCAGGGTGCAGGACCGGCTGGGGCGCCGCATTCTGGTGGAAAACGTCTCCCGTTACGCGGAATGGCGGGACTCGCGGCTGAGCGAATGGGATTTCATCCGGGCCGTCTGCGAGCGCGCCGACTGCGCGCTGCTGCTGGACATCAACAACATCCACGTCAGCGCCACGAATCTCGGCTTCGACCCCATTGCCTATCTGGACGGCCTGCCGGGCGAGCGGGTCCGGCAGATGCACCTGGCCGGCTGCAGCGATCAGGGCACCCATCTGCTGGATGATCATGGCAGCCCCGTGAACGCGGCGGTCTGGGCGCTGTACCGTCAGGCCCTGCAGCGCTTCGGGCCGATCCCGACCCTGATCGAGTGGGACCAGTCGGTGCCCGCTTTCGACGCCCTGCTGGCCGAGGCCGCGCAGGCGAGCCACATCATGCAGGACCTCCATGCCCGGGCTGGCTGAGCAGCAGCGCGAACTGGTTCGTGCGCTGCTGGACGGCGCCGATGCCGTCGTCCCGCAATTGCGCAGCGATGCGCAGCTGGACGCAGCGGCGCGGCTGGCGATCTACCGCGGCAGCGTGCGGGGCGCCCTGTCGCAAGCCCTGGCCCAGGTCTACCCGGTAGTGCATCGCCTGGTGGGCGAGGCATTCTTCGATGCGCTGGCCTGGCGCTATCAGACCGCTCATCCCTCGACCTCGCCAGACCTGCACGACTATGGCGGCAGGCTGGGCGACTTTCTGGCCGGTTTTCCGCCAGCGGCCTCCCTGCCCTATCTCCCGGATGTGGCCCGCCTGGAATGGGCCTGGCACCGCGTGTTTCACGCGGCCGAACCTGCCCCCTTCAGGGCGGCCGAGCTGAACGGCGCGCTGGCGGATGATCCCGGCGCGCTGCGGCTGGCGCTGTCCCCTGCCCTGCGCCTGTTGCGCTCCGATTACCCCGTCGACCAGATCTGGCGGGCCAACCAGCCGGACGTTGCCGCACCACCGCTGATCGATCTGGATGAGGGCGCCGTCTGGCTGGCGGTCAGCCGAGTTGATGAGACGCCGGACATCGTGCCCCTGGACCCGCGCGACTGGCGCCTGCTCGAGGCCATCGCACAGGGCGCGAGCCTGGCGGAACTGGCCGCCCTGGAACCGGAACTCGATCGGCGACTGCCGCCATTGCTGGCCCGGGGCTGGCTGCAGAACGCGGCCGAT
>JBFJTN010000229.1:0-5772 GCA_041625325.1 Oceanococcus sp. | reverse complement strand
GCAAAGCAAGTGCCGCCCGTCACCATTTGCCGCAGCGGCGTGTGGCAGTGGGAGACTCATGGGCACTGGCCGCTGGGCAGCCACAGATCCCCCCTGGACCTCGGCGGTGGCAGCTGGCGGCACGATCCCGATCACCCGCTGTGGCTCGGCGGCAGCAGTACCGACCTGGCCTTCGCCGATCCGCCGCTGGACCGGACGCACCTCGACGCGCGGCCGGATGTATTGTCCCTGGACCTGCCTCCCGCGGAGTCACCGATCCGG
Organism: Oceanococcus sp.; assembly: GCA_041625325.1. Taxonomy (GTDB): domain Bacteria; phylum Pseudomonadota; class Gammaproteobacteria; order Nevskiales; family Oceanococcaceae; genus Oceanococcus. Next base: position 5,511 of record JBFJTN010000229.1, on the reverse strand, counting down.
ATCAGCGGCGAGCCGGTGATCGAACTCGCCGTGACTCAGGAATCCCCCGGAACAGTCGTCGGCTGGTTGTCCGACATTGCCCCCGACGGCACCGGCCTGGTGCTGGGCCTGTGGCCACACTGCGCACGGCATCCCGGCGGCACGGCCACACTGCGGCTGCAACTGGCGCCAGTCCACCACGAGCTTGCGCCCGGCCATCGTTTCCGGGTCTCGCTCGCCTCATCGTATGCGCCGATCTATGCCCATGCCCGGCAGGAGCAACAGGTCAGCGCGCACTCAGTGGCTTTGTCCCTGCCTCTGGAGACCTCGCAGTCAGAGACGGCAATCCCTGGCTGAATGGAGACGTATTGACTCAGTGAAAACCTGCTCAGGTGATACCTGCCGAAGAGGATCACATGAGCGAGTTGATGGGCGAAGTGATCCAGCGCTGGACAATGAAGCGGCAGGCAGCACTGGTCACGAAGAATCTGCCGGGCAGGAGGACGATGACGCCTGCCGAGGCCAGTTCAGCCGCCTGAGCTGTGCAGCTTGTGCCGGGTCAATACAGTGCAGGCGCCCGAGTCCTTCGAAACCAGCCAATCCGCATCAAATACAGCTGGACTCCATCTGCATGGGTGTCGACATCGAAGGATTGCCGGTGTTGACGCAGACCGACCCACTGTCACCTTCGGTATAGCCACCGCCCTCTCCGTTGTCCATGTAGGGCGAATCCGAGTCGTAACCATCCGCAGCAGCGGCCGGGCACACCACGCGATATACCGGATCGATGGACTGGTGAACAATTTGCGCCGGATTGTAATAGTAGTCTCCGGTGGTTGTACCCGCGCCGTCGATCAGCCCTGCCGGTATGTAGCCCAGCGGCGCGTCCTCGAGATGGGTGTTAGCCCGCTGGCAGGCCGGATTGCCCAACAACACGATGTCGCCAACGACGGTAAGGTCAGTTCCGCCATCGGGTGTCGAAGAATCCGCCCCGCCATGCACATCGCCTGGGTCGCCAAACTGAAGCATGCCGCAGAGTTTGCGGAACGCCGCGATGTCCTTTCCAGCAATGGAGATGTGAGACTTGGAATGGCAGCCGTGGGCTCCGGACAGGCTGAACCAGGGATAGCGCTCCGAAATCACCAGCTGACGTGCATCGAACCATGCCAAGAGTGCAGCGTCGAGATAGCCGCAGCCGCTTTCAGCACAGCCGCTCGCATCGGCAATGCCAAGTCCGCCACCGATTTCAGTCTTTTCGGTATCGAATCCAGCCCAGGCCGTGGCCGGATCCGCGATATAGCCGGCATAACCGCCCAATTTGTGCAACCAGATGCCGATGTTCACCGACCCCAAGCTGGATACCATGGAAACATAGGGATATGTTGCCTCGCTGGTCTCGATGCGGAAACTGCCGGCGTTGGCAATATCGTGAGCCTTGGAGCCGGGATTCGGACAGGCGCCGGTACCGGCAAGACATACAGTCACCGTCTCCGGGACCCGCCAGATACCCGTGGAGAAACCCAGCGAACCAATCAGCGGGATGCCAATCGTGATCTCCCGAATCGGATCCGGCGCCTCGAAGCTAAACTCGCCTACCGCAGAGGTGCCACTGCCATCGGAGTTGCCACCGTCCAGTTCAGGCGCGACAAATCGGGCGCGGACCTCGCTAGTCAGGCCGAAAACCTCACCGACGATCATTTCGCGACCGTTGTAATCAAGCGACGAGCGCACGTATCCCGGCGGCGTCGCACCAACCTCGACTTCCAGCGCACCGGCATCGGCACCCAGTAACGTGGCCTTGAGCTCCCGCGGAACATCAAGCGGCAGATCCAAATTGACGCGGATGTCCGAGGCCGAATGTCTCCCACCATAAAGCGTCAGGAATTCTCCGTCGGGCGGATGGGAGAATGGCCCGGAGGCCATCTCGGCCTTGTTGTGCGCCGGAGGATGAGAGTCCCCGTAAGGGCTGTCCGTGACGCCGGCAGCCTGGGCATCACCGGATCCGGTGGTCCCGAGCGCACGAAACGCGATCGAACCGTAGTACTGAGCGTAATCCAGCGCGGTGCCCAGCAGGTTGTCGACAATAGTGGCCAGAGTCAGGTCAACCGAGTGCACAGCGCAGCCGGGCACGGTCTCGACACTCGCCGCCACCGATGCCAAGGACCCGCTCATACCCAGAATCAGGCTGCGCGGAAACGCGCTTGCCGACGCGCCCGCGTACAGCGTGGTGCCACTGTCGATCTGCATGCCGCCCTCGATGGTCAAGGACAGCTGGCAATCCACCGGATCGCTGGAGGCCAGGGGAGAACTGGTGAAATTGCCACCCACAGCGGTGTAATCCACGACGCCAGCACCGCGCTCGCTGTTCATCAACAGCGGGCCTCCGTTGATGGTGCCCTGCGAGGTCACCAAGGTATCCACGGGTGCCAGATAGACCGCCTGCTCCACCTTGAGCTTCGCGCCACCCGAGACCACGCCCTCTGAGGTGGGTTCGACGGAGGCCATGATCAGGGTATAGCCTTGATCACCGCTACCAAGCAGAATCGGCATCGGCACTGCCGGCAGCCAGTACCAGGTCGAGCCTGCTGTGATGTAGATATATTTGATCCCCAGCGACTCGAACAGACAGCTCATGCCGGTGGGATCGCCGCTGCAGGCCCCGGGCAGACCGCCAGGTGGGCCAACCGGTCCAACCAGGCCACCTGGATCAAGATCCTTGACGTAATCGCCGATCAGCTTCACCCAGTATTCCGGCGGCTGCTTCAGCACTTCGCACACCGCCAAGTCCTGCCGGGTCTCGAATGTACCGCCCTCTTCGCAGACCTGGATCAGCTCGCCCGGATCACCAATCAAGCTGCCGGGGTCGTTGATGATACGAATGATTTCGCAGACCAGCGCCTCGTCCGCCGCGCTGGTCGAGCGCATGCTCGATGTCACGGCGTCAAAGGAAACGCAATCGGGCAGATCGGGCCCTGGGTCCGGGATTACCGACCAGGGATCGTTGATCACGTCGATTAGGCCGCACGGCTCCAACGAGGTGCTCGAGGCATTCTCCGAGAACGTATCGGCAGGAATGCACTCGATGCCCGGGTCGGGCAATTCGTAGTCTGGGTCCGGGACCAGTGCGTAGGGATCGCCAGCCGCCTCAAGCAATGCGCAAGCCACCTCAGGACTGTCTGCGACACGGCTGCGCTCAGAGGAAACAAAGTCGAACCCGGCGCCGCTGCACTCCAGTTCGGCACGATTGAAATCCGGCATGGCATACAGCGGTGCTGCACGACCCTGCAGAAAATCATCCGGATTCATCACCGTGCAATGGCTCAAGAAGAAGCTATCCCCCATCAGCGCCAGGGCATCGAATCCGTAATTCGCCAGGAGCTGGCGCACAGTCGCAGCGCATATCGCGTTGGCCTGCCCGTAGGCCAGCATGCTCCGATGAGGAGCGGGCTGCTCTCGCAGTGCCAGAAGCGCGTCAAGCGGGATGGAGGCGTCCTGCAGGGTCCCGCTGAGCGAGGCAATCGCGCCTGCACCAGCGCTTGCAAAGCCATGCATCTGCGCCGCCGTGGGCAAGGTCGCTTCGAACAAGTCAGCCAGCGCGCGGACTTCCGTGATTTCGGCATTGACCTCATCACCGGAATCACGGAGAGCTTCAATCTTGACTGCCACATCTTCGATGTAGTTCTGCGTGGACTCCAGCCAAGCGGTTCCGGTTGCCGCCGACACCGGTGACAGTCCAAGCCCGAACACAAGCAACCCCATTGCGGACTTGCGCAAGTTCCTGATCAACATCCCGTTCTCCCCATCCAGGGCCTTAGTGGAATTGTTCGCGGCCCAAGTCTTGAATCGGATTGACATCCCCTCGTCTCCAGTCTAGGAAGCCATTCCAACAAATGTCAAACAACCAGGAGGGCGGCTCTTCCGGGAGCTTCAGCAAGGAAAGTCCACACGGCGCCTGCGGTGATTTCAGGTGGCAAGCTGTCAGCCGAAAAAGGGCTCAGCCCTGTCACGCCACGACCTTGAACTCGTCCCGGAACCGCTTGCTGCTCTTCAACACCTCCAGAAGTGCCATAGCGCGTGGCTGGAAGGCATTTAATGAATCCGTGGGGATTCAGTTGAAATTGAGGAGGGCAAGTTCATTGCGCTTCTCGGCCCTGATCTGGAGGAGCTCAATCGCATTTTCTCTTCGTGAACTGCGTTATATGGAGAGGCCAATGAACGCAGCAGAGTCGGCTTGCCATAATCCTACACGGATCCCTCATGCCGATTGAATAATTTGTATATTTTTGGACAAACAAATGCATCTTGCTATGCCACTCTGCAGCAGCCCAGTTGCGGCGTCCAGAAACTGAGAAATAGTATTGGAGTTGAAATGAAAGATTCCTTGCGCATAGTGGCGCTTTCGGGAGCGCTTGTCATGCTGGGCGGGTGCGCGGTCATGCAGAGCAACACTACGCCTGAGGGCGAAGCCCTCACCGCGGGCAAGGTGCAATCTGAAATTCATAAAGGAATGACCGGAGACCAAGTCGCAATCGCATTGGGCTCTCCGAACATCGTGACCTCTGATGCCGAAGGCAATACGACATGGATATACGATCGCATCAGTTCGCATGTGCGGTCGTCAAGCAGTTCGGTCTACGGAACACTGCTACTAATTGGTGGAGAATCCAAGAGTTATAGCCGGTCAAGCTCGCAGTCGACGTTCACAGTTGTCATCAAGTTTGACGAAAAGGATGTAGTCCGTGATTTCAGCTTTCACTCAAGCAGGTTCTAAGCGATGATCAAGAGAATTACATTGCCCGCCTTCCTGGCAATTTCCTGCATAGCCTTTTACGGATGTGCCTCAGGACCTCCTGCCGATGCCTTTGTGGTAGGAGCCGCGCAGTTGGAACGACGTTCAGTTGAAACCCGCGTCTATAACGGAATCGCCGAAAGTAGCCTGATCGCCGCGAGCGCCAACGTTCTACAGGACATGGGTTTTCAAACCGAATCTGTAGATGAAAAGCTGGGGGTGCTCACGGCGTCAAAGGATCGAGACGCAACAAACACCGGAGAAGTGGTCCTCGCGATTTTCGTGGCGCTGCTAGGTGGAGGAGTTACACCGATCGATGATTCCCAGAAGATTAAAGTCACAGTGGTAACTAAGCCGTTATACGACGGGCCGAATTGGAAGCGGCCTAACAGCTGGGGCGTCAGGGCAACGTTCAATCGAGTTGTCATAAAGACCGACAAATCGATGCGGGTCGAGACGCTTTCAGATCCTAAGCTCTATCAAGGCTTTTTCGCCCAACTGGATAAATCGATATTCCTCGAAGGCCAGCAACTATGACAATTCACCGAAACGTATATTGCGCATTGATCATCGCGACCGCTGCAACCACTTCCGGATGCGCAACCAGCACCGCCGCGGCCCTCGATTCAGGGAGCGAAAGCCAACTTCAGAAGCGGTCATATCAAACACGCTATTTTGAAAGTGGCGATAAAGAAGGCGTACTTCGCGGGGTCATATCGACACTTCAAGACCTCGGGTTCGTT
>JBFJTN010000228.1:0-5804 GCA_041625325.1 Oceanococcus sp. | reverse complement strand
GCCCGCAGGCGCGCGACAAGGCGCTGCCGCTGCTGCCCGAAGCCTATCGGGCCGCGGCCGCCGAGCTGGGCGTGTTCCACTGCGTGGGCGATGCCGACGGCCTGATCGGCCGCACCGGCTATACCGGCGAGGACGGCTTCGAATGCATCCTGCCGGCGGCGCAGCTGCCCGCCCTGTGGGACGGCCTGCTCGCCGCAGGCGTGACCCCCTGCGGCCTGGGCGCGCGCGACACCCTGCGCATGGAAGCGGGCATGAACCTCTATGGCCAGGACATGGACGAGGAGGTCAGCCCGCTGCGCGCCGGCCTGGCCTGGACCGTGGCCTGGGAACCCGCCGAACGCGACTTCATCGGTCGCGCGGCGCTGGAGCAGCAGAAGGCCGCCGGTGGCCTGCCGCGCTTCGTCGGCCTGGTATTGGAAGGCCGCGGCGTCATGCGCGCGCACCAGGTGGTGCTGACCCCGGCCGGTGAGGGCGAGATCACGTCCGGCGGCTTTTCCCCGACGGCGGGCGTCTCCATCGCCCTGGCCCGTATCCCCAGGGGGGATTTTGACCAGGTGCAGATCCAGATTCGTGACAAACAGGTGCCCGCGCGGGTGGTCAAGGCCCCCTTCGTGCGCCACGGCAAAGTGCTGATTGATATCCCGGAGAGCAGCAAATGAGCAATATCCCCGCAGAGCTGAAGTACACCAAGTCCCACGAGTGGGTGCGCAGCGAGGCTGACGGCAGCCTGACCGTCGGCATCACCGACCACGCCCAGGACGCGCTGGGTGATCTGGTCTATGTCGAAGCCCCGGAAGCCGGCCGCGCCGTGACGGCGGGCGAAGCCTGCGCCGTGGTCGAGTCGGTCAAGGCCGCCTCCGACGTCTACGCCCCGCTGGCCGGTGAAATCACCGCTGGCAACGAGGCCCTGGCCGATGCCCCCGAGACGCTGAATGACGACCCCTATGGCGAAGGCTGGATTTTCCGCCTGCAGCCCGAGGACGCCGCCGCGCTGTCCGGACTGCTCGACGCCGCCGCCTATGCCGCCTTCCTCAAGGACGAGGGCTGAGGCCAGCCAGCCCCCGGCGCGCTGAGCGCCGCCCCGATCACGCAGAAGCAGAACCATGCCTTTCATTCCCCATACGGAGCAGGAAGTCCGCGACATGCTGGCCGCCATCGGCGCCGACAGCATCGAGGCCCTGTTCGACGAGATTCCGCCGAATCTGAAGGTCGAGTCCTTCGACAACATCCCGGCCCGCCGCTCGGAGATGGAGGTCTCCCGCCTGATGCACGAGCGGGCCGAGCAGGACGGGCAGCCGCTGTGCTTCATCGGCGCCGGCGCCTACGAGCACCACATCCCGGCGGCGGTGTGGCAGATCGCCACCCGCGGCGAGTTCTACTCCGCCTATACGCCGTATCAGGCCGAGGCCAGCCAGGGCACCCTGCAGCTGATCTACGAATACCAGAGCATGATGTGCGCGCTGACCGGCATGGACGTGTCCAACGCCTCGCTCTACGACGGCGCCTCCGGGCTGGCCGAGGCCGTGCTGATGGCGGCGCGGGCCAATCGCAAGGTCAAGGAACACCGGGTGCTGATGCCCTCGACGGTGCACCCCTACTACCGCGCCTGCGCCAAGGCGATCTGCGATGCGCAGGGCTTCGAGTTCGTGTCGCTGCCGTATTGCGCCGAGTCGGGCACGACGATGGTGGAATCGCTGAAGGTCTACGAGAGCCAGGCGATCTCCTCCCTGGTCATCCCGCAGCCGAACTTCTTCGGCCAGCTGGAAGCCGTGGATGCGCTGACCGACTGGGCCCACGCCCAGGGCGCGCTGGTCATCGGCGTGGTCAATCCGCTGGCGCTGGCCCTGCTCAAGCCGCCGGGCCAGTGGGGCGGCGAAGGCGCCGACATCGTCTGCGGCGAAGGCCAGCCGCTGGGCGCGCCGCTGTCCTCGGGCGGACCCTACTACGGCTTCCTGACCTGCAAGCAGGCGCATGTGCGGCAGATGCCCGGCCGCATTGTCGGCCGTACCGTCGATCTGGAAGGCAAGACCGGCTACACCCTGACCCTGCAGGCCCGCGAGCAGCACATCCGCCGGGCCAAGGCGACCTCCAACATCTGCACCAACCAGGGCCTGGTGGTCACCGCCTCGACCATCCACATGGCGCTGCTCGGCGGCGAAGGTCTGAAGCGGGTGGCCACCAGCTGCTGGGGCAATACCCGCAAGCTGCTGGACGCGATCACCGCGATTCCTGGTGTCGAGCTGGTTTTCGATGGCGCCCGCTTCCATGAGGCCGTGGTGCGACTGCCCCAACCGGTGGCTGGCGTGGTGGATGCCATGTCGAAGAAGGATGTGCTGGCCGGTTTCGACCTGTCCCGTGATTACCCGGAACTGGGCGAGGCGCTGCTGCTGTGCGTCACCGAAACCAAGACCGATGCCGACATCGCCCGCTATGTCGAAGAACTGCAGGCCGCGCTGGCCTGAGGACGCGAAATGACCGAAGCCCTGATTTTTGAACTGTCCTCCGCCGGCCGCCGCGCCGCCGCCCAGGCCCCGGTCGAGGCGCCGGAAGCCACGGACATCCCCGCCGAGTTCCTGCGCCAGCAGGCTCCGGGCCTGCCCGAGGTCTCAGAGATGCAGGTGGTGCGCCACTACACCCGCCTGTCGCAGAAGAACTTCTCCATCGACACCCAGTTCTACCCGCTGGGCAGCTGCACGATGAAGTACAACCCGCGGGCCTGCAACACGCTGGCGATGCTGCCGGAATTCCTCGCCCGTCACCCGCTGGCGACCCCGGATCACAGTCAGGGCTACCTGGCCTGCATGTACGACCTGCAGGAGATCCTGAAGTCGGTCACCGGCATGAAGGGCGTCTCGCTGACCCCGATGGCCGGCGCCCAGGGCGAATTCGCCGGGGTGGCGATGATCCGGGCCTATCACCTGTCGCGCGGCGACACCGAGCGCACCGAGATTCTGGTGCCGGACGCCGCTCACGGCACGAACCCGGCCACCGCCATCCAGTGCGGCTGCACGGTGCGGGAGATTCCGACCAACGACGAGGGCGATGTCGACCTCGAGGCCCTCGAGGCTGCTCTGGGCCCGAAGACGGCCGGCATCATGCTGACCAACCCGTCCACCCTGGGCGTGTTCGAGCGCAAGATCGAACTGATCGCGAAGAAGGTCCACGCGGCCGGCGGCCTGCTCTACTACGACGGTGCCAACCTCAACGCCATCCTGGGCAAGGTGCGGCCGGGTGACATGGGTTTCGATGTCATCCACATGAACCTGCACAAGACCTTCTCCACCCCGCACGGCGGCGGCGGGCCGGGGTCCGGCGCGGTCGGCGTGTCGCAGCGCCTGCTGCCCTTCATGCCCATGCCCATCGTGGGCAAGGACGGCGAAACCTACCGCTGGCTGGACGAGCGGGATCTGCCGCAGTCCATCGGCCGCCTGTCCGCCTTCATGGGCAATGCCGGGGTGCTGCTGCGCGCCTACGTCTACGCCCTGATGCTGGGGCCGGACGGCATGACCCGGGTGGCCGAGTTCGCCACCCTGAACGCCAACTACCTGATGGCCCGCCTCAAGCAGGCCGGCTTCGACCTGGCCTTCGACGGTCGCCGCGCCACCCACGAGTTCATCATCACCCTGAAGAAGCAGAAGCAGGAACTGGACTTCACCGCCACCGATCTGGCCAAGCGCCTGCTCGACTACGGCTACCACGCGCCGACGGTCTATTTCCCGCTGCTGGTGCCCGAGTGCCTGCTGATCGAGCCGACCGAAACCGAGGACAAGGCCACCCTGGATGCCTTCGTCGAGGCCATGATCGCGATCTGGAACGAGGCGAAGGAAGACATCCAGACCCTCAAGCAGGCGCCGTACTCGCAGCCGGTGCGCCGGCTGGATGACGTGCGCGCGGCGCGGCAGCTGGATTTGCGCTGGGCGGGGAACGCGCCGGCCTGAGGTCTCGGCTGGCCGGCGCCCGGTGCGCAGGCCCTGAGCGCCCCGCTTCAGCCCCTCTCAAACCGCGGCATTGAGCGGGCCTTGTCGCCCGTGGCCTGCTGCGGGCCGGTTATCATGGCGGCTTTCGGCACCGGGGTCGGAGCATGTCCGCGACTCGGCAGCAGGATCTGGCGGCATACATTCCCCGCGCCTTGCGGGAGCCCCTGGCGGCCGGGCGTGCCATCCCTGTGGATTGTGCCGGCGCGGCGCTGTTTGTCGATATTTCCGGCTTCACGCCGCTGACCCATGCCTTCGTGCGCGCCTTCGGTGCGGCGCGCGGCAGTGAGGAACTGGTTCGCGAACTGACCCGCATCTTCGATGTGCAGGTGCGCGCGGTCCAGCAGCACGGCGGCAGCGTCATCGGCTTTGGTGGCGATGCCATCACCTGCTGGTTCGAAAGCTCCGATGCCGCGCGGCGCGCGGTGGCGGCAGCGGTGGCGATCCGCCGGGCGCTGAACGGCCATGAGGTCCGCCTGCCCGATGGCCGCAGCGTGCCCATCAGCCTCAAGCAGGCCATCGCCGCCGGGCCGGCCAAGCGCTTCATCATCGGCGATCCCCAGCATCGCCGCGTTGCCGTCATTGCCGGTGCCACGGTTGACCGGATGGCCGCCGCCGAGCGCCTGGCCGAAGGCGGCGAGATTCTGGTCGCGGCTGAAGTCGCCGAGGCGCTGGCGGATGAGCTGGATATTTCCTGCTGGCGCGAAGCCCAGGGTCAGCGCGGCGCCGTGGTGGCCGGCTGGCGGGGTGAAGTCACGCCCTGGCGCTGGCCGGCCGAGGTTGAGCTGAGCCCCGATCTGCTGCGGGCCTGGGTCGGGTCTGCGCTGTATCCACGCCTGCTGGGCGAACAGGGCCGCTATCTCGGGGCATTCCGGCGGGTCGCCGCGCTGTTCCTGCAATTCGGCGGCATCGAGTACGAGCAGGATCCCCAGGCCGGCGAACGCCTGGATGCCTTTCTGCGCGATCTGCAGGTGGTGCTGTCCCGCTATGGCGGGCTGCTGGTGGACATCAATGTGGGGGACAAGGGCAGCTATTTGTCTGCGGCCTTTGGCGCGCTGGAGGCGCATGAGGATGATGGCCGGCGCGCCCTGATGGCGGCGCGGGATCTGCTGGTCAGCGGGCAGGAGCGGCCGGGCATGCTGCAACTGGTAGCCGGTGTGGCCTACGCTCAGGTTTACGCGGGCCCTTATGGCTGTGCGCTGCGACAGACCTTCGGCATGATGGGCGAGGAGGTCATCCTGGCGGCCCGCCTGATGGCCGCCGCCGCGCCGGGCGAGGTGCTGGCGGCGCCACAGGTCGCCCGGGCCGCGTCCCGCTGGTTCCGCTTCGAGGCGCTGGCGCCCCGGTCGCTCAAGGGCTTCGAAGGCGAGATTCAGCCGCGCCGCCTGAGCGGCGAGCAGGCGCCGGAGCCGATGGCGCCGACTGGAGACGCGGCCATGGTGGGCCGTCAGGCCGAGCGCGGCGAGCTGGAGGCAGCGCTGGCAAGGCTGGCCCGCGGGCAGGGCGGGCGGTGGCTGATCGAGGGCGAGGCCGGCATGGGCAAGTCGACCCTCATCATCGCGCTGCGGGACCTGGCGCGGGATCGGGGTATCCGGCTGCTGCAGGGCGCCGCCGATGCGATTCAGCATGCCACGGCCTACCACGCCTGGCGGCCGATCCTGCAGGCTGCCTGCGGCCTGGGTGATGCACAGGCCGGTGAAGCTGCGGGGCAGCAGGAGCAGGAGCGGGAGCGGCGGGTGCTGGACCGATTGCGGCAGCTGGACGGCGCGCTCATCTTGCGCGCCGCCCTGCTCAATCCGGTGCTCGGTCTGGACATCGCCGAGAGCGAGG
>JBFJTN010000227.1:0-5830 GCA_041625325.1 Oceanococcus sp. | reverse complement strand
TTTTCCCAGGCCAATCCTGCGATGCGACGCATACTCGTCACCCACGCCCTGCCTTACGCCAACACGCCCCTGCACATGGGCCACATGCTGGAATCGACGCAGACCGACGTCTGGGTCCGTTACCAGCGCCTGCGCGGCCATGACTGCCGCTTTGTCTGCGCCCACGACGTGCACGGCACGCCGATCATGCTGCGGGCCGAGCAGGAAGGCCTGAGCCCCGAGGAGCTGGTCGAGCGGGTGGGCCGCAGCCAGCGCCAGGATTATGCCGAGTTCCTGATCAGCTTCGACAACTTCCACACCACGCACAGCGAGGAGAATCGCGCGCTGGCGGAGCTGATCTACACCCGCCTGCGCGACGCCGGCCATATCGCCCGGCGCGAGGTGCTGCAGGCCTATGATCCGGTCAAGCAGATGTTCCTGCCCGACCGCTACGTCAAGGGCGAATGCCCCAACTGCGGGGCGCAGGACCAGTACGGCGACAACTGCGAGGTCTGCAGCGCCACCTACATGCCCACCGACCTGAAGAACCCGCGTTCGGTGGTCTCCGGCGCCACCCCGGAGCAGCGCGCCTCGGAGCATTTCTTCTTCCGCCTGGGCGACTTCAGCGACTGGCTGGGCGAATGGCTGCAGACCGCGCCGATCCAGCCGGCGGTGCGGCACAAGCTCAAGGAATGGTTCGACGCCGGCCTGTCGGACTGGGACATCTCGCGCGAGGCGCCCTACTTCGGCTTCGAGATTCCGGACGCGCCGGGCAAGTATTTCTATGTCTGGCTGGACGCGCCGATCGGCTACATGGCCAGCCTCAAGCAGCTGTGCGAGCGCGAGGGCCTGGACTTCGACAGCTACTGGGCGCCGGATTCGGATGCCGAGGTCTATCACTTCATCGGCAAGGACATCGCCTACTTCCACACCCTGTTCTGGCCGGCCATGCTGCACGGCGCGGGCTTTCGCGCCCCCAGCGGGGTCTGGGCCCACGGCTTTCTGACCGTGAACGGGGCCAAGATGTCGAAGTCCCGCGGCACCTTCATCCAGGCCCGCACCTATCTCAACCACCTGCCGGCCGAATACCTGCGCTACTACTTCGCGGCCAAGCTGTCCGCCGCGGTGGAGGACATCGACCTCAGCCTGGACGACTTCCAGGCCCGGGTGAACTCGGACCTGATCGGCAAGTACGTGAACATCGCCTCGCGCACCGCCGGCTTCATCAGCAAGCGCTTCGACGGCCGCCTGGGCGCCGAGCTGGACCGCCCCGAGCTGTTCGACGAGTTCGTGGCCGCCGGGCAGGACATCGGCGAGTGCTTCGAGAAGCGCGAATTTGGCCAGGCCATCCGCCGCATCATGGCCCTGGCCGACCGGGCCAACCAGTACGTGGCCGAGAAGGCGCCCTGGCAGCTGGCCAAGGTCGAGGGCAGCGACGGCGAACTGCAGGCCATCTGCACCACGGCGCTGAACCTGTTCCGCCTGCTCAGCGTCTACCTCAAGCCGGTGATCCCGCAGACCGCGGAGAAGGTCGAGGCCCTGTTCTGCGGCGTGACGCTGGACTGGGACAGCCGGAGCGAGCCCCTGCTCGGCGCCCCGCTGGCCCCGTTCCAGGCCCTGATGCAACGGGTCGACCCCAAGGCCGTGCAGGCCATGCTGGACGAGGAAGCCGCCAACAAGCCGGCCGCCGCCAAAGCCGAGGACAAGACAGCCGTGAACGACGACAACAGCACGATCAGCATCGATGATTTCGCCAGGATCGACCTGCGCATCGCCCGCATCGCGAAAGCGCGGCATGTCGAGGGCGCGGACAAGCTGCTGCAGCTGACCCTGGACCTGGGCGAGCTGGGGCAGAAAAACGTCTTCGCCGGCATCAAGTCGGCCTACGCCCCCGAAGACCTGGAAGGCCGCCTCACCGTGATGGTGGCCAATCTGGCGCCGCGCAAGATGAAGTTCGGCCTGTCCGAGGGCATGGTGCTGGCCGCCGGCCCGGGCGGCAAGGAGCTGTTTATCCTCAGTCCGGACGAAGGAGCGCAGCCCGGGATGAAAGTAAAGTAGACGCCGACCCAGAAGCGCCACCGCTGCAGCCGGTCGCGCACGCACGCCGGTCAGCGCCCAGGAGGTGCGCTCTGCCGGCACCCGGCACTGCCATGACACCGCGCGGCAGGCCGAATGTTTCTGAATATCAAAATGACGATTTCCTAACTCAATTGCATAAGGCCCGCTGACTTTCTAGACTCCGCCCGCCCATGAGCGACTACTTCTTCATCATCGTGGCCACCGTGCTGGTCAACAACTTCGTACTGGTCCAGTTCCTGGGCCTGTGCCCGTTCATGGGCGTGTCGAAGAAGGTGGAGACCTCCATGGGCATGGCGCTGGCGACCACCTTCGTGCTGACCCTGTCCTCGATCAGTTCCTATCTGGTGGAGCAGTACCTGCTGGTGCCGCTGGCCCTGGAATACCTGCGCACCATCTCCTACATCGTCGTGATCGCGGCCGTGGTCCAGCTGACCGAAATGTGGATTCGCAAGTCCAGCCCGCTGCTGCATGAGGTGCTGGGCATCTATCTGCCGCTGATCACCACCAATTGCGCGGTGCTGGGGGTGGCCCTGCTCAATGTGCGCGAGGCCCACAACTTCATGCAGTCCGCCCTGTTCGGCTTCGGCGCCGCGGTGGGCTTTTCCCTGGTGCTGGTGCTGTTCTCCGCCATGCGTGAGCGCATCGCCGTGGCCGACGTGCCGGCGGTGTTCCAGGGCGCGCCCATCGCCCTGATCACGGCCGGCCTCATGTCCCTGGCCTTCATGGGCTTCGCGGGCCTCGTCTGATGTTGAGCGCCATCCTGGCATTCGGCGGCCTGGCCGTGGTCCTGGGCATCGCCCTGGGCTACGCCGCGGTGCGCTTCAAGGTGGAGGGCGATCCGCTGGTCGAGCAGATCGACGCGATCCTGCCGCAGACCCAGTGCGGCCAGTGCGGCTACCCGGGCTGCCGCCCCTATGCCGAGGCCATCGCCAGCGACGCGGCCGAGATCAACCAGTGCCCGCCGGGCGGGGAGGACGGCATCATCGCCCTGGCCGAACTGCTGGGCCGCGATCCGCTGCCACTGAACCCGGACAACGGCGTCGCCGATGACGTGAAAACCCTGGCCGTGATCGACGAGGACCGCTGCATCGGCTGCACCCTGTGCATCCAGGCCTGCCCGGTGGATGCCATCGTCGGCGCCAACAAGCTGATGCACACCGTGATCGAGGCCGAGTGCACCGGCTGCGAACTGTGCGTGCCACCCTGCCCGGTGGACTGCATCGACATGGTGCCGGTGGCGACGACGATCCGCAGCTGGAAGTGGTCGCCGCCCGACCAGGAAGCGGCCTGATGTTCGGCCTGTTCGCGAAAAACCGCAGCTTTCACGGCGGCCTCAAGCTCGAAGGCCACAAGCTGCATGGCGAGCGCGGCCGCATCCAGGCGGCACCGTTGCCGCGCAAGGTGATCCTGCCGGTCGCCCAGCACATCGGCGCCCCCGCCCAGCCCCTGGTCGAGGTCGGCCAGCGGGTGCTGCGTGGCCAGTGCATCGCCGCCTCGGACAATTTCATCGCCGCCCCGGTGCATGCCAGCATCTCCGGCACGGTCACCGACATCGGCCTGCACGAGGTGCCGCACCCTTCGGGCCTGCCGGCGCTGGCCATCGTGATCGAGTCCGATGGCGAGGACGAAGCGGCCGAGGCCTCCTGGCCGGCCTGCGAGGAGCCCCTGGAGCTGGACGCGAACAGCCTGCGCGAGCGGGTGCGCCAGGCCGGCCTGGTCGGCCTGGGCGGGGCCGCCTTCCCATCGGCCGTGAAACTCAATCCGGGCAGCTCGGCCCGGGTGGAAACCCTGATCCTGAACGGCGCCGAGTGCGAGCCCTATATCAGTTGCGATGCCGCGCTGATGAGCGAGCGGGCCGACGAGGTGGTCGCCGGCGCGCGCCTGATCATGCGTGCGCTGGGGGCCTTCGAATGCCTGATTGGCATCGAGGACAATGCGCCGGAGGCCGCCGCGGCGCTGCGCCAGGCCATCAACCGGGCCGATGCCGAAAACATGGCCCTGCGGGTGGTACCCACCCGCTACCCGCAGGGTGGCGAGAAACAGCTGATCCAGGCCCTCACCGGCAAGGAAGTGCCGCGCGAAGGCCTGCCGCTGGACATCGGCATCGTGGTCCACAACGTGGGCACGGTGGCCGCGATCTGGCGGGCCATCCGCCATGCCCAGCCGCTGATCTCGCGCATCGTCACCGTCAACGGCCCCGGCATCGCCCAGCCGATGAATCTGGAGGTGCGCCTGGGCACGCCGGTCGCTGATCTGATCGCATTCTGCGGTGGCTACACCGCCACGCCGCGCCTGATCATGGGCGGACCGATGATGGGCTTCGCCCTGGGCAGCGATGCGGTGCCGGTGGTCAAGGCCACCAACTGCCTGCTGGTCGAAGTCGCGGAGGCAGAACCGGCCGACCAGGCCATGCCCTGCATCCGCTGCGGCGAATGCGTCGAGGTCTGCCCGGCCCGGCTGCTGCCGCAGCAGTTGTACTGGCACGCCCGTGCCCGCGAGTTCGACAAGACCCAGGACCTGAACCTGTTCGACTGCATCGAATGCGGCTGCTGCGCCCAGGTCTGCCCCTCGCAGATTCCGCTGGTGCAGTACTACCGCTACGCCAAGACCGAGATCTATCAGGCCGAGCAGGAAAAGCGCAAGGCGGACATCGCCCGCAAACGCCATGAGTTCCGCCTGGAACGCCTGGAGCGCGAGGCGCAGGAAAAGGAGGAGGCCCGCCGGCGCAAGCGCGAGGCCCTGAAGCAAAAACAGGCCGCGCCACCGAGCAGCGAAGCGCCCGCCAGCGCTCCTGCACCCGCGGCCAATGACGCCATCGCGGCGGCGATTGCCAAGGCCAAGGCGGAAAAGGCCCGCCGGCTGGCCGAGCCGAGCGCGCCCGCCGAGAAAGCCGACGGTGCCGGTGACCCGGTGGCGGAAGCCATCGCCCGGGCCAAGGCGGCGAAAGCGTCCAAGGCCAGCACGAGCGAAGCACCGGCGGACGGCGCCACCGACGATCCGATCGCGGCTGCCATCGCCAAGGCCAAGGCCGCGAAAGCGGCCAAGGCTGCCGCCAGCGAGGCGCCGGCCGACAGCAGCGCCGAGGCCGACGACCCGGTCGCCGCCGCCATCGCCAGAGCCAAGGCCGCAAAAGCCGCCAAGGCCGCCGCGAGCGAGGCGCCAGCCGACAGCAGCGCCGAGGCCAACGACCCGGTCGCCGCGGCCATCGCCAAAGCCAAGGCCGCGAAAGCGGCCAAAGCCGCTGCGAGCGAGGCGCCGGCCAACAGCAGCACCGAGGCCGACGACCCGGTCGCCGCCGCCATCGCCAAAGCCAGGGCCGCGAAAGCCGCCAAGGCCGCTGCCAGCGAGTCACCGGCCGACAGCAGCGCCGAGGCCGACGATCCGGTCGCCGCCGCCATCGCCAAAGCCAAGGCCGCGAAAGCCGCCCGGCAGGACAGCGAATCATGATCGTGCGCTCCTCCCCGCATCTGCCGGTGGACGCCCGGGTCAGCCGGGTCATGCTGCGGGTGGTCCTGGCACTGCTGCCCGGCATCGCCGCCGCCACCTGGTTCTTCGGCTGGGGCGTGCTGAGCAATCTGCTGATCGCCAGCCTCACCGCGCTGAGCACCGAGGCCCTGATGCTGCTGTGGCGACGCCGCCCGCTGCGCAAGCACCTGCTGGACGGCAGCGCGCTGATCACCGGCCTGCTGCTGGGCCTGTCGATCCCGCCCTATGCGCCCTGGTGGCTGATCGTCTTCGGCGCCGCCTTTGCCCTGGTCTTCGGCAAGCATCT
>JBFJTN010000226.1:0-5867 GCA_041625325.1 Oceanococcus sp. | reverse complement strand
CCGGTGAGGGCCACGGCCAGCCCGGAATGCCCCAGTGCATGGATCAGCGCTTCGCGCCGGCTGTCGCCCCGGTCCATGGCCTGAAAGAACACCGTGAATACATGCACGGAATTGCCCACGCCGACGGCCAGCAACAGGGACGGCAGAATCTGGCTGGCCGTGGTCACGGTCATGCCCAGGGTCGCCATCACCGCAAAGGTGCAGTAGACCGACAGCAGGGACACCCCGATGGGCAGGGCGACCATGATCCAGCGGCGGAACACCAGCAGGAGCAGCAGGGCGGTCACGCCGATGCTGAGCCCGGAGAACAGCGACATGTCGCGAACCAGGACACGGGTCAGGCGTTCGGTCAGGTAGGAGGCGCCGGCGAAGGACACGCGAAAGCCCTCGGCCTGCCAGCCCAGACCGAAATCGCGGATGCGCTGGACCAGATCGAACATCTCCTGATCGGTGATCAGGGGTGGCGGTGCGGCGCCTTCGGCCGCAGCGGCGTCATCACTGGCCACCTCCGACAGCGCATCGAAGCCCGCCTCGAAGTCGAACTCGTCCACCGAGGTGGGAGCTGCGCCGGCGCCACTGACAGCAGCCGTGTAGGCATCCGGGGTGACGATGATCAGGGTGCTGCGACCGTCCTGGCTGATGAAGTTGTCGCGGATCAGCGGCCGGCTGTCGATGAGTTCGCGCAGGGCGGCGAATTCGGCCGAATTGCGGGGCCAGTCCTCCATCAGGTCCCGGACGATCAACTCCTCATCCCGGCCCAGGGTCAGGCGGGCGTTGATCAGGCTTTCCACCTTGCTGACCTGGGGCATTTGCTCCAGCGCTTCGTGCATCTGCCAGACCCGCTTCAGCACCGGCCCATTGACCACGGGGGCATCCGTGCCGACGACCACCACGATGCGGTCGTCACGGCCGAACTCGCGCTGGAACCATTGCAGGTTCAGACGCGCCGGGTCGTCGGCCCGAAGATAGCCCTCGTTGGACATGTCAGTGCGCAGGTCTGGCAAGGACAGGGACAGCAGGGCGAGGATGCCCAGCAGGAAGAGGATCACCCGCCAGGGATGATCGTGGCAGATGGCGCCCCAGCGGCCGAAACCGGCCTCCGTCGTGCTGCGCCAGCGGGCGAACAGAGGTCCTGCGGACATGCTCAGGCCGCCTGTTCGACGGTGGCGTCAACCGGCTGGGCCAGTACCCGACCGGTCCGGCGGCCGCTCCACAGGCAGTCGGCAATCGACAGACCGGACACATAGTTGTTCGAGGCAATGCCCACAGCGGCCCGGCCTGCGGCATACAGGCCCGGGATGTCCCGCCCCTCGCGGTCCACAACCGCGCCGCTGCACTCGTTGACCTGCAGGCCGCCCAGTGTGATCGTGGGCAGGGGAAACACCGGGTTCGTGGCCGAGATGTCCAATGCCGCAAAGGGTGCCTTGGTCAGTGGCTGCATCGCCTCGGGTAGCTTGTTCCAGGGATCGGGCGTCTGTCCGGCTGCTGCGGCGTTGTATTGCTGCACCGTGGCCTCCAGCTGGCCGGCAGGGATCTTGAGGCGAGCTTCCAGTGCGGTGATGCTGCTGGCGCGCCGGGCCATCAGCATCAGGAACAGGGCAGGGACGGACTGGAAGATCCACAGGCCGCCGCCGAGAATCTGCTTCCAGGCTTCCCGGCGCATGGTCTTGTCCAGAATCAGCCAGGCCCGGCCCTGCGCGCTCTCGCACAAGCTCACGCCGATGCGGGCGCCGTAGGCGGATTCCACGCAGAAGCGCTCGCCCGCCGCATTCACCACCACGCCCTTGATCAGGGCGGCGGGCGGGTTGATGAAGCGCCAGGCCGAGGCCTTGTCCATGCGCGCAGCGACCCCGCCGACGCTCTGGC
Source organism: Oceanococcus sp. (assembly GCA_041625325.1). Lineage (GTDB taxonomy): Bacteria > Pseudomonadota > Gammaproteobacteria > Nevskiales > Oceanococcaceae > Oceanococcus. The sequence goes on along the minus strand of JBFJTN010000226.1, from coordinate 4,001 downwards.
CCAGTCGTATGCCGCTGCCATCACAGCCGGTCGCGCCCAGGCGCATGTTGGCGGCATACCGGGGCGCATGCTCGCGCACCATCGCCGGATTAAAAATGAAGCCCCCGGTGCACAGCACGACGCCACGATGCGCCCGCACCCGGCGCGTTACCCCGTGCTCGATTTCGATCTGTCGGGCTTTTGCACGCAGGCGATCCGCCCAGCCTGGCAGGGCTTCGTGGACCTTCTCCGCGCGGCGGATCAGCCGGGCATGGCGTCGGGTCGGCGCGGCGCCCGCGATCAGTTCCACATATTCGGCGCCGATCACCCGCCCGGTGTCGTCCTGGATCAGCCGGCTGACCGCGCACTGGGCCTGGACCGGAATCCCCAGCGCACTGACCCGGGCCGCCAGCAGGGCAAACAGGCGCCGGCCGGACAGGCCCTTGTCCGCTGTGCGATGGCCACGTGGGACGGGGGTGGCGGCCGCTGCCGATTCCGCCAGCGCCTCATTGCCGGAGTAGTAGAGGAACACCCCGTCGCGCGGATACGACGTCTTGGGGAAAGGGGGCTGCGAGTCGAAGCGCGCGCCGATGGACTCCAGCCAGCTGATCAGCCCGGGGCTGTCCTGACAGAAGCTTTTCAAGGTGTCGTCGCTGACCGCGTCACCCACTTCCAGTTTGAGGTACTGGTACATGTTGTCCGGGCTGTCCTCGACCCCCGCCCGGGATTGCGGTCCGGTCCCGCCGCCGGCATAGACAATGCCCCCGCTCTTGGCCGTCGCGCCGCCCAGGCCAAAACGGTCCAGCACCAGGACATTGGCGCCGTTTTCCTTCGCGCTGATCGCTGTGGCGGCGCCGGCGGCGCCGAGCCCGACCACCAGCACCTCGCAGTGACGATCCCAGCTCAGCTCATCGGCGTTGCGGACTTGCAGGGGCGCCTGGGCCGGCATGGTCGGATGGGTTTGTGGATTCATGGGCTGTGGTGATATGGCAATGGATCGGGCAAGCCTAGAACGGCTGCGCGAGCCGAACATGCTGCGATAGGACCAGATGGCTGCAATGGCGAGGTGGCGACGCCTTGACCCGCTCCGGCCGCGCAAGACCGGTGCGGGCGCGTGTCTTGTCAGCCAGCCAGGTCCTGGATCTCCTGCAGGACCTCGGGAAGCAGGCGGCTGCCATCCTCGCTGAGCAACTGTCGTGCCCGTTCCGGGCGGCAGAACTGGCGCACGAAATCGGCCTGGATCCTGCCGAGCACGCTGTCGTGATCTTCCTGCATGCCGTCGGCGACCCAGCTGGCCAGTCGGGCCTGCTGCAGGGCCAGCAGCAGGCGGGCCTGATCAACGGGGGGCGCCGGAATCAGCTCCCCGGCCTGCATGCCGTGCTCCAGAGCCATGGTGATCAGCTTGAGGCCCTGTGCCCACAGGGCCTGTTCGTCAGCGGTGGGCTGCGCCGCCACGTGATACCAGGCGTGGCCTTCATGCAGGATCAATTTGAGGTAATCGGGATGGCTCAGCTGGAAGAGCAGCTGGGCCTGCATCAGGCTGAGCAGCCGCAAGGTGCTGAGATCGCCAGCGGTGCGCATCACCGGATGGCCGGTCACTGCGGCGATCATTTCCCGATCGCGTGCAATCAGCACGGCGCGATACAGGTCCTGCTTGCCAGGATAGAACTGATACAGGGTGGCCAGGGAGACGCCGGCCTGCCGGGCGATCGTCTGCATCTTGGTCTGGCCGAAGCCCTGCTGCGCAAAGCTGCGCTCCGCGACGTCCAGGATGTGCTGGCGCACCAGCGCCTCCTTGGCCTTGCGCAGATCGCTGGCCGGCCGTTGGGGCTCGGGCCTGTCGCGATCCGGCGAGTGGGGAGTTCGGGCGGCTGTTGTCATGCGTGGCAGCTCGGTCTGTGGGCGTCGTCCCTTGACATAGGGGAAAGGTAGCTTTCCAATAGAGAAATTGCAATTACTGTAAGGAAACAGCTGTTACCGCAGCGCGCTGATGCAGACAGAGCATGACTACATTGTTGTCGGTGGCGGTTCTTCAGGCTGTATCGTCGCCGCCAGGCTGGCCGAAGCCGGCTTTCGCGTGCTCCTGCTGGAGGCGGGCGGCGATGCCGCGCAGTATCCCGAAACCCTGTCGGATGACGGGTTCAAGGATGCCTTCGCCCGTGAGGCAGCCTTGTGGCACCGCATGAGTACGCCGCAGCCCGCCTGTGCCGGCCGCTCGCTGTTCGCGGGCAGTGGTCGGGTGATCGGCGGCAGCGGGGCGGTCAACGGTATGGTCTACACGCGTGGCGACCGACGGGATTACGAGGTCTGGCCAGAGGGCTGGCGCTGGGATGAGCTGTTGCCCAGTTTCGTCGCGGTGGAGCGGCGCCTGGGGATACGCCAGCGCGATCCCACCCCTTTCGCGCAGCGATTTCTGGACGCCGCGATCGCCGCCGGCTTTGCGCGCCGGGATGGCATGAACGATGGTGATCTGGCCGGCGTGGTGGGCTGCAATGACATGAACTTCGCCGGCCGCGCGCGGCGCAGTTCCTATCGCGCCTATCTGCATGAGCGGGCGCTCGATGGCCTGGACATCCAGTATCACGCGACGGTGCGCAGCATTCGTTGCGAGGGCCGCCGCGCCGTAGCTGTGGTCTATCGGCAGCAGGGCAGGATTCGGGAGGCGTCTGTCCGTGGCGAGGTGATTCTCGCGGCAGGCGCACTGGAAACGCCGCGCCTGCTCCTGCTGTCCGGTATCGGACCCGCAGAGGAGCTGGCCCGGCACGGCATTGCCTGCGTGCAGGATGCGCCCGGGGTGGGTCGGCACCTGCAGGATCACCCGAATGTCTGCCTGTTCTATCGCAGCCGGGTCCCGGTGGATTTCCGGTTCCCGCAGGTCTACGGTTTTGACGCGGCCGAGCGGCCGCCTGAGGGTCCCCGTGCTGCGCCGGACACCTGTTTCGTCTGCTATGCGGCGCCCGCCTCGCTGATGGAGTCGAGCCTGCGCATGCTGCCGGTCCTGGCGCTGCCCGGGCGGCTTTACGGGATCGCAGCCTTACGGCGCCTGCTGCGTGGCCTGATCCGCCTGGGCTTTGCCTTGCCCCCGGTGCGCCGCTTCGTGCGCGGTGTCTTCGGCATCGTGGTCATCCTGGGCAAGCCGCAGTCGGAAGGCAGCATTCGCCTGCGTTCGGCCGACCCGGAGCTGCCCGCGGAGATCGACCTGGGTTATTTCCGCCATCCCCGCGACCGGGAACGGATGCTGGCTGGCATCCACAAGGCGCGGCATATCGTCGCGCAGGCCCCGCTGGCCTCCGCCGGCGTGCGTCCGCTGTCCATCGGCGCGCGCGATGTCAGTCGCGAGCGTCAGTGGCGCTGGGTGCAGGGGGCGGCCATGACCACCTTCCACTTCTGCGGCAGCTGCCGCATGGGGGAGGCTGCGGACAGCCCCGTCGATCTCGAGCTGCGGGTCAAGGGGTTGAGCAATCTGCGGGTGGCGGATGCCTCGGTGATGCCGCGTATCCCGGTCTCGGCCCTGAATGCGCCCAGCATGGCCATCGGTGAGCGCGCGGCCGATCTGATTCTTCAGGATGCGGCGCCGCGGGGTGCCGTGCAGAATTTGGGAGAGGTGGCATGAGTGCGGTGAGCCCATTGAGTCCGGACCAAACGGCAGAACGGATTCTCTGCATCAATCCGGCCACCGGTGAGAAGCTGGGCGAGGTGCCGGCCGCCAGCCCGGCCCAGGTCCAGGACGCGGTGGAGCGCGCCCGGCGGGCGCAGCAGGCCTGGGCCAGCACCAGCTTTGCCAGACGCCGAGCGGTGCTCAATCGCCTGCTGGATACCATCCTGGACAAGCGCGCCGAGATCTGTGCCGCGGTGGTTCAGGACAGCGGCAAAACCTGGGAGAACGCCCTGCTGGGCGAGGTCATGCCGGTCTGTAACAAGATCCGCTGGCTGGTGAAGCACGCGGAAAAGCACCTCAAACCCGAGCGGGTGCCCTCAGGCCTGCTGCTGCACAAGCGCGGGCGCATCGAATACCGTCCGCT
>JBFJTN010000225.1:0-5870 GCA_041625325.1 Oceanococcus sp. | reverse complement strand
GGGCGCCAGGGCCTGCGCCAGAGCCAGACCTGCCCCGGACGGAACCGGCGTTCACGGCCGCACCGGCGTCAGCCAGCCCTCGTAGGCCGAGGCCAGACCGGTCACCACTTCCAGATACCGCGACTGCAGCCGCTCGGTCAGCGGACCGCGCCGACCACTGCCGATCGTGCGATTGTCGACCTCGCGGATCGGGGTCACTTCCGCCGCCGTACCGGTAAAGAAGGCCTCGTCCGCAACATACACTTCGTCACGCGTGATGCGGCGCTCGATCACCTTGATGCCCATGTCCCGGGCCAGCTGCATCACGGTTCGGCGGGTGATCCCGTCCAGACAGGCCGTGACATCCGGGGTATGCAGCTCGCCCCCGCAGACCAGGAAGATGTTCTCGGCAGTACCCTCGGCAACGAAGCCGTGGGTATCCAGCATCAGCGCCTCGTCATAGCCATCCCGCAGCACCTCGTTCAGGGCCATGGAGGAGACGATGTACTGACCATTCGCCTTGGCGCGGGCCATGGCGGAATTCACGTGATGGCGGGAGAACGAGGCGGTCTTGATCCGGATACCCTGCTCCTTGGACGCCTCGCCCAGATAATTGCCCCAGGGCCAGGCAGCCACCATCACGCGCGCCTTGAGCCCTTCCGCCCGCAGGCCCATGCCGTCCGCGCCATAGAAGGCCATCGGCCGCAGGTAGGCTTCCTGCAGCCCGTTTTCCCGCACCACGGCGATCTGCGCCTGATTCAGTTCCTCGGCGCTCGGGGCCAGGGCCATGCCCAGGATCTTGGCCGAGTTCAGCAGGCGCGCCGTATGCTCCTGCAGACGGAACAGGCAGGGCCCCCGCGGGGTGCTGTAGGCGCGTACGCCCTCGAAGCAGCCAACGCCGTAATGCAGCGTGTAGGTGAGCATATGCGTGCGGGCTTCGCGCCACGGCAACATCTCCCCATCCACCCAGATCCAGCCATCCCGATCCGCAAAAGCTTCCATCACATCTTCTCCCGTTTATTGAGCGCAGGCCTTGACGGCCTGATCCGGCTGATCGCCCACGCCGCGCCAGCGATCCAGCAGCTCGTCCCATTTCGCCAGTCCGGCCACTCGGCCGGCCTCCTTCACGTGCCCGAATCCGCGAATCTGGTCCGGCACCGCGGCGATCTCGATCGCCAGCGCGAGCTTGTCGGCCGAGAGCGCGGGCAGCAGTTCATCGATCAGGCTCTCGTAGCGGGCAATCAGGGCCCGCTCCGCTTTGCGTTCCTGCGTATAGCCAAAGATATCCAGCGGTGTGCCGCGCAAGCCGCGCAGCCGGGCCAGCACTCGGAACGCGGCCCCCATCCAGGGCCCGAAGGAACGTTTGATGAGCTCGCCGCGCGCATTGCGCCTGGCCAGCAGCGGGGGCGCCAGCTGATACTCGATGCGGTAGTCGCCCTCGAAGTTCGCCTCGAGCCTGGCGCGGAATGCCGGGCTCGCGTACAGCCGGGCCACCTCGTACTCATCCTTGTAGGCGAGCAGCCTGGCATAGTTGCGCGCGACGGCTTCGCTCAGCCGCCGGTCACCCGAGACCTGCCGTTCAGCCTCCGACACCCGCTCCACCAGCCGCCGGTAGCGCGCCGCATAGGCCGCATCTTGATAATCCGTCAGCAGGGCAGCGCGGTTCTCGATCAACCGTTCCAGGGGCAGGCTGCGGGCCGGGAAGGCGATGACCTGGGCCGGCGCGAGCAGGCGCTGGAGTGCGGCCATGTCGTGGGCGGCAAAACGGCCGTACTCGAAGGCCTTCTGGTTCTGGGACACCGCGATGCCATTGATCTCGATGGCCTGCAGCAGCGCGGCACGTGACAGCGGCAACAGGCCCTGCTGCCAGGCGAAACCGAGCATGAAGGGGTTGATGGCGATACTGTCCCCGAGCAGGGATTTGACCAGGCTGCCGGCGTCCACGCTGTGCGTATTGGCCCGGCCCGCGACCTGCTGCAATCTCGCTTCGGCGGTGCCTGCCGGATAACTCCAGTCGCGCTCACGCAGGAAGTTCGCCGTCGGCGTCACGCTGGCATTGACCACCACGCGGGAGCGTCCTTCCGACATCTTGCTCAGGGCTTCCTCGCCCGCCGTCACGACCAGGTCGCAGCCGATAACGGCATCCGCGCTGCCGGCGGCAACCCGCGCGGCCGTCATGACCTGCCCCGTCCCGCCGATGCGAATGTGGCTGAGCACCGCGCCACCCTTCTGGGAGATACCGGTCATGTCCAGCGTGGTCACGGGCCTGCGCTCCAGGTGGGCCGCCATGCCCAGCAGCTGGCCAACGGTGACAACCCCGGTGCCGCCCACCCCGGTGACCAGTATGTTGTAGGTCTGGGTGACCGCCGGAAGCCGGGGATCCGGCAGCGGCGGAATCTTCAGCTCCGACCGCGCTGAACCGGCCCTTTTCAAGCGCCCGCCAGTGATGCTCACGAAACTCGGGCAGAATCCCTTAACGCAGGAATAGTCCTTGTTGCAGGTCGACTGATTGATCTGCCGTTTGCGGCCCAGCTCGGTCTCCAGCGGCTCGATGGACAGACAGCTGGACTGCACGGAACAGTCGCCACAGCCTTCGCAGACCGCGTCATTGATGAACAGCCGTTTCGGAGGGTCCGCAAGCTGCGGCTTGCCGCCGGCCACCGCCTTGCGCCGGCGCCGCTTTTCGGCCGCGCAGGTCTGGTCATAGATGATCACCGTACAACCCGGAGTCTCGCGCAGCTGCCGCTGCACCTCGTCCAGCCGATCCCGATGCTGGATATCCACCTCCGCCGGGATACGGTCCAGCGCCGGCAGCAGCCTGTACTTGTCGATGTCGTCGGACACCACGACGAGCTTCTTCACCCGCTCGGCCTGCATCTGGCGCACGATCTGCGCGACACTCAAGGTCCCGTCAACCGGCTGACCGCCGGTCATGGCCACTGCATCGTTGTACAGGATCTTGTAGGTGATGTTGACCCCGGCAGCGACGGCCGCCCGCACCGCGAGAATGCCGGAGTGGAAATAGGTGCCGTCACCCAGATTTGCGAACACATGCCGTTCGCTGGTGAAGGGCGCCTGGCCGATCCAGGTGACGCCCTCCCCGCCCATCTGGGTGAAGGTTGCGGTGCGCCGCTCGGGCATCCACATCGCCATGTAATGGCAACCGATACCGGCCAGCGCGCGAGAGCCTTCCGGCACGTGGGTGGATGTGTTGTGGGGGCATCCTGAGCAGTAATAGGCCAGGCGTGTTTCCAGCGCTTCACCTTTGCTGCTGCCATGCGCGCCGTTGATCGCGGCCAGACGCTGCACGATGCGTTCCCGCAATTCCGGCGGCAGCTCCAGCTTCTGCAATCGGGCCGCAAGCGCGTTGGCGATCTGCGGCGGCGACAGCTCACCGCGGATCGGCAGGTTCCAGGCCCCGCGCGGGATCGCGTACTCGCCGCCGTCATCCGAATCGAACTTTCCGATCACCTGCGGCCGCACATCGTCGCGCCAGCCGTACAGCTCCTCCTTGAGGGCATATTCGATGAGCTGACGCTTCTCCTCGACCACCAGAATCTCCCGCAGCCCGGTGGCAAACGCGCGGGTGGATTGCGGATCCAGCGGCCAGATGACCGAAACCTTGTGCAGGCGCACACCGATCGCTTCGCAATCCGCCAGGCTCAGACCCAGGTCGGCAATGGCCTGCAGGGTGTCCAGGTAGGCCTTGCCAGAGGCGATGATGCCCAGTCGGGGACTGCTCGGACGGGTCACGTCGTAATTGAGCCGGTTGGCCCGGATATAGGCCAGCGCCGCGTAGAGCTTGTGATCCAGCAGGCGCGCCTCCTGCTGCAAGGGCGGGTCCGGCCAGCGGATGCTCACCCCGCCCTCCGGCAAGCTGAAGTCTTCCGGCAGCCGCGGTTCGATGCGCCGCGGATCGGCGATCACGGTCGCCGAGGATTCGACCACGTCGGAGATGCACTTCATCGCGACCCAGACACCGGCGAAGCGGCTCATTGCCCAGGCATGGATGCCCAGGTCCAGGATCTCCTGCACGCTGGCGGGGAAGAACACCGGCATGCCGGCGGCGGCGAACACATGATCGCTCTGATGTGGCAGGGAGGACGACTTGGCGGCATGATCGTCTCCGGCGAGCGCGATCACGCCGCCGTGCCGCGAGGTGCCGGCGGCATTGGCGTGCTTCAGGGCATCCAGCGAACGGTCGACTCCCGGCCCCTTGCCGTACCACATCGAGAACACGCCATCGACCTGGGCGCCCGGCTGCATGCCCACCTGCTGCGTGCCCCAGACAGAGGTCGCGGCCAGTTCCTCGTTCACGCCGGGGTTGAAACGGATGTTCTCCTTCTCCAGCAGCGCGCGTGCTTTCCACAAGGCCTGATCCACGCCCCCCAGGGGCGAACCGCGATATCCGGAGACAAAGCCGCCGGTGTTGAGCCCGGCACCCCGATCACGGGCCTTCTGCAGCAGCAGCAGCCGGACCAGCGCCTGGGTACCGCTCATGTAGACCGGCAGGCCTGAAAGCCTGTACTTGTCGTCGAGACTGACTTGCCGGAACGCGCCCTGTGCGCCGACCGCGGGGTGATTCATGCTGAACATCCGTACGAGATGAGCTGGGATTCTAGAAATGCCGGGATAGGCGTGTCCTTGCGCGAACTTTCATGAATTCGCCCGCATGGAGATTTTTGTCCTACTGCGCGTACCATTGGTCGATATTTCCCCTACTTGCACCGTCATGGACAAGATCGACAAGGCGATACTCAGACTGCTGCAGCAGGACGCCAGGCTCTCCATCGAGAAAATCGGCGCGGCCGTGGGCCTCAGCCATACCCCGGTCTGGAAACGCATCCATCGCATGGAGAAGGACGGCATCATCCTGGGCGCAAGCTACCGGCTCAGCCGGGCAGCCCTGGGCCTGGAGATCACCGCCTTCGCCTCGCTCAAGCTGTCGCGGCGTGACGAAAAGGCCCTGCTGGAGTTTGAACACGCGGTGCAGGACGTGCCGGAAGTGCTGGATTGCTACTCGATGACGGGCAGCTACGACTACATGCTGCGGGTGATTACCCATTCCGTCAGCAGTTACGAAGTCGTGGTCAAGAAAAAGATCGCCCACCTGCCCCATTTTCAGGACATGAACACCAGCTTTGCCCTGCGTGAGGTGAAGCAATCCCTGGGCCTGCCGATCTGAAGGACCCAGGCGAGCCGCCGAGGCCTGGCTCGCGCCATCCCCTGCCCTGGTCCGTCCCGGACATGCGGCGAGCAGGCGGCTACTCCGCCGGGGACCGGCCGGGCTCCGGCAGGATCGATACCAGCCAGCGCAGGGAATGCACCATCAGTTCGCGCGGCTCGGTGGTCCCGTGCGCCCGGGCGAAAGCGCCCCAGCGCATCGCGTTGGCGTCAGTGGCATCGGCCAGACCGGGCGCGACATTGTCGCTGTCCGGCACATCCTGCAACAGGCGCGCCCCCAGGTAGGCGCGGTCGGAGACGATTCAGCCGAATGCTCGCAAGCTCGGCCGGCCGGCGTAGCTGTCGCGCAGAAGTCAGCGCGCAGTGTAATGGCATCGCGCCAATCCGCCAGACCGTGCTGATCGCGCGGCCAAGCCCATGCGCAAACACGGCCTGGCAGACCGACTCAGCCTCAGTACTACCAAGATAGGTAGGTGATACCAGCTTTCTGGAAGCACCCGGGACCCGAAACCGGCCACAGGCTCCAGACATGCCGCCCGGTGCCGCCGTTGCGTTTCACGGATCACTGGCCAGCGCCGAAACCATTCGCACCCGCGCGATCCCTCTGGCCCACTGATGAGGACACCATGGGCGCTTGTTGCCGGGATCAGCCGCACTTCTTTTACCTACACCACCGCACTCCCCCGCCTGAGCCAACGCAGGCTGCC
>JBFJTN010000224.1:0-5887 GCA_041625325.1 Oceanococcus sp. | reverse complement strand
CTCGCGTCCGCCGGTGAGGATCTGCAGGGTCTGCGGCCAGGGCTGACTCTGCCCCGCCTGCAACATGGCCCACATGCGCTCGCCCGCGGCCTCGCTGCCGGCGAAATTGCATTCATGCAGCGGGCCGCTGTGGCCGGCCGCATCGCACATCGCGGCATAGAACTGGAACTGCATGATATGGGCCAGGAAGTAGCGCATGTAGGGGGTGTCACCGGGGATGTGGTACTTGGCGCCCGGATCGAAGGCGTCGGCCGGGCGCTCCCGTGGCGGTACCACGCCCTGATAGCGGCGCTTGAGCTCCCACCAGGCCTCGTTGTAGCGCTCGGGCGGCACTGCGCCGGAGAACACCTGCCAGCGCCATTTGTCCACCAGCAGGCCGAAGGGCAGGAAGGCCACCTTGTCCATGGCCATCTTGAGCTGCTGGTTGATCACCGCCTCCGGCGCGCTGCTGGCGCTGTCGATCAGGCCGATCGATGCCAGATAGGCCGGGGTCATCAGGGACAGCATCACGGTGTCACCCACGGCCTCGTGAAAACCGTCATGGGCACCGCGCTGGAACAGCAGCGGCAGCGGGTTATAGGCCAGGTAGTAGTAGATATGGCCGAGCTCGTGATAGATGGTGCGCAGGTCCTCTTCATTGGGCTTGATGCACATCTTGATCCGCACATCGCCCTGCAGGTCGAGATCCCAGGCACTGGCGTGGCAGACAGCCTCCCGCCCCAGCGGCTGCACGAACATGGAGTGGCGGTAGAAGCTCTCGGGCAGGGCCGGAAAGCCGATGCTGCGATAGAAGCCCTCGGCCTGGCGCACCATCCTCACCGCGTCGTAGCCCTGACGCTTCAGACCCGCATTGACGTCCAGTGGTGGCTGTTCCGGGTAGGGGGTCAGGCGCGGGTAGATTTCGCTCCACTGCTGGGCCCACATATTGCCGAGCAGATGCGCCGGAATCGGGCCAGCGGGCGGCACCAGGTCCTCGCCGTACTGCCTGGCCAGCTCCCCCCGCACATAGCAGTGCAAGGACTCGTACAGTGGCCGCACGTCCTGCCACAGCCCTTCCACCACCTGTTCGAATTCCCCGGCCGGCATGTCATAACCGGCGCGCCAGAAGGCGCCCGCGTCGGGGTGGCCCAGCTCCTGCGCGCCGATGTTCTGCAGCGCCACGAAACGGGCGTAGTCATCCCGCATGGGCGGGGCGATCTGGCGCCAGCCTTCCCAGGCCTCCTGCAACTCGGCCGGGTCGGTGCTGCGGGCCAGCACCTCTTCCAGCTCGCCCAGACGGCGACAATCCGCCGAACCCGCCTCCACGCCCGGCGGGCAGTAACGGCCGCTGCCGTATAGCGCTTCCAGCCGGGAACTCAGCCGGGTGAGCTCGGACAGCAGTTGCGGATCGCCCGGCACCGCGGACTTGCGTTCCAGCAGCATCAGGGCCCGGGCGCTTTGCGCATCCAGCTGCTCGCGATCGAAGCGCCGCGCCTCGCGGGCGGTGGCGGAGAGGTACTCCAGGCGCCGCTCCGAGGCCTTGGCGGCGAGGTACTGGGTGTCCTCGGTGATGTGGGTGGCCTGCACCCAGGCGGCCTTGGCAGAATCCTGGGACAAAAGGCGCAGGCGGCTGTCGACCGTCTCCAGGAAATGACGGGCCTCGTCGGTGTGCCGACCCAGTCCCAGCAGCGTTGCGCAGCCGGCCAGCAGTCCGGCGCCGGCCAGAAGCCATGGACGGAGCCTCATGCGGATTCCCTCGAGACCGGCTCGATGCTGAGGTGGGCCTGGCCGTGCAGGGCGTCCGCGGCGTGACCCATCTTGCGCTTGAGCACGGGCACCAGCAGGAGCAGGATGCCGGCCGTGCCCAGGCCGATCCACAGCAGCTTTTCGAACAGGCTGGTGTAGATCGCCAGCGCGGCGGCGATATCGCTGATCTCGCCCCCGCTGGTGTCCACCGTGGCCAGCTTGGACAGCTGGGCGGCGATGAACTCGGAATAGGCGGTGGCCAGGAACCAGGCCCCCATCATCACGCCCACCACGCTGGGCACGGCCAGCTTGGTCACGGCGGACAGTCCCACCGGGGACAGGCACAGCTCACCGGTGGTATGCAGCAGGTAGGCCAGCACGAACCAGATCAGGGCCACCTTGCCGGCCTCGTTCGGCATGCTCGCGCCGATCACCAGCGCGCCGAAGCCCAGCCCGGCCTGGGCGATGCCCAGAACGAACTTCATCGGCGGGCTGGGGTCCCAGCCGCGGCGCCCCAGGGCCTGCCACAGCAGGGCGAAAAACGGCGCCAGCAGGAAGATGAACAGGGCATTGAGCGAGCCCAGCTGGGCGGCGGTGAAGGTGACGCCGAAGGCCTCGCGGTCCAGCACCCGGTCCGCATACAGGGTCATGCTCGCCGCGGATTGCTCGAACAGGGCCCAGAACACCACGCTGAAGATGGTCAGGGTGGCCAGCACCAGCATGCGCCCGCGCTGCTCGGCATCGCAGCGGGCGCTCAGGTACCAGACCAGCCAGGCCAGCACGCCCAGCGACAGCACGTTCAGGGTGTGGTGCACCACGGCCTCGAACTGGACCATCTGCCAGACCACGAACAGGGAGCCCAGCGCAGACAGATAGATCAGCCATTCGCGCGACAAGGGCCCGAACAGCTTTTCCTGCAACAGCGCCGGATCATGCGGCTCGGCATGGCCCTGCAGGTGCTTCTGCCCGGCCAGGAAGGTGACCAGACCGACCAGCATGCCGATCCCGGCAGCCCCGAAGCCCCAGGACCAGCCGTAGGTCTCGCCCAGATAGCCACACAGCAGGGTGGCGGTGAAGGCCCCGATGTTGATGCCCATGTAGAAGATGGTGAAGCCCCCATCGCGTCGCGGATCTCCCGGCTCGTACAGGCGCCCGACGATGGTGGAGATGTTCGGCTTGAGGAAGCCGACCCCGACCACGATCAGGGCCAGGGAGAAATAGAAGATCTGCAGGGCGCCGGCATCCTGCACCACGACGCCATCGACCAGGCGGGCCTGCTCGCCTTCCCAGGCCATGCCCAGATGACCGAAGCAGAGCAGAATGGCGCCGAAACTGACCGCCTTGCGCATGCCCAGGTAGCGGTCGGCCAGCATGCCGCCGATCACCGGCAGCGCGTAGACCAGGGCGGCATAGGACGCCAGCACGCCCAGTCCGTCCTCATCCCGAAACAGGTGGTACTTGGTGAGGTAGAGCAGCAGCAGGTACTTCATCCCGTAAAAGGAGAAGCGTTCCCACAGCTCGGTGGCGAAACAGACGTAGAGTCCCCTGGGATGGCCCAGAAACTCCGCGGGGGCGGTGGAATTCGTCATGGTCTCCTCGGTCCCGGCGCCGCCGTGATTCTGCCGCGCCAGCTGGCGAAAACGCCGCAGTATACCCGCGCGCCGTCGCATAGAGCAGACCTGTATGTTAAGCCCCGTCAGGCTCCGGCAGCGTCAGCCGTGGACATAAGGAAGCCGCAATCCCCGTACCGGCGGATTGCGGCCCCTTTCCCCGGGGGGCGCAGCCCCCGGTCTCCCCCAACACCTCGGCAGTGCTTGTTTCAGCCGAACTCGTGTGGCTCGGCGATCAGTCCCAGGCTGACCGCACCCGGACCCAGGTTGACGCCGCCGGTCACGCTCATCACGCAACAGAGCAGTTCCACCTCGGCGTCCTGGCAGGCCTGTTGCAGCCCGGCAAAGCCGGGCATGGCCCTGAGCGCATCCAGTTCCCCGGCATGACTGACCACCACATGCGGACTGAGCAGCCCCTGGCTGACCCGGTCCGCCGCGTAATCGAACAATCTTTTGACCGCCGCGTCAAACCCGCGCAGCTTGGCCACCGGCCGGGTCTCGTCCGCGTAACCGCAGAGTATCGGCTTGATATCCAGCGCCGAGCCCAGGGCTGCGCCCACCAGCGAGACGCTGCGATCGCCCTTCTTGCGGGCCCTGGCGCGCAGATAGTAGAGATCGGGCGGGATCGCATAGGCCCGCACGCAGTGGACCAGGGATTCCAGGCGCTGACGGATCGCATTCGGCCCCAGCCCCTTGCGGATCATGCGCAGGGTTTCCGCCGCCAGCACGCCCTGCCCGGCGAACAGGCTGCCGGTGTTCATCACCCGCAGCGCGAAGGGTCCGGGCACGCCCGCCTCGCGGCGCGCGTCGTGATACTCGGACAGAATCGAGAAGGACGCCTTGGTGGCGTTTTCATAGATCGGGCTGCGCGAACGGGTCACGGTCTGGCAGAACACGAAATCGAATTCCGTCACCAGCCGGCCCATGAACAGCTCGCAGATCTGCTCGGTGGTGTAGGGCACGGACTCGGCCTTGTGCCCCTTGTCACCGATGTGGTGGCGATAGAATTCCAGCGCCGCCGTGCTGTCGTGGCGATCGACCACGGCATCGCCGTCCACCCGGATGCCGATGGGCAGGATTTCCAGATGATTGTCCTTCAGCCACTCATCCGGCAGATCGCAGCCGGAATCGACCACCAGCCCCACACGCATGCGTTTCTCCTAGTTCGGCCGCAGCGGCGGCGGCCCATCGGCAAACAGGGCTTCGATCTGGTCCGGGCCGTAGGCGTACTGATGACCGCAGAAGCCGCATTCCACCTCGACCTGACCCCGTTCCTCAAGCAGCTGTTCCAGCTCTGCACGCCCCAGGCCATGCAGCATGCCGCTGACGCTGGCCGGCGAACACTGGCAGCTGATCACGGTGCTGCGCGGCGCCTCGTCAACCCGCAGGTCGAAGCCCAGCATGGTCGACAGCCATTCGCCCGGCTCGGGCGGCAGCAGGTCGATGTCCATCGCATCCATCGCGGCCAGCCACTGGCTGCCGGAGTCCTCCCCCGGAACCTGCTGGAGCATCAGCCCGGCCGCCCGCTCCGCATCCGCACACAGCAGCAGGCGGGTGGGGATCTGCTCGGAGCGCTCGAAGTAGCTGGCCAGCCAGCGGGCCGGACCGCCGCCGTCCAGCGGCACGATACCCTGGAAGCGCTGAGCGCTGTCGGCCGGCTCCAGGGTCACCGCCAGCTGGCCGCTCAGGGCCGCCGGATCAAGCCGGCCTTGCGTGGTCTTGATCAGGCCGCGCACCGCGCCTTCGGTGCTGCCCTGCACGCTCAGCAGCTTCAGGGGACCGGCCTGGCTGATCTGCAGGCTGAGTCGCGCGGCCCGCTTCAGATGCTGGAGCAGCAGTGGCATGGCGGCCAGGGACTGACCCAGCAGGCCAGCCTCGTCCGCGCTGTAGCCGCGCTCACGGACCAGCGCCGGCCAGTCCTGACCCAGGCTGACGTAGGCGCCGCGCAAAGCCTGGCCGGGCACCTCCAGCCGCCACAGGCGCCCGCTCACAGCTTGGATTTCAGCAGCCGGTTGACTTCGCCGGGGTTGGCCTTGCCCTTGGACAGCTTCATCACCTGCCCGACGAAGTAGCCGAAAACCTTGTCCTTGCCGGCGCGATACTGGGCGACCTGCTCGGGGCTGTCGGCGATGACCTGATCGACCAGACTCTCGATCGCGCCCGTGTCGGTGATCTGCTTGAGGCCGCGGGCCTCGATGATGGCATCGGCCTCGCCCTCGCCCGCCCACATGGCGGCGAACACGTCCTTGGCGATCTTGCCGGAGATGGTGTTGTCGATGACCCGGCGCAGCAGGCCGGCCAGGGCGGCCTCCGACACCCGGCTGTCGCGGACTTCCAGCGCCGCCTCGTTGAGCGCGGCGCTGAGCTCGCCGTTCATCCAGTTGGCGGCCAGACGCGCATGCTCGGCGCCCAGCTCGCCCACCAGGGATTCGAAGTAATCCGCCATGTCACGGTCGCCGGCCAGCGCCTCGGCCAGCTCATCGCCAAGCTCGAAGTCGGCAGCGAAGCGGGCGGCGCGGGCATCCGGCAGCTCCGGCAGGCCGGCCCGGATG
>JBFJTN010000223.1:0-5911 GCA_041625325.1 Oceanococcus sp. | reverse complement strand
GCGGCAACGGGTCGGCCGGCGCCCGGCCATGCTAGAGCTGGATCTTGCCACCCGGCCCGCCGGGCTGGATGATCGGCGAGGCCAGTTCCTGCTTGCGCTGCAGATCGCGCAGTTCCTCCAGCACCCGGCTGGCTTCGGCATTCACGGCCTCCGGAAAAGCCGCAATGGCGCCGGCCAGGTCCTCGGCCTCGATCTCGAAGTTCAGCGGCAGCTGGCCGGCCGGCGTCATCATCGCCGCCTGTCCCTGAAAACGCGTCGCCCGGCTCGGATCGGCTTCGCCATCCACGCTCACCGGCACCAGGCGCCGGATGCTGCCCATGCGCAGGTCGGTATAGGACTCCTCGCGATACAGGTTCGCGCTGTCGAATTCGAGTTTCTCTTCTCCTGCCTGGCTCATGCTGCGGGGGCCTTCCATTCATACGGGGCGCGCATTGTGCCACGACGACTGATGGCTGGCCGATCCCCCCAGGTTCCGCCTCCTGGCGCCGTCCTCTCCAACCAAAGTATGAGACAACTCAAGCCTCTGTTTTTCATCGGTTTATGTGACATACGACCAAGGTCGGCCTTCAGCCAGGGAACGGATTGCCCAAGACTCGCGTGATCGCCTGAAGAGCCATGTCTAGGAGACCGCGCCATGCCGGGACGCCGCAGCTGCCGTCACGCCGCCCTGATCACCCTGCTCAGCGGCGCCCTGCTCGGCGCCTGTGACGGCGGCCGTATCGACACCGCCGCACCGCGCCACGATGCCACGGCGCCCGATGCCGTCTTCGAAGGGCCTGTGGCTCGTGCCGACTGCGGCCCGGGCTCCATGCCGGAAACCGACATCCAGGGTCGGGTCTCCTTGGAGGACAGAGTCAGCGGCCGCTCACAGCAGGCTTACTCCTGCAACCTGGAGCTGGTCGGCCAGAGCCAGGGCAAGGGCGCCAGCTGGCAGATGGCCTGGTACGAGGACTGCGCCTATTACGGCACGGCCTTTCCCGGCGCGGCCGGGGTGCAGGTGATTGATGCTTCCGACCCGACCAATCCGGTCAACAGCGCGGCCCTGCAGACCCCGGCCATGCTGGATCCCTGGGAGTCGCTGAAGGTCAACGAAAGGCGCGGCCTGCTCGGCGCCGATGCCGGCTGGAACATCGCCGGCCCGGTCTTCTTCGACGTCTATGACCTGAGCGGCGACTGCACGCAACCGGCCCTGCTGTCCAGCGCGCCGAGTCAGATTCCGGTGGGCCACGAGGGAGAGTGGGCGCCCGATGGCATGACCTACTACGTCGGCGTGGTGCCCAGCGCGATCGATGTCAGCAATCCTGCCCGGCCGACCTGGATCCCGCAGACCACCAGCAATGGCTCCGGGCACGGTCTGAGCCTGAACCAGGACGGCACGCGGATGTACGGCGTCGGCGCCAGCTGTGGCAACGGCCTGGTCATTTTCGATAGCACCGCCGTCCAGAATCGGGAACTGGACCCGGCGATGCCGGTGATCGGCGAGGTCTGCTGGGAGGACGGCAGCACGGCCCAGCACACCATTCCCGTCCACTACGACGGCAGGCCCTACATCCTGTTCGTGGATGAAGGCGGCGCGGCGGGCAATCTGCGCGGCCCGGCTGGCGCCGCACGCTTCATCGACATCTCCGACGAGACCCAGCCGCGTGTCGTGTCCAAGCTGAAGCTGGAAATCCAGATGCCGGAACACGCGGAGATTCAGCTGTCCGACACCGAAGGTAACGGCATCTTCGGCTATCAGGCGCATTACTGCGGCGTCGATCGTCAGGACAATCCCACGGCCCTGGCCTGCGGCTATTTCCAGTCCGGCGTGCGGGTGTTCGACGTGCGCGATCCGCACCACCCGCGCGAGATCGCCTACTACAACCCACCGGCCCAGGTCGGCAAGGCGGCACAGCTGAGCAGCTCCGAGCACGCCAACGGCATCCTAGCCCGGGGCATTCCGCCGGACTTCACGGTCACCCCGCCCAATCTGAGCACCGACTGGTGCTCCGCCCAGGTGCGCCTGATCCCCGAGCGTGGCGAGCTGTGGACCACCTGCCAGGACAACGGCTTCATGGTGCTGCGCTTCACCAACGGGGTGTGGCCATTCGAATAAGTATCGCCCCTTGCGGGCGACCGGGAGGACGACAATGACAATGCAATACAAGACGATCATGCCGCTGCTGCTGGCCGGCACGCTCGCGGCCTGCACCGGCGGCGGTGCGGACAGCAGCAGCTTTGCCGCCCGCGATGCGGAGGTCTTCGAGGGCCCGGTGCCGCCGGCCGTGTGTGGCCCGGGCTCCATGCCGGAGACCGGCCTGCAGGGCCAGGTCTCCATCGAGGACAGGGAAAGCGGGCGCTCTGCCTCCGGCTACAGCTGCAACATGGAACTGGTCGGCCAGTACCAGGGCCAGGGCGCGAGCTGGCAGCACGCCTGGTTCGAGGACTGCGCCTACTACGATCAGGCCTTCTCCGCGCCGGCCAGCAGCGCCGCCGATCCCACCGGTGGCGCGGTGCTGCCGCTGGAGCATCCGGGCGTCGTGGTGGTCGATGTCGAAGACCCCACCAAGCCGCGCTTCTCCACCAATCTGACCACCCCGGCCATGCTCGACCCCTGGGAGTCGCTGAAGGTCAACGAAAAGCGCGGCCTGCTCGGCGCGGTGGCGGGCTGGAACGGCCTGGGGCCGGTGTATTTCGACGTATATGATCTCAATGAGGACTGTGCCCACCCCAAGCTGGCCTCCAGCTCGCCGGTCCAGCTCCCGGTGGGACACGAAGGCGAGTTTTCCTTCGACGGCATGACCTACTACGGCACCGGCACCCTGACTCCGAGCTGGACCGCGATCGACGTGTCCAACCCGGCCCTGCCGGTGACGATCTTCGCCCTGCCCTACCCCAACCTCAATCATGGCCTGGCCACCAGCGAGGACGGCAACCGCATCTACGCCGCCGATCTGCTCGGCAGTGCCGCCGGCGGCGGGCTGGGCAGCGGCATGAGCATCTGGGACGTGACCGGGGTGCAATCCCGAACCACCCGCACGCCACTGCCGATCAGCTCCATCACCTGGCCGGACGGCAGCCTCGCGCAGCACACCATCCCGATCAGCTATGGCGAGACACCCTACGTGATCGCCGTCGATGAAGGGGGTCAGGGCGCCGCGCGCATCATCGATGTCAGCGATGAGGTGAACCCGCGGGTGATCTCCAAGCTGAAGCTGGAAATCCACATGCCGGAAAATGCCGCGCATGTGGCCGCCGATACCGTCGGCGCCGGCGGCTTCACCTACCAGGGGCATTACTGCGGGGTGGATCGACGGCGCGACCCCACCGTGGTGGGCTGCGGCTACTTCCAGTCCGGACTGCGCGTTTTCGACATTCGCGATCCCTACCGGCCGCGGGAGATCGGCTACTACAACCCACCGGCGGTCGGCACCTCGCCACCGGGCTCGAACCGGGGCGGCACGGCCAACTCGGGCTATTCCTCTTCTCAGGTGCGCTTCATCGAAGAACGCGGCGAGGTCTGGTTCACCGACCAGGACAACGGCTTCATGGTGGTGCGCTTCACCAACGGCGCCTGGCCCTTCTGATGCGCCGGGCACTGCCCCTGCTGCTGTTGCTGCCGGCCTGCGACGGCGGCCGCACGACCGCGCCCGGTGTCGGCCCCGATGTCCGCGTGCCCTGGGAGCAGGCCGTGCCCAAGGCGGTGTGCGGCGTCGATGACCGGCCGGAAACCGGCCTGCAGGGCCAGGTCTCGCTGATCGACCGGGCCAGCGGCCGCAGCGCGGCCGGCTATAGCTGCAATCTGGAACTGGTCAGCCAGGTCCAGGGCGAAGGGGCCGGCTGGCAATTCGCCTGGCATGAGGACTGCGGTTACTTCGGCACCGCCAATGGCGACGGCCAGGCCAATCCCGGGGTGGCGGTGATCGATGCCCGCGACTCCAGCAGCCCGCAGCTCACCGCGCACCTGGACAGCATCTCCATGCTCGATCCCTGGGAATCGCTCAAGGCCAATGAGCAACGCCAGCTGCTCGGCGCGGTCAACTCGGCCGGCGGCTCGGGCGGGCCGGAGATCGACCTCTACGACCTCTCCGGCGACTGCGCCCAACCGCAACTGCTGGCCAGCAGCGCCGTGTCCGAAGTCAACATCAGCCATGCCGGTGAATTCGCACCCGATGGCCGGACCTACTACGGCAGCGAGATCAATGTCGCCATCTATCCCATCGATGTCAGCGACCCGACCACGCCGCGCGAACTGCTGCGCTGGGAAGGCGCGGACGGCATCGGGATGGCCCATGATCTGTCGCTCAGTCCGGATGGGATGCGCGCCTACATCGCCCAGCCGGACCGCAGCATCCCGGACGAGGTCGAACCCAATGGCCTGGTCATCCTCGACGTCAGCGACATCCAGCAGCGCCGCGAGAATCCCGACATCCGCGTGGTCAGCACGCACTTCTGGGAGGACGGCGCCACCGCCCAGGAAACCGAACCCTTCCGCATAGGCGGCGTGCCCCATGTGCTGGTCACCGACGAGATGGGCAGCGCCGGCCTGCAGGGCTGGCAGCAGGCCTGCGCCGAAGGGCGCCCACCCTTCGGCTTCGCCCGCATCTTCGATGTCAGTGACGAGACCAGCCCGCGACTGGTGGCCAAGCTGTGGCTGGAGGTGCATGACCCGGCCAACTGCGCGCTGGCGGTGAACGATGTCGCCCTGGGCGGCGTGATCTTCGGCTACGACAGCCACTACTGCACCCCGGACAACCCGGACGAGACCCGCCTGCTGGCCTGTGGCTACTTCCAGTCCGGAATCCGCATCTTCGATATCCGCGATCCCTACAGACCCCGCGAAATCGCCTACTACAACCCGCCGGCGCAGACCGAACGCGCGAACGATCTGCCGGGCAGCAATCATCTGGGCGCGCGCACCGCGGACTGGGCCTCCTCCGATCCCCGTTTCCGCCTGGATCGCAACGAGATCTGGTTCACCACCCAGGACAACGGCTTTCAGATCGTGCGTTTCACCCGTCCGCTGGACGAACTGCTGGAGGCGCCGTGAAGCGATCTCTTCGACGCGCCCTGCCGCTGGCCGCGCTGGTGCTGGCCGCCTGCGGCAGCGGCCGCAGCACCGACGCGATCCCGGGTGCTGAGGCTGGCGCCTGGCAGGGGGCCTGGGCGGCGGCGCCGCATCAACCGGTCAGCCAGTCCGATGTCAGCTTCCGCATGATCGTGCGCCCCACCCTGGGCGGTGAGCGACTGCGACTGCGCTTCAGCAATGCCTACGGCAGCCAGCCCACCCGCATCACAGCGGTGAGCATCGCGAAACGCAGCACCGGCCCGACAGTCGATTCAGCCAGCCTGCAGCCTGTGCTGTTTGGCGGATTGCCTGGCACCGAGGTGCAGCCCGGCGCGGAGCTGATCAGCGACCCGCTGGCATTCTCCTGGAGTTTTGGCGAGGAGCTGGCAGTGAGCTTCCACGTGGCGGAGTCCAGCGACATGGACCAGCACGGCAATGCGGTGGCCGTGGGCTACAGCGGCAGCGGCGACCTGACCATGGATGCGGCAGGCAGCGGCTACGGCAATGTCGTCACCTCCTTCTTCGGCTTCATGGGTCTGGACGTGGATCGGCCGGATGCCACCGGCACCGTCGTAGCGCTGGGCGATTCGATCACCGATGGCGGGAATCCGCCGGAGATCAACAATCGCTGGCCGGACTATCTGGCCGACCGCCTGCACGAGGCCGGACTGGTCTTCGGCGTGCTCAATGAGGGCATCGGTGCCAACCAGGTGACCCGCGACACCGAGTTCCTCGGCTTCAGCGAGGCGGCGATGAGTCGCTTTGATCGCGATGTGCTGCAGCGACCGGGCCTGCGCACCGTGGTGCTGTTCGAAGGCACCAATGATCTGGCCGGCGAGGTCGGCGCCCAGGAGGTCTTCGACG
>JBFJTN010000222.1:0-5946 GCA_041625325.1 Oceanococcus sp. | reverse complement strand
GCGCTGGACAGCGCCGGCTGGCATGCCCTGGCCGACGAGATCCACCGCCTCGGTCACAGTGAGGGCGTGCATGTCATCGTGATCCGGGCCGAGGGGCGCGGCTTCTGCGCCGGGGTGGACATCAAGGAACTGAATGCCCATCCGGACCGCATTGTCGACGTGAATGCCGGCAACTACCGGAGCTTCGAGGCGGTGCACCGCAATCCGGTGCCGGTGATCGTGGCGGTGCACGGTTTCGTGCTGGGCGGCGGCATCGGCATTGCCGGCGCCGCGGATATCGTGGTCGCGGCCGAGGATGCGAGTTTCGGCGTGCCCGAGGTGGATCGCGGGGCCATGGGCGGTGGCGCCCACCTGCAGCGCCTGTTCCCGGTGCAGAAGGTGCGCATGATGTATTTCACCGGCGAGCCCATCGATGCCGCCGAGGCCTATCGCCTGGGCGCGGTGGAAAAGGTCGTTCCGGCAGGGAAATTGCGTGATACGGCACTGGAGATCGCCGCAGGCATCGCGGCGAAGAGCCCGGCGATGATCCGCCTGGCCAAGGAATCGCTCAACGGCGTCGAGGACGGCAACCTGGAAGACAAATACCGCTGGGAGCAGGGCTTTACCCTGCAGGCCTACACCACCAAGGACTCGGCCGAGACACGCCAGGCCTTCGTCGAAAAACGACAAGCGAGCTTCGACTGATGGATCTTCAATACACCCCGGAGCAGCAGGCCTTTCGCGCCCAGGTGCGCGCATGGCTTGAAGCCCATGTGCCGCGCGAGCCGCTGCCCAGCTTCGACACCGCCGAGGGCTTTGCCGCCCACCGCAGCTGGGAGGCGCAGCTGGCGCAGCAGGGTTACAGCGCGGTGACCTGGCCGAAGGAACTGGGTGGCCTCGGCGCCGACCTGTTCGAGTGGCTGATCTTCGAAGAGGAATACTGGCGCGCCGGTGCGCCGGGGCGGGTCAATCAAAATGGCATCTTCCTGCTGGCGCCGACCCTGATGGAGTACGGGACGGAAGAACAGAAGGCCCGCTGGCTGCCCAAGATGGCCAGCGCGGAGCACACCTGGGCCCAGGGCTGGTCCGAACCCAATGCGGGCTCGGACATGGCGGCGATCCGCTCGACGGCCCGCCGCGAGGGCGAGGAGTTCGTCATCAACGGGCAGAAGGTCTGGTCCACCCGGGCGGTCTACGCGGACTGGCTGTTCGGCCTGTTCCGCAGCGAGGCCGGCTCCAGCCGGCATCATGGCCTGAGCTTCATCCTGCTGCCGCTGGACAGTCCCGGCATCACGATCCGGCCGATCCGTCAGCTCAACGGCCTGCCGGGTTTCGCGGAAATCTTCTTTGACAATGTGCGGGTGCCCGCGTCCAACCTGCTCGGCGGCGAAGGCGAGGGCTGGCGCATCGCCATGGCCACGGCCGGTTTCGAGCGCGGCCTGATGCTGCGCTCGCCCGCCCGCTTCCAGAAAACCGCCGCCGATCTGATGGCGCTGTATCAGGCAAATCGCGCGCGCTGCGATGCCGACCCTTCCATCCGGGACAGCGTGATGCAGTGCTGGATGGACGCCGAGGCCTACACCCTGGCGACCTACCGCACGGCCTCGCGTCTGGCCAAAGGAGCGCGGATCGGCGCCGAGGCCAGCACCAACAAGATCTTCTGGTCCGAGCTGGATGTGCGCATGCACGAAACCGCCATGCGCATTCTCGGCCCTCGCGGCGAGCTGATGCCCGAAGCGCCGGAAGCCGCCGGCATCAGCCAGTGGCTGGACGGCTTCCTGTTTTCCCTGGCCGGTCCGATCTACGCCGGCACCAACGAAATCCAGCGCAACATCATCGCCGAGCGCATGCTCGGCCTGCCGCGCGCCTGAGGGGTAGCCCATGGACTTCACGTTCAGCAAGCAGCAATTGCAGTTTCGCGACGCGGCGCGCAGTTTCCTGGTGGTCGAGGCCGCGCCGGAGCTGCTGCGCGAATACTGGGAAACCCCCAGCGGTCGCTCCGAGGAGATGCGCCGCAAGGTCACCGAGCAGGGCCTGACCGCGCTGTCGGTGCCGGAATCCCTGGGCGGCATGGGCCTGGGCGATCTGGACTGGGTGCTGGTGCTGCAGGAGGTGGGTTATCACGGCATCCCCGATTCGCTGTCGGACGCGGCTTATCTGGGGACCGGCCTGCTCAACGCCCTGGGCGAGGACCATCCCTTTGCCGCCGAGTGGCTGGGCCGCATGGTCGAGGGCCAGTCGCGTCTGGCCATCGCCCACCCGGTGAATCCGCTGGTGCACGATGCCGCCATCGCCGATCTGATCCTGCTCTGGCACGAGGACGAAATCCACGCCGCCACCCCGGATCAGGTGGAACTGACCCTCAATCCCAGCATCGACCAGTCACGTCGGCTGTATCGCCTGAACTGGACACCCGGTGCCGACACCCGCATTTGCGACGCCGGCACCGGCGCGGCGGTCTGGGCCGAAACCCTCAACCGGGCGGCGCTGTCCGTGGCGGCCCAGCTGCTGGGCCTGGCCCAGCGCATGCTGGACCTGGGGATCGATTACGCCGCCCAGCGCAAGCAGTTCGGCAAGCCCATCGGTTCCTTCCAGGCGGTGAAGCACCATCTGGCGGACGTGGCGGTGAAGATCGA
This sequence comes from Oceanococcus sp., assembly GCA_041625325.1. Lineage (GTDB taxonomy): Bacteria > Pseudomonadota > Gammaproteobacteria > Nevskiales > Oceanococcaceae > Oceanococcus. The sequence continues at coordinate 3,331 of JBFJTN010000222.1, read as the reverse complement.
ATTTGCCGAACCGGTGGTGCATCGCGCCGCCCATGCGCTGGCCCATGGCGACCCGCGGGTGGCCGCCTTCACCTCTCAGGCCAAGCTCGCCGCGACCGAGGCCGCGCTGCTGGCGGCGCGCCAGTCCATGCAGGTGCATGGCGCCATGGGTTACACCTGGGAAGCGGACCTGCAGATGTTCATGAAGCGGGCCTGGGCCCTGGATGGCTTCTGGGGTGACCGCATCTTCCACAAGGCCCGGCTGGCCGAGGCGGTCTTCGCCGAGGGCGCTCTGCTGGGGCCGGGAAGCACGTTCTGAACTTTATTTTTTCCACAGATTTCACAGATTTGCACAGATTGATTAGTGCTGATTCTCATCTGTGAGAATCGGTGAAATCTGTGGAAAATCTGCCTGTTTAAAAGGATCGAATCATGGCCGAAGCCTATATCGTAGACGCAGTCAGAAGCCCCACCGGTCGGCGCAAGGGCTCGCTCGCCCAGGTGCATGCCGCCGATCTGGGCGCCCATGTGATCAAGGCCCTGCTGGAACGCAATCCGGTGCCGGCGGAGGACTATGACGACGTCATCTTCGGCTGCGTGGATACGGTCGGCCCGCTGGCCGGCAATATCGGTCGGACCTGCTGGCTGACCGCCGGCGGCCCGCTGGCCGTGCCCGGGGTCACCGTGGACCGGCAGTGCGGGTCCTCGCAGCAGGCGGTGCATTTCGCCGCCCAGGCCATCATGGCCGGGGTGCAGGATGTGGTCATCGCCGGCGGGGTTCAGACCATGACCAGCATTCCCATCGGTTCCTCGATGATGGCCGCCCGGGAACTGGGCTTCAAGGATCCCTTTTCCGGCAGCACCGGCTGGGTCGAGCGCTTCGGCGATGAGCCGGTGTCCCAGTTCTACGGCGCCGAAAAGATGGTCAAGCGCTGGGAGCTCTCCCGGCGCGAGATGGAGGAATACGCGCTGGAATCGCACCGTCGCGGCCGTCAGGCCATCGCCGAGGGGCGCTTCGACCGGGAAATCGTGCCCTATGGCGATTTCGCCATGGACGAGACCACCCGCGAGACCTCCCTGGAGAAGATGGCCGAGCTGGACGTGCTCAGCGAGGGCGGCAGCCTGACCGCGGCGGTGGCCAGCCAGACCTGCGATGGCTCCTCGGCCCTGCTCATCGTGTCCGAGGCGGCGCTGAAGCGCTACGGCCTGACCCCGCGGGCCCGCATTCACACCATGGATGTGATGGGCGACGATCCCATCTACATGCTGACCGCGCCGATCCCGGCCACCCAGCGGGCCCTGCAGCGCAGCGGCCTGAGCCTGGACGACATCGATCTGGTCGAGATCAACGAAGCCTTCGCGCCGGTGCCGCTGGCCTGGCTGAAGGAAACCGGCTACCCGCACGAGAAAACCAACGTGAACGGCGGCGCCATCGCGCTGGGCCATCCGCTGGGCGCCACCGGCACCAAGCTGATGGCGACCCTGCTGCATGAACTGGAGCGCAGCGGCGGTCGCTATGGCCTGCAGACCATGTGCGAGGGCGGCGGTGTGGCCAACGTGACCATCATCGAGCGGCTGTAGGGCGCCTGCCGGGCGTCCACGCGCCGTCACGGGCGCTGCGGCGGCGCGCCGGCACCCGGCCAAGCAAGAATCAAACAGGACGAACGGAATCATGGGTATTTGTGACAACAGGACCGTGATCGTCACCGGCGCCGGCGGCGGTCTGGGCAAGGCTTACGCCCTGGCCCTGGCGGCCGAAGGCGCCGCGGTGGTGGTCAACGACATCCGCGGCGACGCCGCGCAGGCGGTGGTGGACGAGATCGCCGCAGCGGGCGGGCGGGCGCTGGCCAATGCCGACGACATCACCAGCCTGGCCGGGGCGCGGCTCATCGTCGAGGCTGCACTGGCGGCCTTCGGCGAGGTGCATGCGGTGGTCAACAATGCTGGCATCGTGCGCGACCGCATGTTCCTGAAGCTCTCCGAAGAGGACTGGGACGAGGTCATGCGGGTGCACCTGCGCGGCCATTACTGCCTGGCCAATGTGCTGGCCAATCGCTGGCGCGACCTGGCCAAGGAGGGCGTCCAGGTCCAGGGCCGCATCATCAACACCTCTTCCGGCGCGGGCCTGCAGGGCTCGGTGGGGCAGACCAATTACTCCGCGGCCAAGGCGGGCATTGCCAGCATGACCCTGGTGCAGGCGGCCGAACTGCGCCGCTACGGCATCACCGCGAATGCGCTGGCCCCGGCGGCGCGCACCGGGATGACCGAGGAGGTCTTCGCCGACATGATGAAGAAGCCCGATGGCGAGGCCTTCGACTTCTTCGATCCGGCCAATGTGGCGCCGCTGGTGGTCTGGCTGTGCAGCGAGGCCTCGGCCGACTGCACCGGGCGGGTCTTCGAGGTGCAGGGCGGTCAGCTGTCCATAGCGACGGGCTGGAAAACCGGCCCGATCAAGGACAAGGGCGGGCGCTGGGAGCCGGCCGAGCTCACCGCGGTGGTGCAGGAACTGATCACCGTGTCGCCGCCGTCGCAGAAGGTCTACGGCACCTGATGCGGCTGCCCGTCGAGCGCCCGGCATGAATTTCAGTCTCAGCGACGAGCAGATCATGATCCGCGACGCGGCGCAGGACGTCCTGGCCGAGCGTTGCGGTTCGGAAGCCCTGCGGGCGGCCATGGAACAGCCACAGGGTTTTGATCCCGCGCTGTGGCAGGACATCGCCGCCGAACTGGGCTGGTGTGCCCTGGCGGTGCCGGAGGCGCAGGGGGGGCTGGGTCTGGGTCCGGTGGAGCTGATGCTGGTCCAGGAACAGGCCGGCTACCACCTGCTGCCGGCGCCGTTTTTTGCCAGCGCCTGCCTGGCCACCAGTCTGCTCAGCCTGTGCGCGGACGAGGCCAGCCAGGCCCAGTGGCTGCCCCGACTGGCGGCGGGCGAGCTGATCTTCAGCGCGGCGCTGCCTTCGCTGGGCCGTCCCGGCGGGCCGGAGGAGGGTGAATCCTGGTGGCAGCCCCGGCTGCGCGCGCGCAGCGTCGGCGGGCAGTGGCAGCTGCAGGGCGAGGTCTTGCGTGTGCCGCAGGCCGATGTGGCCCAGCGCCTGCTGCTGACCGCGCGCACGGATGACGGGCTCGGCCTGTTCCTGCTGGACCCGGCCCAGGCCGGAGTCCGGCGGCAGGATCTGGAGACCTGGGACACCAGCCGGCATTTCTCCCGCCTGGAGCTGAGCGATGCCGGCGCCATCCGCTGCGATGCGCCCGGTCTGTCGGCGCACTTGCGGCAGTGCGCGTCGCTGGTCCGCCTGTACCTGGCCGCCGAACAGCTGGGCGCGGCCCAGCGCTGCCTGGATCTGACCGCCAG
>JBFJTN010000221.1:0-5995 GCA_041625325.1 Oceanococcus sp. | reverse complement strand
CCAGCGCGTTGCCCACCGAGATATCGCTGCGCCAACCGGATTCGGAGTCTTTCTCGGTCACCGTCAGCAGGCGTTCCCGCGCCGGCACCTGATCCGCGCCGGCACCGGCCGGCGCGAGGTCGGGATTCGCCTCGCCCTCCGCGGACACCCGATCACTCTCACGCACGTACAGGCGGTTAGTCCATTCGCCGTCCACCCCGAATCGCTGCCGCCAGGTGACTCCGATCAGCATCAGATCCTGCTTGTCATCCTGCAGCGTCAGGTCCTCGATGCCTTCTCCTTCTTCAATCGCGGCAAGAATGTTGTCTACGGTTCGTGTGGCCGTTTCTGGTGCAAGAATCGCGAGGAACTCGATGTCATCGTTCTCGAGCTGTGTTTTCGTCTTGACAATCAGGTCGCTCGACACCGGCGAGCCCAGGCTCTCTTCGCCGATGGCCTCAAAGAGTTGGCCGAAGTCGAAGCGTCGGGCCTGAACGAACATCGACGTATTCTCATGAAAACCGCTCGGCCCATCGTAAATGCCCTCGATCCCCGCCAGGTCGAGCCGCTGGCGGCCGACCGGTGACGGAGCACCTTCCGCCACCTGGAACTGGAGCAGGGACGCCTTACGGCCGCCGAACTCGGCGCTCCACCCGCCGGCAGAGAACTCGGCGCCCGTCACCGCGTTCGGAGCGAATATCGAATAGCGGCCACCATTCACGATGTCCGATTGCCTGCCAAGTGTTTGCTCGAAATGCGCGACCTGCGGAAATGGGAAGCCATCGATGAAGATGAGATTGTTCTTCGGCCCGTGACCGCGCACCGAAAAGGCCGCGAACTCACCGCTGGACACGACGCCGGGCAGGCCGACCAGGGCGCGCATGACATCGCTGCCGCTCCCGGGCGCCGTGCGCAGTTCGTCGCGCGTCAAATAGCGGCTCGCGACCGAGCCACCGGGGTCGGGCCGGATGGCTCGTCCCACGACGACGATGTTGTCCAGCAATGCTGTTTGAGGCTGAAGTGCAAACCGAAGACGCTCCGTCCGGCGCTCGATGATACGAACCGAGGGCTCCAGGGCAGGAACGTAAGCCTCCGCTTCGGCGCGGAACCTGTAGAAGCCCTCGGCGAGTCCCTCAAGCCGGGCCGATCCGTCAGGTCCTGTTGCCACCTGCCGCGACTCACCGCTTCGGGATTCGGCAGTAATGGTCACGCCGGGCAGCGGTCTTGCTGTCTTGGCGTCAATGACTTCGACGGAAATGGCGCCCGCGTAAGCGACACCGGCGGGCATGGCAAAGAGCAGAGCCAGACAACTGCGATGACGCAGGAAATCGATCACCCGAAGATGAAACATGTTCTGAGCATCCTTTTTCAGGCGCTGGAGAAACGTTCCCGATACTAGTTCGAGATCGTCGAAGGTGCACGATTCACTGAACTGGCGGTGAAAAGATCCCGCCAGCGGTCCAGTCTGGCTGACATGTCCGGACATCCTGGAGGCATCATTCCTGCCATGCCGGCATCGTCCAGGCGCTGCCTGGCCTGGTGGGGCCGGATGCGTCCGCACTGACCTGCCGAGTTGCGCTGCCGCGCTGACCGTCCTGTGATACATTGATACAAATGTATTTCTGTCGATTATTCATCCTGCGCGATATCTCGCAAAGTCAACGGGAGCATGAACATTGAGCTCGGTGGCAGATAGCCAGACCCTTGAATCGCCCGGAGCCGCAGACGGCGCTGTCCGGGAGCGCCTGATGCGCGAGGCCATGAAACTGCTGGCCACGCACGGCATGAACGGACCGTCGCTGCGCAGCATCGTCCGCGCCAGCGGGGCGGCCAATCCCTCGGCCCTGCATTATCACTTTCGTGATCGGCAGACCCTGATCCGCGCCATCGCCGAAGAGTTGCAGAGCTGGTACGAAGCGCGGTCCCTGCCACGGCTGGAAGCGCTGCGCGATATGCCCGAGCATACGGTGCAGGACGTGCTGGAAGCGGTCTTCGCTCCGGTGATCGAGATGCTGGAGGATCCCGAGCTGGGCACCGATGCCGTGCGCTTCATCGCCCGGCTGGGCTGGGATTTCGGCCATGAGGGGCAGGAGATTTCTGCCCGTTTCCATCGCCGCAGCCTGCTCATCATGGTCGAGCTGCTACAGGCCCTGCTGCCCGACATCCCCGAAGAGGATATGCAGTTCAAAGTCATCGCCAATCTGAACAACGTCTACAACGGCGTCGCGCATCGCAGCTACATGTGGCGCTCGCCCTTTGGGGCTTCACCGCTGATGCACAAGGAGAACGCGCCACGTCTGCGTCGCCTGTTGATGGCCTACATCGAGGGTGGCCTGCGCGGCTAGGCGACAGCGCTCGCCAGCGGGAGTGCGCGGTCCGGCTATCCGGGCAACCGACAGCGGAGCTGCTCAGCTAGCGCGGCTCCACCATTCGCGTGCTGGCGGCGGCCGGAATTTCAATCTCCCGCGTGCCGGCCCCGCTCACCAGAGTGACGATCGCCTCGTGCGTGGACTGGCTGACCATCTCGATCGGCTGGCGGACATCGAGGTGGGTGGCATCCAGCCAGACGGTGACACTGACCACGCCTTGCAACTCAAGTTCGAGCCGGTTGCTCGGGCGCGGCAGTAGCAGCGGCTCCCCCCATTCCACGCCGCTCGCCAGATGGTGATCAGGCTGGTCACGGTATTCCTGATAGCTGCGCACCGCGGACGGCGCCTGACCCGCGGCGAGATCACGTGCATCGACGCGTCCCGTGGCGACATCAGAGGCGACGACGATGTCGGTCAGCCAGTAGGCGCGGTCGTGAGTCAGGCCCCACTGTGGATTGGCAGCCGCGGGATCGGCGTGGTAAGTGACATGCCAGGGGTAAGCCCCAGGCGGGGTGAAGCTGTCCAGATACTCCCTGGCCGGAGCCCATCGGTCTTCAATGTAATGCCGCGTGTGGTCGTAAACCGGAAACAGGCCGAACTCATGTCGATAGCCGCGGTCCAGCAATCTCCGGTGCGCGGCGACACCACCGACCTGGGGAATCACCAGTTCGTCGATCGCGCCGTTCCAGATCAGGATGGGGACGTGACGGAAGTTGTCGAGCAACTGGTCCGATGAGCTGCCGCTGACGATCGAGAATGCGCCGACGAACAGGTCCGGATAGCGGCCTGCAAATTCGAAGGTTCCCGTGCCGCCCATCGATGGGCCGCCCACCATGAGCCGGCGGTAGTCGACCTTGTACTGCGTGTTGATATGGGAGAGGGCTTCCAGCACATCGAGCTCGGACTCGTTGGAGAATCCGTTCGACGGCCCGCGTGCGAGTGGTGCCAGTACCAGAGCATTGCGCTTCTCGCCGAACTCGATCAGGAAGTTCGGCGCGCTCAGGACCTGGTTGTGCGGCGATGAGCCGCCGTGCAACTGCAGGAACAGCGCTGTCGGTTCCTCGAAGGAGATACCGCGGGGGATATACAGAGCATAGGGCTGAACGCGGCCGGCCGTGACCACCGGCGCGTCTTCCAGCACGCCCTCGCCGAAGTCGAAGCGCGATCCGTAGAGGCCGTTGATCAGGCCGGATCGCGGGATGCCGGAATCGTCGTTCTCGCCACGGTCCAGCTTGGCGAAATCAATATCGGCATGAAAGGCGGAGATGTCCCGGGCTGCCAGCGCCTGGGCCTGATTCGCATCGCGCCAATAGCCCCAGTCCGGTGACTGGTACTCCTGGAAGGCGGCGAGATTTCCGGCGACGGCCGTGGGATCGCGATCGAGCAGGCGCCCCCAGGGCTCCTGGTCATGGCGTCGAAAACCGACATCGAAGACCGGCGGCGGACTCCCGAGCAGCGCACCGCCGGGGTTCACATCATCGGCCACCGGCTGGATGGGCTTGAAGGCCTGTGCCGCGGTGTCGAACAGCCCCGTGACAAGATAGTGGCGCCAGGTCTGGGTGCCAGGTGCGAGCGGTACGCTGAGTTCGATCTGGTTGCGTTCGACATCGACCGTGGCGGTGATCGCCTGCCCGGCACCGCAATCCGGGCAATGCGATACAAGCTCTGCACCGGTGCCCCAGGTCACCAGCACATGTTCCAGGCCGAGTGCGCCCAGCTCGCCGATGCCGTAGCCCCAGTCATCGCTGCCCGTGGACGCATCGCTATCGGTATCGATGCCGATTGCTATGCCCGTCACATCGGGCGCGATCATCGTGTTCAGGGTGATCCGGTATTTCAGCTGATCGCCATCTTTCCTGACCCGAAATTCCAGCAGGTCTGCAGCGTTGTAGGCGTAGGTCGCCACGTCCGTTGGATAGTGCAATCCCCCTCCGGAGCGATACAGGGCCGCGCCGGTGTGCGGGCGGGTCCTTGGGTCGCCTGTGGCCGCGCCGAAATCGTCGAAAATGAAACCCTGATAGAGAAATTCACCCTGGGCGTAAGCACTGGCGCCCATGACATAGAGCGGGTCGGCCTGCCAGACGCCGACATTCTGAAATGGCGGCGCCAGCGGCGCGTCTTCGTGGAGGAAGGCGGGCCCCGGAGGGGGAGGCAGGCGCTTATCGGGCGTGCCTCGGGAGTCGGTTTGCTCATCGTGCGCAGCGGCGTTCTGAGTGAGTGCCGACGGCGAATCGACGCTCCGCCCCCCTTCACAACCGGTCACGGCCAGTATGGCCACCGCGAAAATTCGCATCCGCATTGGTTTGTCTCCCTCGGTCGCCGCTCTGCCGACTCCGAAAAACGGATGCGATCGGTGGCGAATACATTTGTCGGATACAATCGTATTGCCGCTCTGGTCCGAGAGTCAAGCGCGCATCCTGGTGTGAGCCTGCGAGGGTCTGGGTGCCGTCGCCGGCGCCGCAAATGGCCCTGTGCTGCGGGCGGCAGGATCTCCGAACGGGGCGGGCCGCTGGTGGGCCTTCGACCACAAGTTTCAGGAGTTGACCGGCCCAGAACAAGTTAATACATTCATATCCTACGATTATATTTTGGCGCCCATTGACGTCGCGATCCGGTGCGCTCATCAAGGAGACAACGATGTCCGTCGTACTACGCAAATTCATGCCGCTTGGTCTGCTCATGCTGTTGACGGCCTGTGGGGGCGGCCGGCCCGACGCCGTCGTCATGTCCGATCCGCGTGACGAATCGGCCCTGACCGACACGCTGCCCATCGTCTTCGTGCACGGCGCCGCGGGATCCGCTGCACAGATCCAGGCCCAGTCCATGCGCTTTGTCGCCAACGGCGTGCCGCCGGAGAAAATCCACAGCTTCGAATACGACGCCGGGGTCGAGGGCATCGCGATGGCGGCGGGCGGCCAGCTGCTGCTGCCGCTGTATGAGTTCCTGCAGGAGGTCACCGCCCAGCACGGGGTGGATCAGGTGTATCTGATCGGGCATTCACTGGGCACCATCGTCTCCACCGAGTACCTGGCCTCGGGCTTCGCCACCACGCCGCTGCCGGTGCCGGCGCCGGCGAATCTGGTGGCGGGTTTCGTGTCCATCGACGGTGCCGTCAGCCCGGTCTGCCCGGGGCTGGTGCCCTGCAAGGGGATTTTCGACGGGACGAGAAATGTCGGCATGGGGCAGGACAACACCTATATCGAAAACCAGGCCCACGTCGAGGTCGCGACCTCGCCCGAATCCTTCGAGGCGCAGTTCGAGTTCTTCTACGGGGAGCGTCCGCAGATCGTGGACATCGCGCTGCAGGGCCCGGAGGTTTCGGTGGCCGGCCGCGCGGTGACCTTTCCGCAGAACACCGGCCGGCCCGATGCGCAGCTGGCCATCTGGCCGCTGGACTCCGCCACCGGCCATCGCGCCGCCGAGGAACCGGTGGCCGTACTGAACCCCGACGCCGACGGCTTCTGGGGCCCGGTGAGGCTGCGCACCGATACCCACTACGAGTTCCTGCTCACCGCCAGCGACTCGGTGCCGCATCATTTCTACATGCCACGCTTCGTGCGCGACACCGCGCACGTACGCCTGCTGTCCGGGCCCAACGACAGCGATACCCGCAGCAACACCAACCTGGGCGACGGTCACGCCGCCAT
>JBFJTN010000220.1:0-6003 GCA_041625325.1 Oceanococcus sp. | reverse complement strand
GGCATCGCGCCTATTTGATCGCGATATCGTCGAGACTGCCGCCGGCCTTCAGATGTGCCTCCACCCATTTGGGTTTGCGGCCGCGGCCGGTCCAGGTTTCTGCAGGATTGCTCTTGTTGCGATATTTGGGCGGCACTTTGGTCTTGGGACGGCTGGCGGTCTTGCTCGCCGGCTGCTGCGGCAGGATGTCTTCCAGTGTCATGCCGTGCTTGGCCAGCAGGGCCTTGACCTCTTTCACGACCTCCCGCTTTTTCGCCTTTTTCTTGCGCTGCAATTCGGCCTGAATATCCGATTGGAGCGAGGCGAGGGCTTTTTCGTCAAGGGTTTTCAGATTGACTGCGCTGGTGGCTTTTTTTCTGGGCATGACACATTCCGCTGTGGGGAAAAAACGCGCCGCATACGGCGAATATGTCAAAAATTATACAGAAAAATTACGCGTATATTTGAATCACCGCATATGGAATTTTTTCAGGGTGCGCGGATTGAAATATTTCTTGGGTTTATACCAGTCGTATTCAATCATGTCCTTTTCTTCATTGGTCATGTTCAGAATCACGTAACGGCGTGACTGCAGGTCGTAATGCACCTGCACCCCATTCACGATCAGCGGCACGTTCTGGAAGGTGACGGCATGGGCTTCGGCGGTGCGCCAGAATTCGTTGTGCTCGTCATACATGTCCTGCAGCAGGACCAGCCAGGAGTCTTCGTCGAGATAGAAGGTGCGCCGCTTGTAGATGTGGTTGTAACCCTTGCGGACTTCCGCCTCGATCACCCAGACCCGGTGCAGTTCGTAACGGGTCAGCTCCTGGTTGATGTGCCCCTTGGTGATGATGTCCTTGTACTTGTTGCGCGGGCTGTACAGTTCGTAGGCGTTGTAGGGCACGTAGATCTGCTTCTTGCCGATCATCCTGACCGTGTAACGATCCAGCGGTCCATTGAACATGTCGATCTGGTCATGGGTCATCAACCCGTCGAAGGCGGGGTTGTCATAGCCCACCTCGCCGATGCGGCGCACCCGTTTGAGGCCGGGGTTGAAAACCCAGACGCCGGTGATCTCCTGCATCCGGTCCACCGGCACATGGATCAAATGCGAGTCGCCCACCTTGTTGGACGGCGCCACCACCTTGGTGAGCAGCCACAGATTCTGATTGTCCAGGGTCTGCAGCGTGGTCTCGGGGTGGTTGTAGTGATAGGACAGTTCCAGATAGCTGCGTTCGACCACGAAGTCACCGTCGGAGCCCACCGAGGCGTGATTGACGTGCCCCTTGTAGCCCTTGGTGTTGTAGCGCATGACGTGATTCCACAGCGCCTCCACGCCGCTGCCCGGCAGCGGGAAGGGAAAGCCCTGGGCGGTGCAGCAGAAGCCGTGGCCTTCGTTCGTCAGTTCCACTTCCTCGGCATTTCGGCGGGTGGCCTCGTAGATGTAGTCCGGGAAGCTGGCGCTGCGACGGCTGGGATACACCGGCATCCTGTAGCTGTTCGGGAAGGTCTTGAACATCGCCACCTTGCCGGCGGTCAGATGCTCCAGATGCTCGGTGTAATTCTGCCCGGTGATGACAAACAGCGGCTTGTCGGCGGCGTAGGGGTTCTCCCCACGCTCCATGGTTTTCTGCGGCAGGCCACCCGTCCAGTCGGGTATGGCCTTGCCGTCACCGGCTTTCTCGCCACCCAGCGGGGTCAGGTCCTGACTCAGGCGGGCGGCCTGCTCGGGACTGACCTTGGCCAGGGCCGGCGAGCTGGCGATCACCAGGGCCAGGGACAGCGTGACGGGGCTGATCAGCTTGGCAGACATCCGTTTCATCCTTGATTCGAGTGCGTGGAGCGGACCCAGGTTCCCTGCGCGTGCTTGGCCGGGCGGGCGAAGAACACGGCGAGGGCGGGCAGAACGAACAGGGCGCCGATCATGTTGGCCAGGAACATGAAGACCATCAGCAGGCCCATGTCACGCTGGAACTGCAGATCCGACCACATCCAGGTGATCACGCCGATGGACAGGGCCACCCCGGTGAAGGCCACTGCCTTGCCGGTCAGTTGCAGGGTGCGGTAGTAGGCATCCTTCAGCGGCATGCCGTCATCCAGGTGGTCCTGCAGCACGCTGAAGGTGTAGATGCCGAAGTCGATGCCGATGCCCACCGCCAGCGCGGTGACCGGCAGGGTGGCCACCTTGAGGCCGATCTCCAGCACCGCCATCACCGCATAGGCCACCAGCGAAACCACGGCCAGCGGGGTCATGATGCAGATGATGGCCGAAAGCGAGCGGAAGGACAGCCAGCACATCAGGCCAACCGCGGCATAGACCCAGAACAGGATCGGCTTTTCCTCCGCCTGGATCACCTCGTTGGTGGCCGCCATGACCCCGACATTGCCGCTGGCCAGGGCGAAGTTCACCGGCGGATTGCCGTCGTACTCCGCCTCGATCTCGGCGCGGAACTGCTCGGCCGCGGCGAAGATCGTCTGCAGGGTTTCCGCCTTGTGGTTCTCGGTGAACACCAGCACCGGCATCACGCTGCAGTCCGGGTTCTGCAGCCCGGCCTGGGAAGGCACCGGGCTGATCGCCTGCACGATGGCGTACTGGTTGCGCGGCAGCACGGCCCATTTCGGGCTGCCCTCGTTCCAGGCCTTGCGCACATGCTTGGCGATCTGCGGCAGGGCCTGCACCGAATCCACGCCCGGCGTGTTCTGCATGCGCCAGGCGAATCGATCGATCAGCTCCAGCACCTCGTGGCGGATGCAGGCCTGCGGCTCCGCCTCGGCCATCACCTTGAGCTGATCCACCCCGATGCGGAAGTGCTCGGTGATCACGCGAGAGTCCTGGTTGTAGCGGGAGTCCGGACGCAGCTCCGGCACCCCTTCCTGGGTATCGCCGATGCGGATGTCCTGGCCCTTCCACAGGCCCCAGGCCAGCAGGCCGGCGGTGATGCACAAAATGATGATGGCGTTGCGCTTCTCGGTGGTACGGGCGATCACCTGCCAGAAGCGGTTGCCGATGCTCTCGCGCCAGGCCAGGCGTCGTTTGTACTCCTCCGGGTTCCTGATCTGCACGTAGGTCAGCAGGATGGGCATCAGCCACTTGTTGGTGATGATGATGGCGGCCATGCCGAAGGCGGCATTGAGCGCCATTTCCTGGATGATCTGGATGTCGATCAGGGCGATGGTGACGAAGCCGAAAACGTCCGTCATCAGGGCGGCAGTGCCGGGAATGGCGACCCGGCGGAAAGAATTGACCGAGGCCTGGTGACTGCTGGTCTCGTAGTTGGTGATCTCGTCGGCCCAGGCATTGACCATCTGGATGCCATGCTCGACCCCGTTGGCCAGTACCAGGAAGGGCACCAGGATGGCGAAAGGATCCAGACCCATGCCGAAGATGTGCAGCAGCCCGAACTCCCAGACCACCGCGACCAGCGAACAGGCCAGGGGCAGGGCGGACAACTTCCAGGAGGCGCTGTAGACCCGCAGCAGCAGGGCGGTCAGCAACAGGGCGATGGCGAAGAACATGACCACCTCGCCGGCGGCGTCCGTCACATTGCCGACGATCTTGGCGAAGCCGATGATGTGCACGCTGATCCCGGCATCCTCGTACTTGCCGCGGATCTGCTCCAGCTTGGCCGCCACCTCCCGGTAGTCCAGCTTTTCGCCGGTGGACGGGTGAATCTCCAGCAGTTCGGCCACGATCATGGCCCCGCGCTGATCGGTCGAGACCAGCCGGCCGATGATGCCGGCCTTGCCCACGTTGTCACGGATCTGCTGGAACATCTGCGGGCTGGGTTCGTAATTGCGCGGCACCACGTCGCCGCCCTTGAAACCGCCTTCGACGATTTCGATGTAGCGCACCCCGGGGGTGAACAGCGAGGTCACCCGCGAGCGGTCGATACCGGGCAGGAAGAAGATCTCGTCGGTGACCTGCTTGAGCCGGTCGAGGAACTTCTCGTTGTAGATGTCGCCTTCGTGATTGAGCAGGGCGATGCTGATCAGGTTGGCGCCGCCAAAAGCATCCTTGTACTGGTTGAAGGTCTCCATGTACGGATGGCTCTGCGGCAGCTGCTTGTCGAATCCGGCATCGACCTCCACCTGCGAGGCGTGCCAGCCCAGCCAGGCGGTGAGTGCGGCGAGTACGGCCAGTCCCAGCAGCTTGCGGCCGAAGACGATCGGCTCCACCACGCGAAGGATGGTCTGAGCGGAAATCATGTTCTGTGGTCTCCCCGGGTCCCCGCTGCGAGCAGGGCAGTGGCGCGGATTTGAATTATGATGCGCAGTATAACGGCCCGTCCGCGCCACGCGATGACGGGCAGCGCAACACGGAAAGACGATGAGCGACGTACTGCTGGCCCTGATGACCGCCGTGATGAGCAGCGTAATGACCTGGCTGCTGGCCTACCTGCTGTACCGCAAGGCCCTGGAGCGGCGAATCGAGCGGCTGCGTGAAGAGCTGGCGGCGGAAGTCGAGGAGCGGGTGCGGCGCGGCGCGATCAAGGCCGGCGAGGAGTTGTTGCCGGAGTTTCGCAAGGAAGTCACCGCCGGCTTCAAGGACGCCCTGCGTGGCGTGGTCACCGGCTCGGACGTAGCCCGCACCATGGCCAAAACTGGTGCCGACATCGTCGGCGGTGGCCTGGACAGCCTGTTCGGCCAGCGCAAGCGTTCGCGTTTCATGCCCTGGTAGGCCCTGGTTCACCCCCAGCCCTGCCCGACCGGTCGCGGTGCCGCTGGTTGTGACGGCACTGCATTCACCCGGTGTCTGCCTGGATTCTCTGTCGCCAGGTGCCTGCGCGCCGCGGCGCGAACGACCGGCGGTGATTCACGGTTCCGCCGGCACAGCCGAATCAGGTCTCAGGCCGGTTCGGGCACCGGGTCCGGCTTCGTCGTCGCCGCCCCGAAGCGCTGCTCGTACAGACTCAGCAGGGTCGGCACCACGATCAGCACCAGCGCCGTGGCAAAGGCCAGGCCGAAGGTGATGGAGGTCGCCATCGGCACCAGGAACGTGGCCTGCAGGCTGGTCTCGAACATCAGCGGGGTCAGGCCGCCGATGGTGGTCAGCGAGGTCAGCAGCACGGCGCGCAGGCGCTGACAGCTGGCTTCGATCAGGGCCGAGCGGATATCCAGGCCCTTGTCGCGCAGCTCGCGGTAGAAGGCCACCAGGATGATGGAATCATTGACCACGATGCCGGACAGGCCGAACAGTCCGAAGATGGACAGGATGGTCAGGTCCAGGCCCATCACCCAGTGGCCGAACAGGGCGCCGACCAGGCCGAAGGGAATGATGCTCATGACGATCAGCGGCCAGCCGTAGGAGCCGAAGACCCAGGCCAGCACCAGGTAGATCATGGCCAGGCCGTAGAACAGGCCGCGACCCATGTCACCCAGGGTTTCGGCCTGATCCTCGGCCTGGCCGGTGAATTCGAACTGCACCGGGTAACGCTTGCGCAGCTCCGGCAGGGCCTCCTTGGCCAGATCGGCGCGGATCAGGTTGGCATTGCCGATGGATTCGATGACATCGCCGGTCACCTTGATGGCGAGCAGGCCCTCGGCATGACGCAATCGCTCGAAACCGCGTTCCGCCCGGAAGTTCACCGCATTGGCCAGCGGCAGGCTGCGCCCGTCGGGCAGCAGGATGGGCAGGCTGTCCAGGCCGCGCAGGTAGTTGCGCTCGGCGTCCACCCCGGTGACCCGCACCTCCACCTCGTCGCCCTGGATCTGGATGATCTGCACGATCTCGCCATCGAAGGCGGCGCGCAGCTGACGGCCGACCTCGGCCGTGCTCAGGCCCAGCGCCTCACCCACCGGGCTCAGCTCGAAGATGATCTGTTCGGCACCGTAAGGGGTGTCGTCCTCGACCCCGGTGACGCCGGGCACGGCGGCCATGATCTCGGCCAGATCCACCGCGGCCTGCTTGATCGCGACGGCGTCGTGTCCGGTGACCCGCACTTCCAGATCACGCCCCGGCGGGCCGACCGAAGGCTCGAACACGCCAAAGGCGGTGAGTTCGGGGATGCGCGGCACCCGCGATTC
>JBFJTN010000219.1:0-6133 GCA_041625325.1 Oceanococcus sp. | reverse complement strand
CGAATCGTCAACCTGGGCAATGCGTTAAAGTCCCCGCCCCATTTCCAGGAGCCCTGCCCATGAGCTGGACCATCTACCTCTCCGGCGAAATCCACACCGACTGGCGCGAGCAGATCGAGGCCGGCGCCCGGGCCGCCGGGCTGGATTGCCGTTTCACCTCCGCGGTGACCGACCACGCGGCCAGCGACGCGGCCGGAGATCTGCTGGCGCCGGCCAGCGAAGGTTACTGGCGCGATCACAAGTCCTCGGGGGTGAATGCCCTGCGCACCCGCAGCCTGATCAGGCAGTGCGATCTGGCGGTGATCCGCTTCGGCGACAAATACCGGCAGTGGAATGCGGCCTTCGATGCCGGCCAATGCGCCGCCCTGGGCAAGCCCTACATCACGCTGCACGACGAAACCCTGGTGCACGCACTCAAGGAAGTGGATCAGGCGGCCTGCGCCTGGGCGCAGAGCCCGGAGCAGGTGGTGGAGGTGCTGCGCTACGTCACCGGCTGAAGGGCTCGGTCTGTCCCGGGTCCGGCCGCGAATGCTCACCCCTCGCCCGTGTTGTCGGACGTGCTACAAGTACCGCTGAGGCTCCATCGACAGATGCAGCACATCAATAACCTCGATGTGTGAGTCCAGGACGCGGTAATAGATGGTGTGCTTTCCCGTCGGCATGCTGAAGTCGCCGTGCTTGATCTCGCTGCGATCACGCCCCAGTCCCGGGTTCCGGGCGAGGGCTCGCATGGCCTGTCGGAGATTCGCAAGGTAGGCCTTCTGTTGACGGCGCCCGAAATTCTGCAGGGTGTATGTGCTGATCTGCTGAAGACTCACGAGCGCTTGTGGCGACAGGACATACCGGGCCATCAGCCGATCAGTTCGTCCATTGCCGACTCGCCATCAATGCCGCGCCCCTGGTCTAGCTCCGCCTCTGCGGCGGACAGCGTCCTGCGCAGGAGCTCCAGTTTGGTCTCCTCCTGTTCCAGCAGGCGCAGGCCTGCGCGCACGGCGTCGCTGGCGGACGCGAATCTCCCGGATTCGACACGCTGTCGAATGAAGCGATCGAAATGTTCGCCCAGAGACACGCTGGTGTTCTTGCTCATCAGTCCGCCGCCTCGCCGCTGCATCAAACCTCCATAATGCCAAGCTTTGGTACTTTTCCGCCGCCTGCAGGTCAGCGGCCATGGCGGCCCGGCATCCATCACTGGGGCCGGGCCACCAGAATCATGATCAGCTACCCAACTCGTCGATGTCCCAGCAGGCCTCGCCGATATCGAATGCCATGGACTGCGAGTCCGCCAGCACATTGTCGATCCGATCAACCCGTGTACTGACACAAGGTCACGATCCGGCCCTGCTTGATGCGGATGTGCACCGTGCGCGGGTTGTGGCCGCGCCGGACCAGGGTCCAGCGGTTGCCGGAGGGGCCGCGCACCCAGTTCAGGGTGCTGGAGCGGCGGATCGCGCTGAGCGCGCGGCCGACGTCATCGCCTTCGCGCAGGATCTTCTGGCCGACGCGCACCGGGGCATCGCAGCCATTGAGTCGGGCGGCCACGGCCGCATCGGCGCCGAGCAGCAGGCCAAGCACAAGCAGGTATCGCATGGTGAGGTCCCCGTGAAAGTCCGTGCTGCCTGTTACGGCATTGGCGCCACGAGGCGGACAGCGCCGCGGACGCTCAGGGATTGCGCCAGGGCGCTCCGGTGGCCGGGGCCTCCGATTCCGGTGCCTCGGGCGCCGGGGTCAGCGGGCTCATGCGCGGGTCCTTGTCGAACAGTTCGGCCAGTTCGTCGCGCAGCGCCTGGGTGCTGCGGATCATCTGGTCGATGTCGTGGCGGTGGCTGATCTGCCGCGACAGGAGTTCCTCGTCCGCCTCGCGGAAGACCTGCGTGGTGTAGCGGGCGGTGCCCTCGGAATCGCCCATCTCCTGCAGGATGCGGGTGGCCATTTCCAGGCTGGACAGCCAGGTCTCGCGCATCACGAAATCCACCCCCAGTTCCATCAGATGCAGGGCATGGTGGCGGTCATGGGCACGGGCGAAGATCTTCAGGTGCGGGAAGTAGCGCTGCACCAGCTCGATGGTGCGGATGCCCTTCTCGACGTCGTCCATGGTCACGATCAGCAGTCGGGCATGCACGGCGCCGGCGGCGCGCAGGGTTTCCAGGTTGTTGGACTGGCCGTAGTAGATCTTGTTGCCCCAGCGGCGCACGGTCTCCACGTGCACCGCATCCTTCTCCAGCGCGGTGAAGGACAGGCCGCGCATCTGCAGCACGCGGGCGATGATCTGACCCATGCGCCCGAAGCCGGCGATGATGATCTGCGGTTCGGCCGATTCGATGGTGTCGTAGGTATCGGCGGGGCGCTTGCGCCGGGCCTGCTCACCCAGCCGGTCGCTGAGGAAGAACAGCAGCGGGGTCAGCATCATGGACACGATGACGATGGCGATCAGCTGCTCGTTCATGCTGGGTGCGAGCAGGCCCTGGCCGTGCGCCGCGTGGAACAGCACGAAGGCGAATTCACCGCCCTGGGCCAGGATCAGGGCCAGCTGGGCGGAGTTGACCGGATCCACCCCGATCAGGCGGGAGGACAGCCAGGCGCCGCAGAACTTGATCAGGATCAGGGCCAGGGCGCCGCCCAGGATCACTCCCGGATGTTCCAGCACGATGTCCTGGTTCACCGTCATGCCCACGGCGATGAAGAACAGCCCCAGCAGCAGACCCTTGAAGGGGTTGATGTTGCCTTCCAGCTCGTGGCGGTATTCGGAGTCGGCCAGCAGCACGCCGGCCAGGAAAGCCCCCAGGCCCATGGACAGGCCGGCCCAGTGCATCAGCAGGGCGGCGCCGATGACCACGATCAGCCCGGCGACGGTGAAACTTTCCTCGTTGCCCCAGCGCGCCACCGCCCGCAGCGCGGGGCGCAGCAGGTAGCGTCCACCCAGGACCAGGGTGCCGACCACCGCGATCGCCTGCAGCAGCTGCAGGCCCAGGGCCTGATTGCTGCTGCCGCCCTGGCTGGCGGTGAGCAGCGGCATCAGGGCCAGCGCGGGGATCACCGCCAGATCCTGGAACAGCAGGATGCCGAAGCCGGTGCGGCCGTGCACCGTGCCCAGCTGCTGCTTCTCGGCCAGGGTCTGCAGCACGAAGGCGGTGGATGACAGGGCCAGGGCGAAGCCGATGAGCCCGGCCTGCAGGGGCGCCAGGCCCAGGCCGAAGAACAGGGCCAGGGCCAGGGCCAGGGCGGTCAGGGCCATCTGCAGGCTGCCGTTGACGAAAATGGCCTGGCGCATGATCCACAGCCGCGATGGCTTCAGTTCCAGGCCGATGATGAACAGCAGGAAGACCACGCCGATCTCGGCAAACTGCAGTACCGCCTCCGCATCCGGGATGATGCCAAGGCCGGAAGGGCCGATCAGCATGCCGGCGGCCAGATAGCCGAGCACGGCGCCGAAACCCAGGCGGCGGAACAGCGGCACCGCGATCAGCGCGGCACCGAGATAGATGACGATTTGAGTAAGATGATGCATGGAAGTCTTGCCGGCAGCGCCTATCAGTCTAACGTGGCCGGGGCACTTGCCAGGCAAGCTGCGGTCACAGACCCTTTCAGGTACGGATACCGACCCTCTCGACATGAAGAAAATCATCCTGGCAGCCCTGCTGCTGAGCACGGCCTGGGCAGCCTCGGGGCAGGGTTCCGGGCGTGCGAGCAGCGTCATCGTCTCCGCCGTGCAGGCCGAGGAACTGGTCGACACTCACGAGGCGCTGGCCACGGTGCTGGCGAATGAGAGCATCAGTCTCAGCAGCACGGTGGACGACAGCATCTCGGCCATCCATTTTCGCGAGGGCGACGCGGTCAAGGCCGGGCAGATCCTGGTCGAGCTGACCCAGGAGCAGGAAAAGGCCGCCTGGGAGGCGGCGCTGGCCGCCGAGGCGGAAAAACGCAGCGCCCTGCGGCGGATCGAGGAGCTGCGCGGGCAGGATCTGGCCTCGGAAGCCCAGCTGGATCTGGCCCGCGCCGAGATGAATTCCGCCGCCGCCGAGGTCCGGGCCCGCCGTGCCGCGCTGGACGACCGCATCATCCGCGCGCCCTTCGCCGGGGTGCTGGGTATCCGGGAAGTCTCGCCGGGTGCCTATGTGCGGGCCGGCGATGTGATCACCAGCCTGCACGACCTGTCCCTGCTGAAGCTGGAGTTCAGCGTGCCGGAAGTCTGGCTGGACGCCCTGGAACAGGGCCTGGAACTGCAGGCCTGGCGCCCGCAGTCCAACCAGCGCCATTCGGCGGTGCTGCAGGCCCGCGCCGTGCAGCTGGACCCGGCCACCCGCAGCCTGCGCCTGCGCGCGGTGCTGGAGGCGATGGTGCCCGGCGTGGCACCGGGCAGTCTGATGCTGGTCGAGCTGCGCAGCCGGCCGCGCCAGACCCTGACCGTGCACGAGGCCGCCCTGGTGCCATCCAACGGTGAGCAGCGGGTCTACCTGCTGGCGCAGGGCAAGGCCGAGCTGCGCACGGTGCGCATCGGCGCCCGGCGCAAGGGGCGGGTCGAGATCGTCGAGGGTCTCGCGGCCGGCCAGAAGGTGATCGTCCACGGGGCCAACAAGCTGCGCCCGGGCAGCCCGGTGCAGGTCCTGGCCGAGTATGACGGCAGCGTGCCCATCGCCGAGCTGCTGCGCCGCCAGGGCGGCGGGGAATGATCCTCTCCGATCTCGCCGTCCGGCGCCCGGTTGTCGCCAGCGTCATCAGCCTGCTGCTGGTGGCCTTCGGCCTGGTCAGCTACGAGCGCCTGTCCCTGCGCGAATATCCCGACATCGACCCGCCGGTGGTCTCGATCCAGACCAATTACGCCGGCGCATCCGCCGCGGTGGTGGAACAGCAGATCACCAAGATCATCGAGGAGCGGGTGGCCGGCATCGAGGGCATCCGCTATCTGTCCTCGTCCAGCCAGGACGGCCGTTCGGATGTGACCCTGGAGTTCATCTCTTCGCGCGACATCGACGCCGCGGCCAATGATGTGCGTGACCGCATCGCCGGCGCCATGGGCAATCTGCCGGTGGAGGCCGACCCGCCCGAGGTGCAGAAGCAGGACAGCGACGATCAGGTGATCATGTGGCTGAACCTGACCAGCACCCGGATGGACATCCTGGAGCTGACCGATTACGCCCAGCGCTACCTGCAGGACCGCTTCTCCATCCTGCCCGGGGTGGCGCGGGTGCGCATCGGTGGCGGCCTGGAGTATTCCATCCGCGTCTGGCTGGATCGCCAGGCCATGGCCGCGCGCGGCATCACCGCGGCCGACGTGGAGGCTGCCCTGCGGGCCGAGAATGTCGAGGTGCCGGCCGGTCAGGTGGAGTCCGAACAGCGCATGTTCACCGCCCGCATCGAGCGCAGCTACCGCCAGCCCGAGCACTTCCAGGACCTGGTGGTGGGGCGTGGCGCCAGCGGCCATCTGGTGCGCCTGGGCGAGATCGCCCGGATCGAGAAGGCCGCGGTGGAGGAGCGCATCTTCTTCCGCGGCAACGGCGTGCCGATGGTCGGTCTGGGCATCTCCAAGCAGTCCAAGGCCAACACCCTGGAGGTGTCGCAGGCGGCCAAGGAGCTCAAGGACCGGCTCAATCCCACCCTGCCGGTGGGCATGAAGATCGAGCAGAGCTACGACACCGGCGTGTTCATCCGCGCCGCCATCGACGAGGTGTTCAAGACCCTGGCCATCGCCTGCGTGATGGTGGTGCTGGTGATCTACGTCTTCCTCGGCAGCTTCCGCGCCATGCTGGTGCCGGCGGTCACCGTGCCGGTCTCGCTGATCGCCACCTTCATGGCCCTGGACGCCTTCGGTTTCTCGATCAACCTGCTGACCCTGCTGGCCCTGGTGCTGGCCGTCGGCCTGGTGGTGGACGATTCCATCGTCATGCTCGAGAACATCTACCGGCGCATCCACGAGGGTGAGACACCGCTGGTCGCGGCCTTTCGCGGCGCCCGCCAGGTCGGCTTTGCGGTGGTGGCCACTTCGGTGGTGCTGGTCGCCGTCTTCGTGCCCATCTCCTTCCTCAGCGGCGACACGGGGTGGACTTCCTCACCAATGCGATCGAGGACGAGCTGGTGCGACGACGGCTCCAGGACGCCACGATCTGCCTCATCGATGGGACGCCTCCGCTCTGGGCGG
>JBFJTN010000218.1:0-6156 GCA_041625325.1 Oceanococcus sp. | reverse complement strand
GTATCGCCCGAAGGCTGCGACTACGACATCAGCGGCGCGAGCGGCACGCTGGCCGCCAGCGCGGATGACAGCTGCCATGCCGGCACCGTCGGCTACCTGCTGAACTACGGCGCCGGCATTCCGGCCAGCTTCACCTCCGAGCCCCTCACCCGGAACACCCTGGTCGGCGGCGCCGCCACCCTGGTCACCCATCTGGTCACCGAGACCCATCCGATCTACAGCCTGGCCTTCGCCTCCGGTCTGACCTATCAGATTGATGCGGTGGACGATGCCGGCAATCTGATCACCCCGATCGGCGGGGGCGAGGTTCTCGCCGCGATCGGTCCGACCCCGACCATGGGCAGCTATCCGCTGGAGATACCGCCCACCGCGGTACCCGCCGGCGCCCGTCTGCGCCTCAACTTGCAGTTCTCGGGCGTGTATACCTCCGCGATGCGCCTGCTCTGGGGCGGCGACTATGCCGATGCCGGACTGACCCTGCAGACCGGCCGCCTGGTCACCGCGAGCCGCGGCGAAGACGGCCCGGCCACTCCGGAGCGCTCCGCGGACGCGCTCAAGGGCGGCGCCACCGGCTGGCCGCTGGTCCTGCTGGGCCTGCTCCTGCTGGGCCGGCGCCGCCGGCGCTGAGCCCGCGCACCGCCGCGGTGCGCCGGACGCACCATGGCGAGGCATCGCTCCGGCTCCTCGCCGCCCCTGCGCAGCGCAATGCCACGCACAAAAAAAGGGCCGCATCAGCGGCCCTTTCTTTTGCGCCGGGCGTGTTCCGGCGCATCAGCGAATTCGACTACAGGTCGAATGACTTGCTGAAGGAGACGACAAGCTTGGGATCATCATCGTCAATGTCGGTGCCGACGTACTGGAAGGCCACACCGTAGCCACCCTGCAGTTCGCTGCTGACGCCGATGGCATAGTCGATGTAGCTGTCGTCGGTGCCATTGATGCCGGAGCGCTCGATCTCGTCACCGCTGTACTGGCCGAGGCTGATATCCAGACTCAGGCTGTCGCTCAGGCCGATACCCAGACCGGCAGACAGGTACAGCGCCCCTTCACCCAGGCCATCGCAGGCGAAGAACTGGGTCTCGTCGGCATAGGCGGCGCCCAGCGACAGCGGACCGAAGCTCAGGCCCAGACCCAGCTCCAGGGTGCTGCAATCACCGCCGGTGCCGGAGTCTTCCTCCGGATACCAGTAGTACAGGGCGCTGATGTCGACGCCCAGACCACCGATTTCGGTGCCGTAGCCGACGTAGATGTCCTGCTCGGTGCCACCACCGAAATTGATGTTCGAGACCCAGGTGCCCACGTACAGGCCCGAATCGCTGGCGTAGTCGACGCCCCCCTGCACCGCAGCCCCACCGGACTGAGACAGACCACGGAACATGTAGTCGGAGGTTGCCGCCACGTTGCCGGACAGTCCGGCCATGGCCGGACCAGCCAGAACAACACCAGAGACCATTGCGGCAGCCGCACCCAGTTGCTTGGTTTTTCTCATGAAGAGGATTCCCCGTAAGTTTTGACAGTGAAGTCGGCCATCCCGCCGACTGCCCCGCTTACAAGCAATCCCCTTGCCAATCAGCCGCGCGGCGACCTCCCAGCACCAAACTCCGCCAGCGGGCGCGGGCCGCCCAGCAAGTAGCCCTGGGCGTAGTCGATGCCAATATCGCGCAGCATCGCGAGCAGGCTCTCGCTTTCGATCGCCTCGGCAACGGTGGCGATGCCCAGTCGGTGGGCGATGTCATTGATCGCGCGCACGATGGCTTCATCGGCCGGACTGCCCACCATTTCGGCGATCAGGCTGGCATCGATCTTGATCATGTCAACGGGCAGATTCTTCAGATAGGAGAAGGAGGACACGCCGCTGCCGAAGCCATCCAGGCTGAGCCCGCAGCCCAGCTCGTTCAGGGTGCGCATGAACTCCAGCGCTGCGCCCAGATTGAGGTTGAATGCGGTCTCCCGCAATTCGAAGTAGAGCATCTCCGGGGCCAGCTGCTGTTCTTTCAGGCCCTGCTGGATGGTGCTGAGCAGGCTGGGGTCGGACAGGGACATCGGCGACAGGTTGATACCGAAGCGGTGGCCCTCCAGGCTGGCCCGCAGCGGGCCGCCGATCATCTCCAGGCTGCGCCGTATCACCCAGGCGTCGACCTGCCCCATCAGGCCGCTACGCTCGGCCGCCGGCAGGAAAGCGCCGGGCAGTATCGGCCGACCGCTGGCATCCGGCAGGCGCAGCAGGATCTCGTGCTGGCGCGGGACTCCCTGACGTTCTCGCAATGACACGATGCTCTGGTAGTGCAGGTCGAAGCCATCATCGCCCTTGAGCGCCTCGCGCAGGCGGTTCGCCCAGCGTCGCTCGCCGCGCTGACGGATGATGGTCAGATCGTGCGGCAGCGACACGAAGACACTGTTGCGCCCCTGGTCCTTGGCGGCGTAACAGGCGCCATCGGCTTCGCCGAGCAGCACATCCGGGCCTTCGCAGTCCGGCCCGATGCTGACGATGCCGATGCTCACGCCGACCGCGAAGGTGCGCGTCTGCCAGACGAAGCGGAATCGCTGCACCGCATCGCGCAGGCTTTCCGCGATCCGCCGTGCGTCGTCCAGATTGCAGGCATGCAGCAGCACGCCGAATTCGTCGCCGCCCAGGCGCGCCAGGGTGTCCTGCTGGCGCACCATGGGCTGCAGCACCGAAGGCAGCTGGCGCAACAGCTCGTCACCGGCGCTGTGGCCACAGCTGTCGTTCACCTGCTTGAACTTGTCCAGATCCAGATAGCACAGAGCGTGGCGGTGACCGGTCTCGCGCGCCTCCTGGATCAAGCGCTCCAGCTCGCGTTCGAAGCCGCGGCGGTTGACCAGGCCGGTCAGCGGATCATGCAGGGCCTGATGCTGCAACTGCTGGCTGAACAGCCGCCGACTGCCGACATGCCGGGTGATGCTCAGAACCCAGGCCGAGCCGTCAGGCAGGCGCTGCGGAATCATCCGGCTGACCACCTGGCGACCGGCCTGTCCGAGGCTATGTTCCACTTTCAGCGGCTGCTCGCGGCCCAGTGCCTCGCCCAGATGTCGCATCCAGGGCTCGACCAGGGCGGCCGGCAGCCCCAGCTGGTCCAGCTGGCGACCTTCGATCCGCCAGGGCGGCAGGCGCAGCAGACGGGCCATGCGCGAATTGACCAGCCCCACGCGGCCATCGGGCGCCAGCACGGCAATGAAATCGGCACTTGCATTGGCCAGCGGCCGCCAGGCTTCGAGCAGCTCGGTCTTGTCCGCGGCCGGGGCCATGGTCTCCATCGACGCAATATAGCGAAAAGCCCGAAACCCTGACCAGCGGATTCATGCAGTGATGTAAGATGCGGTCATTAGAAGTACAGGGGGAGAACAGGCTGGCAGCACTCCGGTTGCTGACCGTGATTGCCGTGCTGTTTGTCAGCACCGCGGCAAGCGGAAGCGAAACCATCGTCAATGTGTCCTTGCAGCGGGATACCGTCTCGCTGGCCCTGCTGCGCGGCATCTTCGGCATGCGTGTGCGACTCTGGCCGGACGGCACCCCGGTGCGGGTGTTCGTGCTGCGCGACGAGGATCCGCAACACGCCGAGTTCTGCAAGGCCGTGCTGCGCATGTACCCCTATCAGCTGCGACAGGCCTGGGACCGGCTGGTCTATTCCGGCACCGGCCAGCCACCGATCGAGGTGGGCAGCATCGAGGAAATGCGCCAGAGAGTCGCCGAGACCACCGGCGCCATCGGTTATCTGCCTTCGGCGCAGGACGCCGGGGAGCGCGAACAGATCAAGGTCCTGCATGTCCGATAAGCGTCTTCGCCCATTGACCCGACTCTGCGGGCTTGCCGCCGCCACGGCCTTGCTCGCCGGCTCGCCGCTGGCAGCAGCCTCGGACTGGCAGCTGCACGGCTTCCTGTCCCAGGGCTTCACCCTGTCCGACGGCAACAATGTCAACGGCAACAGCAGCAGTGGGGGCGGCAGCTTCGATTTTCGCGAGGCCGCGGTGAACCTGTCCTGGCGACCCAGCCCACCTTTGCTGCTGGCCGCCCAGGTCGCGTCCGTGCGCCGCGGCGAGGTCAACACGGACGATGTCGCGCTCGACTACCTGCTGGCCGACTTTCAGGCCTTCCACGGCAATCTGGGCCGGCTGGGCCTGCGGGCCGGCAAGCTCAAGCTGCCTTTCGCCTTCTTCAACGAATCCCGCGACGCCGTGCACAGCCGGCCCGGCATTCTGATGCCGCAGTCGGTCTATCTGGACAACGATGGCGCACGAGCCTTCGGCTATTTCTCCGGCTGGGGCGCGGCGCTGTATGGCGACCGCTATTACGGCCGGCACAATCTCGCCTTCGAACTGATGGGCATGACCGAGTTCGACGTCGAGGACGAAGCCGAGATCTCCATACTCCGACGCCCGGCTTCGGGTCGCTTCAAACACGAGCAGGGGCTGCTGCTGCGCCTGCTGGATGACATTGATGGCGGCCGCTGGCGCCTGGCGCTGACCGTCTCCGACAGCACGCTCAGCTATAGCGCGGGCAATGAACCCCCCTTCGACCAGTCGGGGGATTTCGTGCTGCAGCAGGCCTTCGCCTCGATCCAGCACAACCGGGAGCACCTGAGCCTGACCGCGGAGTTCGTCCGCCGGCGGATCAAGCTGGGCGACCTGATCAGTCATCCGGCCGTCAGCTCGCGCACCGATCAGGATTCCACCGGCTTCTACGTGCAGGCCCTGTATCGCCTGCCCTCCAACTCCGCCGTCTTCCTGCGCTACGACGAGCGGCTGCGGGAAATGCAGGATCGCAACGGCCACCGCCAAGCGGCGTCCACCGGCCTGCCCCGGCACTATTTCTTCGGCCGCGATCTCACCCTGGGTGGCAACCGGGACCTCAGCGAAAATCTGGGCCTGTGGCTGGAATGGCACCTCGTGGACGGCGTGCTCTGGGTCAACCCGCTGGACAATCCTGACTACGCGTCGGGCAATGCCGAGCGACACTGGTCTCTGGTGACGGCGATGCTGTCCTATCGCTTCTGAGCCATGCGCCGGGCCGCGGTCAGCCTCAAGTGGAAAACGATTGCCCTGCTCGGCATGGCGCTGATGCTGGTCAACGCGGGCATGCTGGTCGAGCAGCAACGCGCCAGCCTGAGCGAGTTTGCAGCCCGCCAGGATGTGGAATTGCAGCGCAAGAGCCAGGTGCTTCAGCGCCTGCTGGCGCGCTCCAACGAGCGCCTGCGCCGGATCGGCAGCATCGTCCCCAGCGTCATCGATGCACTCACCTCGGAAGACGACCTCCAGTCACGCTGGACCACCCTGCAGCTGGAGCTGGACCTCAAGGCCCTGGTCCTGCTCGACCGCCAGGGTCAGGAACTGCTGCGGGGGCTGCCCAGTTACGGGCAGGGCCTGCCCGAGGAGATCAACCGGCGTATTGCCCAGGCCCTGGCCAGCGAGATGCCGGACCAGTTCCTGTACTGCGACGACGGTTGTGCCCAGTACGCCCTGATCCCGTCCATCGCTGCCGGCGGCGAACAACGCCTGATGGTGGTCGCGGCGGGCCTGACCGATCTGGTCCTTGAGTTTCCCGGGCTGACCAGCGCGGAGCTGGCGATCCTGGCACCGGGGCCGGATGGCCTGGGCTGGCGCGACCAGCATCTGTATGCAGTCAGCAATGCGCCGCAGAACGAGCCCTATCTGCGGCAACTGAGCCAGCAATACACGCTGGCGCAACTGGGCGAGGGCCGCAACCTGATCCTGGACGGACGCAGCTATCACTTCGTCACCTGGCCATGGAAGGCCTTTGGTGGCATTGGTGATGGCCACCTGTTGCTGTTTCAGGACAACACCGACACCTTGCAGCAGATCGCCGCGCAGACCCGACGCTCGCTGCTGTCCGGCCTGCTGGCCATGGCCATCGCCATTCTGCTGGGTTCGCTGATCCTCGGTCGCCCGATGAATCAGCTGCGTCGTCTCGCCGACGCCCTGCCGCTGCTCGCGGAAAAGTCCTACGCCCGCGCCCGCCAGCTGGTCGGAACGGATTTCCACCGGCGCCGCCTGCCGACGGAAATTGAAGTACTGGAAGGCCTGACCGTGGACCTGGCTGACCGGCTGGAGGAGCTGGAGCGCCAGGTGGAGAACCGCAATCTGGCAATCGCGGAAAAGGTTGCAGAACTGCGCCGCTCG
>JBFJTN010000217.1:0-6168 GCA_041625325.1 Oceanococcus sp. | reverse complement strand
GCCGGACTCGCGCGCGGCGGCGCGGCGCAGCGACTGGGCCAGATCATGACCGAAGAAGATGTTGTCGCCGAGCACCAGGGCGCAGCGCTGGCCACGGGCGAAGTCCTCGCCCAGCACGAAGGCCTGGGCCAGGCCGTCGGGGCTGTCCTGCACGCAGTACTGGATGTCGATGCCCCACTGGTGGCCATCGCCCAGCAGGTGCTCGAAACGCGGCGTGTCCTGCGGGGTGGAGATGAGCAGGAACTCGCGGATGCCGGCCAGCATCAGGGTGGTCAGCGGGTAGTAGACCATCGGCTTGTCGTAGACCGGCATCAGCTGCTTGGACACCGCCAGGGTCGAGGGGTACAGGCGGGTGCCGCTGCCGCCGGCCAGGATGATGCCCTTCATGCGGCGGCCCCTTCGCCGGCGCGGCGCAGGCCCAGGCGCTGCTGGGCATAGCCCCGGCTGCGGATGCTCTCGCACCAGGCGCCGTTGTCCAGATACCACTGCACCGTCTTGCGCAGGCCGCTGTCGAAGGTCTCGGCCGGGGTCCAGCCCAGTTCCTGCTGGATCCGCGAGGCGTCGATCGCGTAGCGGGCATCGTGACCCGGCCGGTCGGTGACGAACTCGATCAGGGTCTCGTGCGGCATGGTCTGCGGCGCCAGCTCGTCCAGCAGGCCGCAGATGCGGCGGACCACGTCGATGTTCTTCCATTCATTGTGGCCGCCGATGTTGTATTCGCGGCCGACCTGGCCCTGTTCCAGCACCAGCAGCAGGGCGCGGGCGTGGTCCTCCACGTGCAGCCAGTCGCGCACGTTGTCGCCGCCGCCATAGACCGGCAAGGGCTTGCCCGCGACACCATTGAGGATCATCAGCGGGATCAGCTTCTCCGGAAACTGGTAGGGCCCGTAGTTGTTGGAGCAATTGGTGGTGATGCAGG
This sequence comes from Oceanococcus sp., assembly GCA_041625325.1. Classification (GTDB taxonomy): domain Bacteria; phylum Pseudomonadota; class Gammaproteobacteria; order Nevskiales; family Oceanococcaceae; genus Oceanococcus. The sequence goes on along the minus strand of JBFJTN010000217.1, from coordinate 5,249 downwards.
GCAGGCCGTAGGTGTGCAGCCAGGCGCGGACCAGATGATCCGAGGCCGCCTTGCTGGCCGAATACGGCGAATTGGGCGCATAGGGCGTGGTCTCGCTGAACAGACCGGTGTCGCCCAGGCTGCCGTAGACCTCGTCGGTGGAGATGTGATGGAAGCGGAAGCGCTCGCGGCGCTCCGCCGGCAGGCCCTCGAAATAGGCCAGCGCCTGCTGCAACAGGCTGAAGGTCCCCATCACGTTGGTCTGCATGAACACGCCCGGGCCATCGATGGAGCGGTCGACATGCGACTCGGCGGCCAGATGCATGATCGCATCGGGCTGATGCCGGGTCAGCACTTCGGCGACCGCCGGCGCGTCGCCGATGTCGCAGCGCTCCAGCACATAGCGGCCGGACTCCTGCGCGCCGGGCAGGGATTCGAGGCTGGCGGCGTAGGTCAGCTTGTCGAGGTTGACGATGCTGTGCCCGGTATCGGCCAGAACATGGCGGATGACCGCGGAACCGATGAAACCGGCGCCACCGGTGACCAGAATTTTCATGTGGACTGCCATTGCCCGGGCCGCCGGGGCCGCGAGCTTGATGCAAAGGGGCGAATTATAGGCCAGTCACCCCCGGGCGAGCGACCATCGTAGAGCCACTCGCCAGCCCTGCCGCTATTGACAGCAGGACGCGGGGGTGGTGAACTGGGACAGCAGTTAATTAACCGACCGGTCAGTTTGTTCCTTTTCCCGGAGTTCCGCCATGACAGCCATCGCCGCCACCCAGGACAGCGCCCATCCCAAATTCGACAAGGCGCTGAATGCCGAGGTGCAGCGCGTATTCAGCCTGCAGCAGGGCAAGGCGATCAGCCTGCGCAGCACCGCGAAGCACGAACGTCTGGCCAAGCTGCGCAAGCTGCGCACCGCCATCCTGGACCGCCAGGAGGCGATCCAGCAGGCCTGTCATGCGGACTTCAGAAAGCCCGCGCCGGAAGTGGATGTGGCCGAAATCGCCCCGGTGCTGGCCGAGATCAAGCACATCGAGCGCCATCTCGGCGGCTGGATGAAACCACAGCGGGTGATGCCGACCATGCTGCTGTTCGGCACCAGCACGCGGATTCGCCACGAACCGCGCGGCGTGTCGCTGATCGTCTCGCCGTGGAACTACCCGATCAATCTGACCCTGATGCCGCTGGTGTCCGCCATTGCCGCGGGCTGCACGGCCATGATCAAGCCCTCCGAGATGACCCCGCACTGCTCGGCGATGATCCGCGAGATCATCCAGGCGGTGTTCAGCGAGGACGAGGTGGCCGTGTTCGAGGGTGATGTCGAGGTGTCCCAGGCCCTGCTGGAACTGCCCTTCGACCATATCTTCTTCACCGGCAGCCCGGCCGTGGGCAAAGTGGTGATGGCGGCGGCGGCGCGCAATCTGACATCGGTCACCCTGGAACTGGGCGGCAAGTCCCCCACCATCGTCGATGAGTCGGCCGATCTGAAGAAGGCCGCCACCAGCATCATGTGGGGCAAGTTCGGCAATTGCGGCCAGACCTGTATCGCACCGGACTATCTCTACGTGCACGACAGCGTCAAGGACGCTTTCATCAAGGAATGCCAGGCCCGCATCCGCGAATCCTACGGCGATGATCCCAAGGCCAGCCCGGATTACGCCCGCATCGTGAACGAGCGGCACTATGCCCGGGTCAAGGGCCTGATCAGCGAGGCCCTGGACGGCGGCGCCACCCTGCTCGCGGGCGGCGACACCGATCCGGCGCAGAACTACGTCGGCCCGACCCTGCTCACCGACGTGCCGGCCGACGCCCGCATCCTGCAGGAGGAAATCTTCGGACCGGCCCTGCCGATCCTGGTCTACCGGGATATCGACGAGGTGATCCGGCAGATCAACAGTGCGCCCAAGCCGCTGGCCCTGTATCTCTACACCAAGGACCACCGCCGGGCGGAACGGGTGCTGCAGCAGACCTCGGCCGGCGGCAGCTGCATCAATCAGTGCGTGGTGCAGTACCTGCACATGAACGCGCCCTTCGGCGGCGTGAACAACTCCGGCATCGGCAACTCACACGGGCTGTGGGGCTTCAAGGCCTTCTCCCATGAGCGCACCGTGGTCGAGAACAAGTTCAGCTTCAGCCACTGGCTGGCGCCGCCCTACACCAACTTCGTGAAGCGCCTGGTGGCGATCACGATGATGTCCTTCAAGTAGCGGCGGGCGCGCTGGCCGGCTCGCGGTAGGGCCGGCCGATGCAGTAGTAGTGGAAGCCCTGCTCGGCGACCTCCGCCGGGTCCCACAGATTGCGGCCGTCGACGATCACCGGCTGGCGCAGGGCCTGGCGCAGGCCGGAGTAATTCGGCGCGCGAAATTCGGTCCATTCGGTGCAGATCACCAGCGCATCGGCGCCGGCCAGCGCATCCAGGGCCGAGGCCGCCAGCACCAGATCCTGGCGCACGCCGTAGATCCTGCGGGTTTCGTCCATCGCCGCCGGGTCGTAAGCCTGCACCCGGCCACCGGCCGCCCACACCGCTTCCATCAGGCTGCGGCTGGGCGCTTCCCGCATGTCATCGGTATTGGGCTTGAAGGACAGGCCCCAGACCGCGATCGTGCGGCCTTCGATCTCCCCCCTGAAGTGGGCTTTCAGCTTCTCGAACAGGCTCTGCTTCTGCCGCGCGTTGGTCTCCTCGACCGCGGCCAGGATGCTGCTGCTGTAGCCGGCCTCGCGGCCCGAGCGCTCCAGCGCCTGCACGTCCTTGGGAAAGCAGGAGCCGCCATAGCCGCAACCGGGGAAGATGAAGTGGTAGCCGATGCGGTGATCGGAGCCGATGCCACGGCGTACGGCCTCCACGTCGGCGCCCAGGCGATCGGCCAGGTTGGCGACGTCATTCATGAAGCTGATCTTGGTCGCCAGCAGCGCATTGGCGGCGTACTTGGTCAGCTCCGCCGAGCGGATATCCATCACGATGACCTTCTCGCGCTGGCGCGAGATCGGCGCATACAGCTGGCGCATGGCCTTGGCCGCGCGCTCCGAATCGGTGCCCACCACGATGCGGTCGGGCTTCATGAAGTCCTCGATCGCCGCGCCTTCCTTGAGGAATTCGGGATTGGAGACCACGTCGAAGCCCAGATCCAGTTCGCGTGCGGCCAGCGCCTGCGACACCGCGGCGCGCACCTTGTCAGCCGTGCCTACCGGCACGGTGGACTTGTCCACGATGATCTTCGGATGCTGCATGTGCTCGCCGATGGTCCGCGCCACCGCCAGCACGTACTGCAGGTCGGCAGAGCCGTCCTCGTCCGGCGGGGTGCCCACCGCGATGAAGATGAGTTCGGCGAAACGCACGGCCTTCTCGGCCTCGGTGGTGAACTGCAGGGCGCCACGCTTGTGATTGCGCGCCACCATGGGCTCCAGGCCCGGCTCGTGGATCGGGATGATGCCCCGGTTCAGCTGCTCGACCTTGTTCTCGTCGACGTCCACGCAGATCACCTCGTGGCCCATTTCGGCCAGACAGGTGCCGCTGACCAGGCCGACATAGCCGGTGCCGAATACTGTGACTTTCACTGTGTTCCCTTGTTGTGTGGCCTGGCGTGCCGGGCGACGGACGCCGGGTGTCTCGGCGGCAGGCCGCGCCCTGCCCAGCGCGAGGCTCTGCGCGTGCGGCCTAAGCGAATCCTGCATTTTTGCAGAACTGGGCAGCTTAGCCCAGCCAGGTGACAAAGACTTTGCAGGCGCGCAGGCCCTAAACTGCGCGCATGTTGATTGGCCTGATCATCCTGCTGGGCGGTGCCCTGCTGCTGATTCCGCTGGAGTTCTGGATCCACCGTCAGCTGGTCGGCGCCTGGGATTTCCTGGCCGAGCACGCCCTGCTGCCGGCCCTGCGCACGCTGGTGATCCTGGCCTTCCTGTTCGCCGTCTACCCCACCCCGCTGCTGCCAGGCGAGGTCCTGCCCGACAGCGTGCCGCCGGCCGATCCGCGCAGCCTGTTCAACTGGATGTTCCTGGTCACCCTGATCCTGCCACTGGCGCCGCAGATGGAGCGCTTTGGCGCCTTCATCATCCCGCTGCAGACCCTGGTCGGGGCGCTGGTGCTGATCAATGCGCTGGAACAGGCCGCCGGCCTGTCGCTGCAGCCGCAGGGCGTGCTGCTGCTGTGGGTGCTGGCCATGGCGGCGCTGGCGCACTGGCCGATCAATCGGCTGGCCGCGCAGCTGCACGGCCGCCACGGCGTGGACGCCCTGACCTGGTACGACACCCTGTCGCTGATGCTGCTGCCGCCACTGGTCCTGCTGTTCACCCGCAGTTTCGCCTGAGACGAGCCGGCGCCGGACGAAAAAATGCCGGCGCTGGGCCGGCATTTTCATTCGGGCGGGCGGGGCTCAGGCGGCCCGTGCTGTGCGCGCGGCAGGCGCCTCACCCTCGTCCAGCTGCTCCAGCGCGTGATCGAAGACATCGACCCCGATCGCCTCGGCCCGCAGGGCGTCGTAGGCCGCGATCTGCTCGGCTTCCTCGCTGGACAGCAGGTCCTGCTCGACCAGCGCGTCCAGCTGCTCCTGCACGCTGAACTTCAGCGGGGTCGCCCCCCTGGCCACGGCCTTGACGAACTTGTTGTAGACCGGCTCCACCTCGATCAGGCGTTCCAGGGTGAGCTCCATCAGGCCGATCGGATCGTCCTCCGAACGCGGCAGGAACAGCTCGGCGGTCAGACGGTCACGCAGCGCACTGGGCGCCAGCATGTGCCGGGCCACCTGGCTGCCCACCGCATCGGAAGCGGGGCGATAGCTGCGGCCGCGCGGGAAGGCGACGAAGCGCAGCAGGGAACCGACCGCCCGGTTCGGGAAGTTGGCGAAGAAGTCGTCGAAAGCCTTCTGGATCTCGGCCAGGGCGTCATCCATCACCCACTGCAGGTAGGGGATGTCCTCCGCGCTGGCGCCTTCGTCGTGGAAGTACTTCAGGGTGGCCGAGGCCATGTACAGCTGCGACAGCACATCGCCCAGACGGGCCGAGAGGCGCTCCTTGCGCTTCAGCTCACCGCCTAGCACGCCCATGGTCACGTCGGAGACGAAGGCCAGGGCCGAAGACATGCGCTCCAGCTGCTGGTAGTACGGCGCGGCCGGCCCGGAGACCGGCTTCGCCGCCAGGCGGCCGCCGGTGAGACCCAGGGTCAGGGCACGCACGCCACGGTTGAGCGAGTAGCCGACATGGCCCCACAGCAGGCGATCGAACTCGACCAGATCGTCGCGACGCGCCGCTTCCATCTCCGGGAAGACGAAGGG
>JBFJTN010000216.1:0-6203 GCA_041625325.1 Oceanococcus sp. | reverse complement strand
CGAAGCGGTTGTTGTCGATGTAGATCCGGTTCTCCGGCTTGAGCTCGCCGTCGGCATCGAACTTCCAGGCATTCCAGCGACAGGGCGGCGACGGATCGCCGTCCTCGAAATTCGGCGGGCCGCGCTCGTCGGTCCTCGCCTCGCTGCGCGGGCTGTCCGGATTGGGCTGATTGAGAGGCACACCCCGTTCATCGGTCGGCACCTGCTTGCAATCGTTCGGGGCGTCGACCCCGCCGTCCCAGGCGATCTGGGCGGACTTGCCGCCGTTCTTGGCCAGGATCAGGGGGACGAAGGCCGCGATCGGACCGGCGCGCGGATCCGGCTCGGCCGGCTCACCGCCATTGTCGCGAAACAGATTGCCGTGGATATTCAGGCCTTCCGGGTAGAAATCGTATTTGGTCTCAGGCTCGTCCGGGGCGGTGAGCCCGGCGTTGATCACGACCAGACCCGAGGTGCCGTTGTCGACAAACTCGTTGCCGGTGAATTCGATCTGATCGGCAGCGACCAGCAGGACCCCGATACCGGACGGGATCGCGGTGAGGAAATTGCCGGTCGGTACGAAATTCGGCGTGTTGTTGGCCACGAAGCGATTGTTGACCAGGCGGGCTTTTCCCCCGTGCGGGTTGTTCTCGGCCGCATCACCCATGACCACCCCGGCCGCGTTCGCCTCGAACAGGCTGTCGCGCAGGGTCGAGCGAATCGTCTCGGCGTACAGCATGCCCACGCTGTTGTGGGTGGCGCGCAGCCGCTGGAACACCGCGTCACGCGGGATCAGCGCAATCAGACCGAACAGCGCGGCGCCGTGGAAGTCGGAATCCTCGACCAGAACGTCCCGGCAGAATTCCAGCGCGGCGCCGACATCGCCGTTGTCGGTGCAGCTGTCGACCAGCGCCGTCGGCGAGGGGTCGCAGGTCTCGTAGCCGGTCCAGGTCACCCGCAGGTCACGCACCGTGACCTGCTCGGAGTCATAGATGTAGACGCCGAGCGACGGCACATCCGACACGGTCATGCCCTGCAAGGTGAAGCCACGCACGCGGCCGGCGGTGATACCCCAGGCGTCATTGCTGGAGGCAAAGCGCAGGAAGGTCGCGTCCTTGCCGGCGCCACGCAGCGTCACGCCACGCTTGTCATGCAGCGGAATCTCGCGGTCGAAATGAAACTCGCCGGCGCACAGCTCGATGACATCGCCCTCCTGAGCCTCGAACAGGGCGCGCAGCAGCCGGGCCTGCGCGTCCGGCCCCGGACAGATCAGCAGCTCGGTCTTGACGACAGGACCCACCGGGGGCGGCGCCGCCTGTGCCGTCTGCGCCGCCTCGCGCTCCGCTCCGCAGCCCGCAAGCGCGGCCACGATGATGACGCCCGCGAGCCTCCGTGCTGCCGGCGTCCGTCCCGCGCATCGCGTGACCCGCCCGTTCCATCCGATTGCTGTGTCCATGTGACGACCCTCCCGGTCCTGACGATGCCGCTTCGGCCCCCTGCTCGAGCCGCCGAGGCGAACGGCCGACTCCATCCTGAAAGCCTGCGGCAGCGATGTCCTCACCGTGGCCTCAGCAAAATCTCAGCAACTTGTCAGCGCCGCGCGATCCGCGCCTGCGCGCCCGGCAGCTGTGCGTACAATGGGTCTCGTTCCTGTCGGGAGGCATGAACATGGCATGGCCAACAGGCACGGGGATCGTTCGCTGCGCACTGGTGAGCCTGCTCTGCCTGCGCCCGCTGATCGGGTGGGCGGCGGAGGCTGAGGTCGATGCCATCGTCCTGCCGGAGGAACCGGACCCGGCGCCTGAGCCGCCGGCGAATCGCGTGCTTGAGGACATCGTGGTCACGGCGCAGAAAATGCGTCAGGCCCTGCGCGACGTCCCTGCCGCCGTCAGCGTGGTGGATCCCGAAACGCTGCGCAACGCCGGCGTCATCGGACCGGAGGGGCTGGAAAACTTCGTTCCCAATGTCGAACTGGACATGGACCCCTCGGCGCCGACCACCGGCATGCGGGGATTCAGCACCGCCACCTACAACATCGGCCTGGAGCCGTCGGTCGGGGTGATCATCGACGAGATTCCCATCACCCGCCCCGAGCTGATCCACGACGGCATGTTCGACGTCGGCCGCATCGAGGTCCTGCGCGGCCCACAGGGCACCCTGTTCGGCAAGAACACCATCGCCGGGGTCCTGATCTTCCACTCGCAGCCACCGGCGGCGATCGCAGGCGGGCAGCTTCAACTCACCGCCAGCGAGAACAACGGCCGCTTCCTGGAAGGGGCGCTAGATCTGCCGGCGACCGAAGCGCTGCACATGCGCGGGGCCTTGCTCAGCTGGCACGAGCCCGGCCAGCTGGACAACAGCTTCCTCGATCGCCGCGAGCTGGCACAGCGCCGCGATGCAGCACGCCTGCGAATGGACTGGCGCGCCAGCCCCACCCTGGCGATGCAGTTCGGCGCCCAGTTCACCGAGATCGATACCCACTATTCGCCCTGGCAGCTGTACGACCTCGACCCGGATGCCCTGGCCTATGCACGATCCCGACATGCCCGGACCGAAGACGATCCCTTCGACGCGCATACCGCTTTCGACCTGCCCGGCTTCGTCCGGCGCCAATCCCACATCGCCCACGCCATCGCGGACTGGACGACGGCAGGCGGATTGACCGTCACCACGATCGTGGGACTGGCCGGCGGCCACCACGACATCCTGATGGACATAGACGTCAGCGCGGCCGATCTCGCCAGCCTGGCGGTCGATACCGGATTCCGTCAGCAGTCGCTGGAATGGCGGCTGGCCGGCAGCCGGTCGCCGGGTCAAGGCTCGATCGACTTCGTGGGAGGGCTGTTCGCGCTACGGGCCGATGTCGATGGCGCGGCCGCCATCAGCCTGGGCGATGACCTGCCCTCGTTCGCCCTGTCCGCGGCGGGCATGGAGGCCCTGGGCGCACCGCAGGGCCTGCCGCTGCCGCCGCTGGTACCGGGCGCCCCGCCGGGGGGTTTCGACGATGGCGTGAACCAGCGTTTCGTCCAGGAATCGCTGGCACTCGCCGCCTTCGGCCAGCTCGAATGGGCGCTGGCCGAGCGCATCACGCTGATAGCCGGACTGCGCCTGGGCCATGAGACCAAGGACGCGGTGATCCGGGTTGTCACCCGTCCGCAGCCCGCGCAGGCCAGCCTCACCGCCTCCGTGCTGCAGGCGGAAAACTTCACCCGCGAACTGAGCCGCCGCGAACCGGAAACCTCACCCAAACTCGGCCTGCGCTATCGCTGGTCGGACCAGCTCTCGGGCTACGCCAGCTGGACGCGGGGATACAAAAGTGGCGGGTTCAACGGGCAGAGCCTGGCCGATCAGCGTGAACCGGCCACCGACGGCTCGGATCGCGGCATCCAGCTGGCATTCGAGCCCGAACGCGGCGACAACTGGGAGATCGGACTCAGGGCACGGCTGGCCGGTAGCGCGCTGTCGATTCACGGCACGCTTTACCACACCGATGTCCGCGACATGCAGGTGACCAGCTTCAACGGGATCAATTTCGAGGTCTTCAATGCGGCCCGCTCGCGCCTGCGGGGCCTTGAGGTGGAACTGCGCTGGCTGACACCGCTGAGCTGGCTGAGCATCGACTCGACGCTGGCCATGGCCCGCGCCCGCTACCGCAGCTATCCCGACGCGCCGGCCGCCGCGGAAAATGATGACGGCAGCGACATCCAGGACCTGAGTGGCCGCAGCCTGCCCAAGGCACCGCGCCTGACCCTGTCCGTGCACCCGCGCATTACAGTGCCGCTGACCCGCAAGCTCATCCTGCAGTGGGGCCTGGACATCAGCCATCGGGGCGATCAGTACCTCGAGGTGGATCTGGACAGCCATTCCTTCCAGAGCGCCTACACGCTGATCGGCAGCCACCTCGCGATCGGTCCGCACAGCGGACGCTGGGGCCTGATCCTGCGCGGAGACAACCTGACCAGCGCGAAGGCCCTGTCCTTCGTGGGCGACCACAATCTCTTTGCGGACTCCTATTTTGCCACCCAGATTCCGCTGCGACGGCTGTCGGCCAGCATCACCACCCGCTGGTAAACACGGGCGGTGCGGCAGCCGCAAGGCGCTGGAGACGGGCGCCCATCCAGCAGATCGCCGTGGACCCGCGATACGCCAATCCTGCCCATTTCACCCGCCCATTTCGCCAGTGGGCAGGGATGGCGGCGCAGCAACTGCGATCGCCATCCCGGATCTGACAAAGATGGCTTCGGCAGCAGGCTGCGTCCGGGCCGGACGAACCCGGAAGCTCCCCAGGATTGCCCAGGATGAGCACAAGATGACCTCGCCGCCGGATGTTGATCCGGCAAGATTCTCCCGGGCCCATTGTTCGAATGCCTGCGGTCTGGCGCAGCCACAGCTGACGGCGGATCAGCTCGTCGCCGCGCGAACAGCTCGTCAGCCGGGAAGCGCCAGGCCGACACTGCCCCCGATCCAGGACTCCGGCCCCTGGACATTCAGTGCTGAATCCCCTCCGTGGCACAGCAGTCTCGCCACCTCACGCGTGTTGGGCCTATTTTTCAGGGCGTTCAGAACGGATACAGAACAGAAATCAGATTTTGTTGACATCTCTGTATGCTAGATGGTTACATTGTCATACCTTGCGACTTGGCATTGACAGGAGACTGGCTTGGCTGCGGCAGATTCACTCATGAAGCCCGAGTACGGGGACCCTGTGCGCCGCTCGCAACTGCTGGCAGCGATTGGTCGCTATCTGGATCGGGTCGGCCTGGTCAATTTCTCCTATCGGGGAGCGGCCAGGGCCGCCGGGATCACCACGGTGACCCTGGGGCGATATTTCGAGAACCGCGACGGCCTGCTCGACGCACTGCTGGAGGATGAGACCCGGCGCCTGCTGCTGCGCGTGCGCAGCGAAACCGAAGCACTGGCGGGTGACCGCCTGCTGACGGGCCTGCGGCGTCTGGTTGAAGATGACGGCTCCTATCTGTATGACCTGGACTGGGCCGGCGCATGGCGCGCCCTTTCGTCACTGGCGTCCACCTCCAGCGCACCACTGCGGATGCGACAGCGCTACCTGCGGGCTTTCGAGGCAGGCCGCCAGTTCGACATCGACTGGCTGCGGCGCGAGGGCCTGCCGCCCGGGCGGGCGCGCGTGCTCGGCTCGGCGCTGTACAGCTTCATGCGGGGGGTTTTTGGCGACTATCTCCTGAACCAGGATCGCGACAGCGCACGCGAAGCCTATCGCGCTGTCCTGCGCTGGCTGGAGATGGAGCTGACCCGGGTCGATGGAGACGGCCGGTGAACGCCGCTCGGATCGTCGCGCTGAGCATCCTGTGCGGATCCTGTCTGAACGCCTGGGCCCAGAGCGCCTCGTCCGACGAACTGGACGCCCTGTTCGGCGAGGAGCGGCGATCGGAACAGGCGGGGCCGGCCGATCCCCCACCGGCGCAGGAGGATGCGGGCGAGACCGAGGATCCGCCATCGACCAGCGAAGGCGCAGCGGTGATCACGCTGGATGACGAAGCACCGCCGGCCGCACTGGCCGGCCGCCCGCGGCGCGCCATCGAGGAGATCGTCGTCACCGCCACCAAGCGGGAGCAGTCGGCTCGCGACATCCCGGTGAGCATTGATGCCTTCAGCGCCGATGCGCTGGAGGATCTCGGGGCCTCCGGCTCGCAGGATGTCCTGCTGTTCTCTCCGGGAGTATCGGTCAATGCCTACTACAGCCCGACGCTGACGCAGGTGCAGATACGCGGCACGACGACTCAGACGGAGGCCACCAATCAGGCCACGCCTGTCGGCGCCTTCCTGGAGGATATCGTGCTGGCCAACCCGTCACTGGTGGGCGGAAACCCCAATATCGATGCCTTCGACCTGGAACGCGTCGAGGTGCTCAAAGGCCCACAGGGCACGTTGTTCGGGGGCGCCACCCTGGCCGGCGCACTGCGCTCGATCCCGAAGCAGCCGCAATTCGACCGCTTCGGCCTGAGCGGATTCGCCAGCGGCACGGCGGCAGCCGACAGCGACGATCGGACCGCCAGCTGGGGCATCGCAGCCAATCTTCCGATATCGGATCAGATCGCGGCGCGCGCCATGAGCGTCACCCGCGACATCCCCGGGGTCGTGGACAACCTGCGCGATGGCCTAGCCGATGTGAACAGCGCCACCCTCACCCAGCAGCGCGCCATGCTTCGCTGGGAGCCGATGGACGACCTCGGGTTCACCGGCATGAT
>JBFJTN010000215.1:0-6265 GCA_041625325.1 Oceanococcus sp. | reverse complement strand
GTCAAGCTCAGCGAGGAATTCCACACCGCCATGATCCTGATCACCCACGATCTGGGCGTGGTGGCCGAGACCTGCCAGCGCGCCTGCGTGATGTACTGCGGCAAGCTGATCGAGGAGGCGCCGATCGAGGATCTGTTTGCCGCGCCGCGACACCCCTACACCGCCGGCCTGCTGGCTTCGGTGCCGCGGGTACGCGAAAGCCGCCTGGAGCGCCTGCCGACCATTGCCGGCATGGTGCCCGATCTGCTCAGCCTGCCGCCCGGCTGCCGCTTCGCCGAACGCTGCCCGAACGTGCAGGACGACTGCCGGGCGGACCAGCCGCCGCTGCAATCCGGCGCCGATGCGCGCCGCCTGGCCTGTTTCCACCCGGTGAACTCCGATGCTTGAAGTCGAGAACCTGAGCAAGCATTTCGCGGTCGGCGGCGGCCTGCTGGGTCGTGGCAAGTCCGTGCTGAAGGCAGTCGACGGGGTCAGCTTCCGTATCGCGGCCGGCCAGACCCTGGGCCTGGTCGGCGAGTCCGGCTGCGGCAAGTCGACCCTGGGCAGGGCCGTGCTGCGCCTGCACGAACCCAGCGCCGGCAGCGTGCGCCTGGACGGCCGCCCGGTCACCGGCATCAGCAAGGCCGAGCTGCATGCCCGGCGGCGCGAGATGCAGATCATCTTCCAGGACCCCTATGCCTCGCTGAACCCGCGCCGGACCATCCTGGAAACCCTGCGTGAGCCGCTGGACCTGCACCAGGTCGGCGAACCGGGAGAACGGCGTCAGCGCATCGAGGAACTGATCCAGATCGTCGGCCTGCGTCCGCAGGTCCTGTCACGCTATCCGCACGAGTTCTCCGGTGGCCAGCGCCAGCGTATCGGCATCGCCCGCGTGCTGACCCTGCAGCCCAAATTCATCGTCGCCGATGAGGCGGTTTCGGCCCTGGACGTGTCGGTGCAGGCCCAGGTGCTGAACCTGATCCGCGATCTGCAGGATCAGTTCGGCATCAGCTTCCTGTTCATCTCCCACGACCTGGCCGTGGTGCAGCACATCAGCCATCAGGTCGGAGTCATGTACCTGGGCCAGCTGGTCGAGCTGGCCGGTGCCGACGCGCTGTACTCCGCGCCGAAACACCCCTACACCCGGGCCCTGATGTCGGCGGTGCCGGTGCCGGACCCGAAGAACAAGTCGCGCCGCATCATCCTGGCCGGCGACGTACCCAGTCCGCTGAAGATGCCCAGCGGCTGCCCTTTCCGCACCCGTTGCCCGGAAGCGCACGCGCGTTGTGCAGAAGACGTGCCGGCGCCACACAACGTGGGCAGCGACAGCCAGCCGCACTGGGTGCGCTGCCACCTGTACAGCCCGGAGAATCCGGGCCAGGACAGGACGCCGCCGGCCACGCCAGACGCCGCACCGGGCGCGGCCTGATGGCCGCATCGACCAAGCGCCCGACAAGCCCCCGCGCATCCCGCCCATGAGCACGAAAATCCTCATCCTCTATTACAGCACCCACGGCGCCACCGCCGCGATGGCGCGGCAGATTGCGCGCGGGGTCGGCGAAGAGCGGGCCGAGGCGCTGCTGCGCACGGTGCCGAAGGTGGCGCCGCAGACCCGGGTCGCCAGCCCCGAGATTCCCGAGGACGGTCCGCTGTACGCCAGCCACGAGGACCTTGCCGGCTGCGACGGCCTGATCCTGGGCAGCCCGACCCGCTTTGGCAACATGGCGGCGCCATTGAAGTACTTCCTCGATGGCACGGCCAGCCTGTGGATGAACGGCGCGCTGGTGGACAAGCCCTGCGCCGTGTTCACCTCCACCTCCAGCCTGCACGGCGGGCAGGAAAGCACCCTGCTGAGCATGGCCCTGCCGCTGCTGCATCACGGCGCCCTGCTGGTGGGACTGCCCTATCCGGGCAGCAAGCTGTCGACGACGCGCAGCGGCGGCACGCCCTATGGCGCCAGCCATGTGAGCTTCGGCGACCATGCCACGCCCTTGAGCGCCGACGAGGAAGCCCTGTGCCGGCTGCTCGGGCGCCGGGTCGCCCGCATCGCCGGCCGGCAGAAAACCGCATGACGCCCCAGCTGTTCCGTCACCTGGCCAGCGTCGGCGCCTGCGGCTTCGTGCTGGTGTTTCTGCTCTGGCCGATCCTGTGGGTGCCCAATCGTCTGGCCATGCTGCTCGCGCCGCTGGCCCTGATCCCCGCCTTCATTGCCCTGCCCGGCCTGCTCCGCGGCAAGGTCTACACCCACGCCTGGACCACCCTGCTGAGCACCCTCTACGTGGCCTGGTGCGCGATGGAGGCCTACGCCAATCCGCCGGCACGGGTGCCGGCGCTGACCGCCGGCCTGCTCGCCGTCCTGTGGTTCGTGAGCAGCAACCTCTACGTGCGGGGACGGCGCGGCGCACCGCGCGACTGAGGGGTCGCGGGCGCACCGCGCCTTGCGGGCTCAGAAGTTCACCGCCAGGGAGAGGTAATCGACCTCATCCGAATAGCGGGTATAGCTGAGCTCCACCGTGCCGTCTTCGGCATAGCGATAACCACCTCCCAGGGTGAAGGCGGCGCCGCTGCGCTCCTCGTTCAGTTCGTCGACGGTCGACTGCATGAAGCGATAGCCGGCCCGGGCCAGGCCGAAAAGCTGGCCGGGCGTCCGTCCGCTGAGGAAGATGCCGACGGAGTTGGTGCGCAGGTCCTCGTTGCCCCGGGTGCGCTGGCCGGAGGAGGAGGAATCCCCACCGCCGCCATCGCCGTCACCGCCACCGAGCCCGGGCCCGATCAGCCCCCCGTCCTGGCCACCGCCATCACCTCCGCCGCCGGCAAGTCCGGTGCCGCCGGAATTCTCGCCGGGGATCAGGGTGGTGCTCAGATCGATCTCGGCGGCCAGCATGTTGCCCAGCGGCGGGATCGCGATGCCCAGGGTGTAGCCGAGGTTGACGGCGTTGTCGAGGTTCTCGTAGTCGGTGGTGACCGAGGTCAGGCGCATGCCGGAATAGGTCGGATCGTCGGATGTTCGCTGGGCTGCGGACGCCGTCCCGGCCAGGGACAGGGACAGCAGGCCGGCCGCAAGCGCGGTCCTGTGACTTTTCATCGGTACTCCTTCATCAAATGGATACAGCGCCGGCCGGCGCGGCCGCCGGTCGCGACATGGCTGCGGCGATGGCGTCGGTGACGCCGTCGCGCGACCTGCGCTGCTGGGGTTCGGAAAGGGCGGCCGTCCCGGCAGGACCGCCGCGTGCCCGGCAGTAAACCGGGCGCTCAGGCGCTCAGAAGCGCTCCCGCGCCCGGCCGACAGCCAGCTTCAGGGAGTTCCAGGCATTCTCGGCGCCCAGCCGCAGATCATCCATGGCGGCGTCACCCGCATCCTGCAGTTCCTCGAGCTTGGCGAGGGCGCGGTCGCGGTAGTCCTGCAGTTCAACCAGCACCTCGCGGGTCTGGGCGCGGGCATCCTCGGCCTGTTCGGCCGCCATGTCCTGCAGACGCTGGATTTCCTCATTGGCGTCGTCCAGCTTCGACTTCGTTTTCTCAATCAGTTCGTCGCGATAGCTCATGCGAACGATCTCCTTGCGAAGTGTCTTACAGGACCTGAGGGCAGACGGCGCCTTTTCAAGTCCCCGTGGCGGGCAGCTCCCGCCGGGACGGGATGCCCGCTAACGCAGTGCCGGGTCCTCCAGCACCTCGCGCAGCAGGGGCACGGTCAGCTGGCGACCGCTGTTCACGGCCCGCTCGAAGGCGCGCTCCAGGGTCGTCACCAGGGCACCGGGGTCGCGCGGCAGGCGGCGCAGCAGGAATTCGCTCAGGCGCGGGTCCAGCCGGGCACCCAGCAGACGGGCCCGCTGTTCCAGCATGCGGGCCAGATCCGATTCCGCCATCAGCTTCAGCTCCAGCATCGCACCCCACTGCAGGCGGGAGCGCAGGTCCACGGTGTGGATGTCCAGCTGCTCCGGCCAGCGGCGCGAACACAGCAGCAGCTTGCCCGCGGCAGCACGCGAGCGGTCGATCAGCCGCAGCAGATGGATTTCATCGTCCGCTGGCAGCTGCTGCAGGCCATCCACCACCAGCAGGCCGCTGGCCGAGACACCGGCCAGGCTGTCCGCGTTCAGCGGCGTGTCGGCCAGATCGAAATAGGCGGCCTGGCGCCCGGCGTCCCAGCGCGCCCGGCAGCAGGCCTGGGCCAGATGACTCTTGCCGCTGCCCGGCGGGCCGAGCAGCAGATGCTGACCATCCTCGTCATTCAGGCAGAAATCCTGCAGGGCGGCCGCGGCGCGGGCATTGGGACCGGGCCAGAAACTCTCGAAACGCGCCGCCGCCGGCGCGTTGAGGGACAGATGCTGCTGGCTCACTCGACTCGCGCGGACGCTTCCGCTGCCTCCCCGTCGTCCTCGCCTTCCCCGGCATCCGATTCGGTCGCCGGCGCACCGCGGGTATACCACTCGCTGCGCAGCCAGCGCTCATGCAGATGGCGCAGCAGCACCGCCAGGGCGGCGGCCACCGGCAGGCCCAGCATGACGCCGACGAATCCGAACAGCTGACCGCCGGCCATCACCGCGAAGATCACCGCCACCGGGTGCAGGCCGACCTTGTCGCCGACCAGCCAGGGGGTGAGCCAGATCGACTCCAGCACCTGGCCGATGCCGAAGACCGCGGCCACGCCCAGCAGCGGCAGCAGTTCCTGGGTCTGGATCAGCATGGCGACGCCGGCCGAGACGATGCCAACGATGGGCCCGAGATAGGGAATGAAGCTGACAATGCCGGCGCCGAAGCCGATCAGCAGGGCCAGGTCCAGCCCGGCGATCCACAGGCCCAGCGCATAGAAGCAGCCCAGCGACAGCATGACCAGCAGCTGCCCGGTGATGAAGGCGCCCAGCACCTCGTCCACTTCCTGCGCCAGCTGGACCACCCTGGGCTCCGCCCGGCGCGGAATCATGCGCCGGATCGCCGCCACCAGCAGGTCCCAGTCGCGCAGCAGGTAGAAGGTCACCACCGGCACCATGAACAGGTTCACCACCAGGGCCAGCATGGCACCGCCGGAACGGGTCACCGGACCGATCCATTCGGTGACCATGCCGCCGGCCTGCTGCCAGTGCTCCTTCAGCAGGACCCGCAGGCTTTCCACGTCCAGGCGGCTGGCCTCGTCCAGCTCGATGCCCAGGCGCGGCAACAGCTCACGCTGCAGCCAGTCGAGAAAGGACGGAATCCGCCGGATCAGGTTGCCCAGCTGCTCGTACAGCATGGGCACGAAGATCAGCAGGCCGATCAGGCCCAGCCCGGCGAACAGGCCGAACACGATGCACACCCCGGCGGTGCGCGAGAGGCGCCGCGCCTCCAGCCGATCGACGATGGGATCGCCAAGATAGGCCAGCGCCGCCCCGAGCACGAAGGGCAACAGGATGGGCGCGAGCAGATGCAGCAACCAGTAACTGCCGATCAGGCCGGCCAGGACCGCCAGGGCCGGCCACAGGCGCTGTTCCCAGTGCAGATCGTTCATGGCCGCAACTGGTAACGCAATTCAGGCCGGCGGCTGACGGCGAAGAAACTCAGGCCGCTGGAGGCCGCCGCCGGCGGGCCCGGACTGGCGCTCGGTGCCCCGGGCAGGCCGGAGGCGTCCGGCAGGCCGGCCATGCCGGGTGGGCTGTTGGCGAAGGGCTGAGGCGTCGGTGGCGGCGCGGGGACCAGCAGGTCGCCCAGCTCGATGCTGCGCTGCAGGTCCTCCAGGGTGCCCTCGAATTCGACCAGGAACACCAGTTCCTGACCCTGGACTTCGATGGGCTGCACCGATTCCACCAGATTCAGGCGCTGCAGATAAGCCATCACCCGGGCGTACTGGCCGACCTCGCTGACCCCCAGCACATGGACGCGCGAGTTCTGCACCCAGCCTGGCGAGAGCTTCAGCGCGTACTCGCGGGCCAGATGATCGGCGTACTGGCCGAATCCGCTGGCCACCGCCTGATTGGCGTCGTCTCCCAGCGAAGTCCAGCGCAGGGGTTCACCGGCCGCACGCAGATAGCTCCATTGCGCTTCCCACAGATTCGGCGTGGACTGGCGCAGCTGCAGCAGCAGCAGGTGGCGCGCTTCGTAACGCGCGCTGGCGCCTGCCAGGCGGCTGTAATCCTCCGCGATGAGATCCATCGGGCTGATCGCGCTGCGATCTTCGACATCCATGACGGGCAGGCGCAAGGGAATGCCGCGGGCATTGGCCGCGCGCTGCAGCGAGGGCAGGCGCTGCGCGATGTCCTCGCCCCCCAGCAGGGCTCGCGGCCCGTCGGCGGAGGGCGCCAGCAGCCACAGGGCG
>JBFJTN010000214.1:0-6269 GCA_041625325.1 Oceanococcus sp. | reverse complement strand
TCTTCCGTTCGAATTTCTCCTTCGCCATGCGATCCTCCAGAGTCCTCAGGGAGCCACGTGAGCAGTGCTCACGAGCGGGCCAGACCTTGCGTTCGGGCGATAATCCCCTCACTGACGCTCTTGGGAGCCTCGTCGTAATGGGAGAAGTGCATTGAGTAGTTGGCGCGCCCCTGGGTCATGGAGCGCAGGTCGGTCGCGTAACCGAACATCTCCGACAGCGGCACCTCGGCGCGGATGGTCTTGCCGGAAGGCGTATCTTCCATGCCCTGGACCAGGCCGCGACAACGGTTCAGGTCGCCCATCACGTCGCCCATGTAGTCCTCGGGGGTCACCACTTCCACGTCCATGATCGGCTCGAGCAGCACGGCGTTGGCCTTGCGGGCGCCTTCCTTGAAGCCCATCGAGCCGGCGATCTTGAACGCCATTTCGTTGGAGTCGACGTCATGGTAGGAACCGTCGTACAGGGTGACCTTGACGTCGACCACCGGGTAGCCGGCGATCACGCCATTCTGCATCTGTTCCTGGATGCCCTTGTCGACCGCGCCGATGTATTCCTTCGGCACCACACCACCGACAATGGCGTTGACGAATTCGTAGCCTTCACCGGCTTCCTTCGGCTCCAGGCGCAGCCAGACATGACCGTACTGGCCACGGCCGCCGGACTGGCGCACGAACTTGCCTTCCTGCTCGACCTTGGTCCGGATGGTCTCACGGTAGGCCACCTGCGGCTTGCCGACGTTGGCCTCGACCTTGAATTCGCGCTTCATGCGGTCGACGATGATTTCCAGGTGCAGTTCGCCCATCCCGGAAATGATGGTCTGGCCGGATTCTTCGTCGGTGTGCACGCGGAAGGAGGGATCTTCCTGCGCCAGCTTCTGCAGCGCCAGACCCATCTTTTCCTGGTCCGACTTGGTCTTCGGCTCCACCGCCACCGAGATCACCGGCTCGGGGAACTCCATCCGCTCCAGGATCACCGGCGAATCCGGCGAACACAGGGTGGTCCCCGTGGTGATGTTCTTCAGGCCGACGCAGGCGGCGATATCGCCGGCGCGCACTTCCTTGATTTCTTCACGGGTATTGGAATGCATCTGCAGCAGGCGGCCGATGCGTTCCTTCTTGCCGTCGGTGGAGTTGTAGACCGAATCACCGGCCGACAGCACGCCCGAATAGACGCGGACGAAGGTCAGGGTGCCGACGAAGGGGTCGGTGGCAATCTTGAAGGCCAGCGCGGCGAAGGGCTCGTCGTCGGAGGACTTGCGCACCAGGGCCTTCTCCGGATCGTCCGGATGGGTGCCCTTGATCGCCTTCACTTCCAGCGGCGAAGGCATGAACTCGACCACGGCGTCGAGCAGCGCCTGCACGCCCTTGTTCTTGAACGCGGTGCCACACAGGGTCAGCACGATCTCGTTGGCCAGCACGCGCGCACGCAGGCCCTTCTTGATCTCTTCGACGGTGAGCTCACCCGATTCCAGGTACTTCTCCATCAGCTCTTCGTCGGCTTCGGCAGCAGCCTCCACCATCGCCTCGCGGTATTCCTCGGCCTTGGCCTGCAGGTCAGCGGGGATCGGGCGCTCCTCGAAGGTCATGCCCATGTCTTCCTGGTTCCAGTGGATGGCCTTCATCCGGAACAGGTCGACCACGCCCTCGAACTTCTCTTCCGCGCCGATCGGCAGCTGGACGGAGACGGCGTTGGCGCCCAGACGCTTCTTCAGCATCTCGACACAGCGATAGTAATCGGCGCCCATCTTGTCCATCTTGTTGATGAACACCATGCGCGGCACTTCGTACTTGTTGGCCTGGCGCCAGACGGTCTCGGTCTGGGGCTCGACGCCGGCGTTGGCATCCAGCACGCAGACGGCGCCATCGAGCACGCGCAGGGAACGCTCCACCTCGATGGTGAAGTCCACGTGGCCCGGGGTGTCGATGATGTTGATGCGATAACGGTGCGGGAACTGCTGTTCCATGCCCTGCCAGAAGCAGGTGGTGGCGGCGGAGGTGATCGTGATGCCACGCTCCTGCTCCTGCTCCATCCAGTCCATCGTGGCGGCGCCATCATGGACTTCGCCCATCTTGTGGGAGACGCCGGTGTAATACAGGATGCGCTCTGTCGTCGTCGTCTTGCCGGCATCAATGTGGGCCATGATGCCAATGTTTCGATAATGCTCGATCGGGGTCGTACGGGCCACGGTCGGGGCTCCTAAGGGTTACTGCTTACCAGCGGAAATGGGAGAAGGCCTTGTTGGCCTCGGCCATGCGGTGCGTGTCTTCGCGCTTCTTGATCGCGGCACCACGCTGGTCCGCAGCATCCATGACTTCGCCGGCGAGGCGTTCGGCCATGGTCTTTTCGCCACGCTTGCGGGCGGCGTCGATCAGCCAGCGCATGGCCAGCGAGGTGCGCCGGACGGCACGCACTTCCACCGGGACCTGGTAGGTGGCGCCACCGACACGACGGGACTTCACCTCGACCATCGGACGGATGTTCTCCAGCGCGGACTCCAGCACCTCCAGCGGCGCCTCCGTGCTCTGACGGCTGGCGATCTGGTCCAGGGCGCCGTAGACGATGCCTTCGGCGGTGGACTTCTTGCCGGAGTACATCAGCATGTTGATGAACTTGGCCAGCTGCACCGATTGAAACTTGGGATCAGGCAGGGGCTGGCGCGGTTGGATTTCACGACGACGTGGCATGTTCGACTCTTTCTGTTCTGTCTCGGATCAGGCGGCGGCGAAGCGCTTAGCCCTTAGGCCGCTTGGCGCCGTATTTGGAACGGCCCTGGCGACGCTTGTCGACGCCGGAGGTGTCCAGGGAACCACGCACGGTGTGATAACGCACACCGGGCAAGTCCTTGACACGACCGCCGCGAATCAGGACCACGGAGTGCTCCTGCAGGTTGTGCCCCTCACCACCGATGTAGGAGGTGACCTCGTACCCGTTGGTCAGGCGCACGCGCGCCACCTTGCGCAGAGCCGAGTTCGGCTTCTTCGGCGTGGTGGTGTACACGCGGGTGCAGACACCGCGTTTTTGGGGGCAGGCTTCCAGCGCAGGAACCTTGTTCTTGACTGGTTTGTCCTTGCGCCCTTTCCGCACGAGTTGGTTGATCGTCGGCACGAACGTAATCCTTGGAATTTCCGTAAAAAAATGACACGCCGGACGGGCCGACGTGTCATGGAAGGCCGCGAATGGTACGCACTTGACCCCGAAGTGTCAAGGCAAACGCGGGGCTTTACTCGCTATCGTTTTCGGCGTCGGTTTCCACCGGCTCCGGCTGGGCTTCCGGCATCCTTTGCAGGTCCGCCAGCAGCGCTCCACGCCGGTTCTTGCGGCGCTGGCTGTGGAAGGACAGACCGGTGCCTGCCGGGATCAGGCGACCCACGATGACATTTTCCTTCAGGCCACGCAGATCGTCCCGGGCCCCACGCACGGAGGCTTCGGTCAGCACCCGGGTGGTCTCCTGGAACGAGGCCGCGGAAATGAAGGACTCGGTCGACAGCGAGGCCTTGGTGATACCCAGCAGCAGACGCTCGAACTTGGCCCCGACCCGATCCTCGGTCTTCATGCGCTCGTTTTCCTCGCGCAGGGCGGTGTACTCGATCTGCTCGCCACGCAGGAAGCTGGTGTCACCCGGATCGGTGATCTCCACCTTGCGCAGCATCTGCCGGATGATGGTCTCGATGTGCTTGTCGTTGATCTTCACGCCCTGCAGGCGGTACACGTCCTGGATTTCCTTGACCAGGTAGGCCGCCAGTTCCTCCACACCCTTCAGGCGCAGGATGTCGTGGGCGCTGGGCTCACCTTCGGAGATGACCTCACCCCGCTCGACGTGCTCACCCTCGAAGACCCCGACCTGCCGCCACTTCGGAATCAGCAGCTCGGTTTCGTCCCCTGAAGCTTCGACAATCTTGATCCGCTGCTTGCCCTTGGTCGCCTGGCCGAAGCCGATGGTGCCGGTGGCCTCGGCGAGAATCGCCGGCTCCTTGGGCTTGCGGGCTTCGAACAGGTCGGCCACGCGAGGCAGACCACCGGTGATGTCACGGGTCTTGGAGGACTCGGTCGGGATGCGGGCGAGCACGTCGCCGACCACGATCTCGGCGCCGTCCTGCACCGTGACCACCGCCTTGCCGGGCAGCTGGTAGGCCGCCGGCATCTCGGTGCCCGGGAAGTTGAGCTGCTTGCCCTTCTCGTCGACCAGGGTCACCATCGGACGCAGGTCCTTGCCGGCCCCGGTGCGCTGCTTGATGTCCAGCACCGCCAGGGTCGTAACTCCGGTGATCTCGTCGACTTCCTTGGCGACCGTGACGCCTTCTTCGAAGTCCTGCAGCTTCACCCGACCAGCCACCTCGGTGACGATCGGATGGGTGTGCGGATCCCACTTGGCGACCTGCTGGCCGGCATCCACCTGGGCGCCGTCCTCCAGCAGAATCTGCGCCCCGTAGGGCAGCTTGTAGCGCTCGCGCTCGCGACCATGGGGGTCGATCAGGCCGATTTCACCGGAGCGCGAGACCGCCACCCAGTGACCATCGGCGTGCTTGACCGTCTTGACGTTGTGCAGCTTCATGGTGCCGGCCGCCTTGACCGCGATACCGTCCGCAGCAGCCGAACGCGAAGCCGCGCCGCCGACGTGGAAGGTCCGCATGGTCAGCTGGGTACCCGGCTCACCGATGGACTGGGCGGCGATCACGCCGACCGCCTCGCCGATGTTGACCAGGATGCCGCGGGCCAGGTCACGGCCGTAGCAGGCCGCACAGACACCGTGGGGCACGTCGCAGGTGATCGGCGAGCGCACGATGACCTCGTCGACCGAATGGGCTTCCAGCTGGTCGGCCACCCGCTCGTCGATCAGGGTGCCGGCCTCGACCACGATCTCGTCCGAACCCGGCGCGGTGACATGCTGCGCCGCCACCCGGCCCAGCACCCGCTCGCGCAGGGGCTCGACCACATCGCCACCCTCGACGATCGGCGCCATCAGCAGACCGGTCTCGGTGCCGCAGTCGACCTCGGTGACGACCACATCCTGGGCCACGTCGACCAGGCGACGGGTCAGGTAACCGGAGTTGGCGGTCTTCAGCGCGGTATCGGCCAGACCCTTGCGTGCGCCGTGGGTCGAGATGAAGTACTGCAGGACGTCCAGACCCTCGCGGAAGTTCGCGGTGATCGGCGTTTCGATGATCGAGCCGTCCGGCTTGGCCATCAGGCCACGCATGCCGGCCAGCTGGCGAATCTGGGCGGCGGAACCACGGGCGCCGGAATCGGCCATCATGAAGATGGAGTTGAAGGAGCCCTGGCTCTCGGTCTCGCCCTTGGCGTTGACCACCTCTTCGGTGCCCAGCTGATCCATCATCGCGCGGGCGATGCGGTCATTGGCACGCGACCAGATGTCGACGACCTTGTTGTAGCGCTCACCCTGGGTCACCAGACCCGAGGTGTACTGGTCCTCGATCTCCTTCACTTCGGCCTCGGCCGCATCCAGGATCGCGGCCTTCTCCTCGGGAATCGCCATGTCGTTGATGCCGATGGAGATGCCGGCCCGCGTGGAATGGCGGAAACCGGTGTACATCAGCTGGTCGGCGAAGACCACGGTTTCCTTCATGCCCACCCGGCGATAGGCCTGGTTGATGACGTTGGAGACCGCTTTCTTGGTCAGCTCACGGTTGATCAGTTCGAAGGGCAGTCGATCCGGCAGGATTTCGGACAGGATGGCCCGGCCCACCGTGGTCTCGACCATATGGCTGATCGGCTCGACCCCGCCCTCTTCGGTGTCCTGCCAGGTGTGCAGGCGGACCTTGATGCGGGCATGCAGATTGACCTCGCGCGACTCGTAGGCGCGATGCACTTCCTCCACGTCGGCGAAGACCATGCCCTCGCCCTGGGCATTGACCCGCTCGCGACTGATCCAGTACAGGCCCAGGACCACGTCCTGGGTGGGCACGATGATCGGCTCGCCATTGGCCGGCGACAGGATGTTGTTCGAGGACATCATCAGCACGCGGGCTTCCAGCTGGGCTTCCAGCGACAGCGGCACGTGCACGGCCATCTGGTCACCGTCGAAGTCCGCGTTGAAGGCGGTGCAGACCAGCGGATGCAGCTGGATGGCCTTGCCCTCGATCAGCAGGGGTTCGAAGGCCTGGATGCCCAGACGGTGCAGGGTCGGCGCACGGTTGAGCATCACCGGATGCTCGCGGATGCACTCTTCCAGCACGTCCCAGACTTCCGGCTCCTCGCGCTCGACCATCTTCTTGGCCGCCTTGATGGTGGAGGCCAGATTGAGGCGCTG
>JBFJTN010000213.1:0-6322 GCA_041625325.1 Oceanococcus sp. | reverse complement strand
TTACGGCGGCCGCACAGTGGAACCGATCACCGGCAGCAGCCTGCTGCCGGTGCTGACGCGGCAGGCAGACTTGACCCACCCGCCGGACAAGGCCATCGGCTACGAACTGGCGGGCAACGCGGCCCTGTACAAGGGTGACTACAAGCTGGTGCGCAACCTGCTCCCGCTGGGCGATGGCCAGTGGCATCTTTACGACATCGTGCGGGATCCGGGCGAGACCCGGGACCTGCGCGAACTGGAACCGGCACGCTACGCGCAGATGCAGGCCGACTATGCGGCCTACGTCGCCGAGAACAATGTGCTGCCGATGCCCGAGGGCTACAGCTACCTGGACCAGACCATGCGCCACTCGCGCGGCGTGCTCCTCGCGCGCTGGTGGCCGCGCCTGCTCGCCCTGCCCGTGCTGGTTCTGCTGCTGATCGCGCTGTGGCGCGTGCGGCGCCTGCCCGCCGCCAGCTGATCCGCCCTTCCCCGAACGAGACCGCGCCATGACAGAACGCACCGACCGCCTCATCCGCCTGGGTTTCATTGCGGCCGGGCTGGCCAACATCCTCGGCATCCTGGTGGTGAGCCGCTGGATGACCTCCGACACCCTGCGCACCGCGGACCCCGCGGTCTTTGGCGACTTCGGCCTGCTGATGATCATGCTCTGGGGTCTGGCCTACATCGGCACCGCGCCGATGGCCGGCCGGGCGGTGCTGCTGCCGGCGGCCTTCGCGCTGGAGAAACTCGCCTACACCCTGAACTGGGCGTTCTGGATCCGCGATGAGGGCGCCTCGCTGGCCGTGATCGGGCAGGCCGATGCGCTCGGCGCCCTCTTCCTGCGGGGCTATGGCCTGAACGACGGCCTGTTCGCCCTGTTCTTCGCCGCGGTGGCGATCCGGAACTGGCGCAGGGCCTGATGAGCCGCCGCCGGGGCGCGCACATCGCCGGCGCCCTGTCCTGCGGGCAGGCTGGCTGCCGGCACGGACCACGCGCGCGATCCGCCATCGACCCACTCTGCTAAAATTGCCGTGCTGCATGGTTGACATGGCGGGGGACCGGATGCGCTCCGGTGACGCCTGCCGGGTACGAGTTGCCCGCAAGAGCGGGCCGCGCTGGATCCGCGGGTCAGTGATATCGGCAGCCGCACAGTGTCCGCGTCGGTGCAGGACGGCTGTGCGGAATGGATCGCGCCGCTACTCCACCCCGGACCCCCGATGACACAGACCATAACCCGTTTTGGCCAGCTGGCCCTGAACCCTGCCGTGCTCGAGGCGCTGGAGGCCGTGGGCTACGAAACCCCCACCCCCATCCAGTGCCAGACCATTCCCGCCCTGCTGCAGGGTCGCGACCTCGTCGGCCAGGCCCAGACCGGCACCGGCAAGACCGCCGCCTTCGCGCTGCCCGCCCTGTCCCTGCTGGAACTGGAACGACGCCAGCCCCAGGTGCTGGTGCTGGCTCCGACCCGGGAACTGGCGATCCAGGTCGCCGAGGCCTTCCAGACCTACGCCGGCAAGATGCCGGGCTTTCATGTGCTGCCGATCTATGGCGGCACCGACTATCGCAGCCAGCTGCGCGGCCTGGAGCGCGGCGCGCACGTGATCGTCGGCACGCCGGGCCGGGTGATGGACCACATGCGCCGCGGCTCGCTCAAGCTGGATGGCCTGCGCAGCCTGATCCTCGACGAGGCCGACGAGATGCTGCGTATGGGCTTCATCGACGATGTGGAATGGATTCTGGAGCGCAGCCCGAGCGAGCGCCAGGTGGTGCTGTTCTCGGCCACCATGCCGGCCCAGATCCAGCGCATTGCGCAGCGCCATCTGCGCAACCCGGAACGGATCACGGTGGAACAGAAGGCCGCCACCGCGGACACGATCCGCCAGCGCTACTGGCTGGTCAGCGGCGTGCACAAGCTCGATGCCCTGACCCGCATCCTGGAAGCCGAGGACTTCGACGCCATGATCGTCTTCGTCCGCACCAAGCTGGCCACCCAGGATCTGGCTGACAAGCTGGAAGCCCGCGGGCACGCCGCCGCCGCGCTCAATGGCGACATCGCCCAGCAGCAGCGCGAGCGCATCATCGAGCAGCTCAAGCAGGGCAAGCTCGACATTCTCGTCGCCACCGATGTCGCGGCGCGCGGTCTGGATGTGGACCGGATCAGCCACGTGGTCAACTACGACATCCCGCACGATCCCGAGTCCTATGTCCACCGGGTGGGTCGCACCGGCCGGGCTGGTCGTACCGGCGAGGCCATATTGTTCGTCTCGCCACGCGAGCGCCGCATGCTCAAGCTGATCGAGCACACCACCCGCAAGCCCATCGACGTGATGCAGCTGCCCACCACCGAGCTGATCAACGACCGCCGCATCGCGGGTTTCAAGCAGGCCATCAGCGACACCCTGGCCGGCCAGGATCTCAGCCTGTTCAGCCGCCTGATCGAGGAATATCAGCAGGAACACGATGTGCCCGCGGTGGATATTGCCGCCGCCCTGGCCTGTCAGGCCCAGGGCGGCAAGCCCCTGCTGCTGGCCAAGCCCAAGGACGAGAAGCGGGCCGAGGGCAAACGCCTGGCCGAAGAGCGCAAGCGCGAGCGACGCGGCTCACCGGCGGGCGACGCAGCACCCGGCATGCAGATCTATCGGGTGGAGGTCGGTCGCCAGCATCAGCTCAAGCCCGGCAACCTGGTCGGCGCGATTGCCAATGAAGCGGAACTGGACGCGAAATTCATCGGCCGCATCGACATCTTCGACGAGCACAGCCATGTGGCGCTACCAGAGGGCATGCCCGGAGAGTTGCTCAAGCACCTGCAGGGCGTCTGGGTGGCGGGCCGCCAGCTGCGCATGTCGCTGCTGACCGAGGAGACCGACGCTGGCGCGCCGCGTCCCCCCGGCCCGAAGCGGAAACAGGTCAAGCGCAAGGGCGGCAAGCCGAAACGGCGACCGGGCTGAGCGCCGGTCAGACGCACCGGCCCGGGTGCCAACCGCGTCTGGACAAAGGATCGGTTGCCCTCAGAACGCCACGTCCTTGCCCGCCCAGTCCACCAACAGATGAGCACGTGGATCCTGGCGGACGTGCAGCACCTGGCTGAGCTGCTCGGCGGCGCGGCGCGCCGAAAACAGTTGGCCCTCGGGCACATTGCGCTGGAACGGCAGGGACAGCGGGGTATCCACGGTGCCCGGATGGAACAGGGTAAGCACGCACTGCGGATGGCTGCGCCGCAGCTCCACCGCCAGGGTCTTGAAACCCTGATTCAGGGCGGCCTTGGAGCAGCGATAGCTGTACCAGCCGCCCAGCCGGTTGTCCGCGATGCTGCCCACCCGGGCCGACAGGGCCAGCACTCGACTGGGCCTGTCCCTGGGCAGCAGGGGCAACACGGCTCTCACCAGCGCCAGCGGGCCCAGGGCATTGACCCGCATGGCCCGAAGGAATGCCGCATCATCCAGATCCTGCAGCCGGCGCTCGGGCGCCATGCCCTGGCCATGCAGCAGGCCGCTGCAGATGCAGACCGTGACCAGCGGAGAGTGGCCGAGCTGCACCTGCAGGCGGGCCGGAAAACCGGCCAGCGAGGCCGCGTCCTCGAAATCCAGCGGCAACCCTTCGGCGACACCGCGGCGGCTGGTGCCGATCAGCGGCTTGTAATCCCCCCGCTCCGACCACAGCTCAAGCAGGGCCCGGCCTATTCCGCCGCTGGCCCCGACGATCAGCGCCGCCGGTGCCGACTCAGCCATTCTTTGTCGACGGATAGGCGAAGCGTGCACACTCCCGGACTACGGCGTAGGCATCCAGCCCCAGGGAGCTGAGCAGACCCAGCCGGTCGGCCAGCACCGAGCCATCCTCGGCCAGTCCGCCTTCGGCCATGCGCAGCCACTGCAACTCGCCAACCAGAAACAGGGTGCCGCTGCTGCGGATGGGCACTTCCTCAACCAGTCGAAAGCCCATCTGCAGCGGGGATTCGGCGACAGCCGGTGCCGCAAAGCCCGGCCAGGGCGATTCCGTCAGTCCGGCGTGCTCGAACTCCGAGGCCTCGGCCGGCAGCTTGTCCGCGGCGCGGTGGGCCCGCTCCAGAATGTCGGCACTGATGGCGCTCAGGGTCCAGACCCCGGTCTCCAGCAGGTTCTCGTAGGTATCCCGCCGCACGCTGGTCGGCCGGCACATCATGCCGATCAGTGGCGGGTCGGAACTGACATGGCAGGCCGAGTTGAACACGGCCAGATTGGGCACGCCGGCGGCCGAACGTGTACCGACCAGATGCACCGGCTTGCCGCCGAGCAGGGAGTTGTGCAGGCGGATGCGGCGCTTGGCCTCCATCGCGCGGAACTGTGCGGCGGTCCATTCAGGCATGGGCGAACTCCTGGGCATGCCGGTGAATCATATCGCGCGGGCGGTCCCGGCCTCGGCCAGGTCTGCGCCGTCCAGCCCGGAACTGGCGACATGAAGTCTAATGAGCGCGGGAAAGGCTGGCATAGGCGCGGTCCACCAGCATCCGCGGATCGCCATTGGCCTCGTCGAACTCGGCGGTCACGCCGGCGGCCAGCACCTCGTCCAGGCTGGCGCCCTTTAGCAGCAGCTTCGCGATACGCTCGCGCACCGTCTCGAGCATGCGGACATAGGCGACCAGACGGGCGTGATCCGCCACCGGCCCGTGCCCCGGGACCACGATGGTCTGCTCGTTGATCTGGCCGAGGATCTGACGGCAGAACTGAATGACCCCATCCAGGCTGCCGCCATTGTCGACATCGATGAAGGGATAGCCGCGGGTGTTGAACACATCGCCCATGTGCACGGCGTTGGCCTTGCGGAAAAGCACCGCGGCATCGCCGGTGGTATGCGCCGGACCGAAGTGCAGCAGTTCGATGTCCTCGCCATTGAAGTGGAACTGCATGCGCTCATCGAAGGTGATCACCGGCAGGGCCTGCACCGGGTAGGCCTCCTGCTGGCCCGCCGCCAGCACCAGATTGATCACATTGTCACGCGCCATCATGCGGCGCGAGGCGGACTGGGACACCAGCCAGGTGCCGCCCGGCCCGAGGGCGAGGTTCCCGGCGGCATGATCGAAATGCCAGTGGGTGTTGATGGCGAAGGCGACATCCTTCGAGCCGCCCAGGCCGGCAATCGCCTTGCGGATTTTCGGCATCAGTTCGGGAAATTGATCATCGACGAGCAGGGTGCCCTGCTGGCCGGTGCTGAGCATGATGTTGCCGCCCAGACCGAACAGCACATGCAGGCCGTCGGCCAGCTTCTGGCTGCTGATCTTCGTGTCCTCGATCGACCAGCCAAAGGCCTTCATCAGCTGGTCCAGCGGCATCGGCGCGGGCCCGGCCGGTTCGTCATGGGCCTGCGCAACGCTGCCCAGCAGCAGCGCCAGCAGCGGAATCATCCTGGACATTGCGGTTCTCCCCGGGGGTGCCTGATTTGCCAGCAGTCTACTCCGGGGCGGTCAGCCCCCCGCAACCGCTGCGGCACGGCGCCTTCGCAATGTCCCGGAATTCCGGCCCGTCCCGGCGACCGGCTTACAGGGCCATGGCCAGGCGCTGGGCGTATTCGTCCGCCAGGCCATGCAGGGCCGCCACGCAGTCACCGCCAAAGGCCGGACCGTGCATCAGCGCCAGACCGGCGGGCAGCAGGTCCGCCAGGCGCCGGATGCCCGGTGCGGTGTGCGGGGTCAGGGCGGTGGCGTGGATCAGGTCCTCGGCGGCCATCGCCGGCCCCACGGGGTCGCTGTCGCTGCGCACCGGCTGTGCGCCAAGGGCGGTGAAAAGATCGCCACACAGCAGCATGCGGCTGCTTTCCTCATACAGCAGACCGGCGTCCCAGCCATGCGGCAGCTGCGGCGTGGCGAGATAACGCAGCCGCTTGCCGCCCAGATCCAGCACCTCCTGGTCGGCCAGTGCCCGCGGGGGTCTGGCCGCCAGATCGTTCATCGAGATCATGCAGGCGACCTCGCCCACGGCCAGTTCTGCCTGGGGCGCCACGCCCAGCCAGTCATTCAGCGCCCCGGACTCATCCGCTTCGTGATGCCCGAAGGAGATCCAGCGCAGGGCCGAAACCGGCATGAGCCGCGCGACCGCCTCGTGGACCAGCGGAAACAAGGCCCGCGGGCCGCAGTGAAACAGCAGCGCCTGCTCGCCGCAGATCAGAAACTGGTTGAAAGTGAAATCCGCATCCGGCACATAGGTGGACAGCCGGTAGATCCGCTCCGCAATCTCGTCGACACGCGTCTGCATGGCTCGCCTCCGAAGTGACGATGCCCAGCAGTCTATGCCGTTTCACGCCATGCGGCGGCGCCGTTCGTCGCCACAGGCCTGCAGGGATCAGCCCCTGGCAGATCGGGCCGTCCGCC
>JBFJTN010000212.1:0-6353 GCA_041625325.1 Oceanococcus sp. | reverse complement strand
CTGAACGGCGATGTGTTCTACACCGATTACACCGACATGCAGATCAACTTCCTGGTCGCCGGCACCGTCATCGATACCAAGACCACCAACGCCGGCCAGGCCGCGATGCAGGGCCTGGAGCTGGACCTCACCTGGCTGGCGGCGCAGGACCTGCTGCTCAGCGCCAGCGGCGCCTATCTGGACGCCGAGATCACCGAGGTGATCAATGTCGAGGGCGAGAACGTCGCGGATGAGTTCCAGTTCAATTCGGCGCCCAGATACAGCGGCACCCTGGCCGCGGACTGGACCTTTCTGCGCCGCTCCTGGGGCGCTGCCCATCTGAACCTGAGCTGGATCGCGCGCGATACGCGCAAGGGCGGCGCCCGCAGCGGCGCGCCGCTCACCCTGCCCGCCTACGAGGTGCTGGATCTGCGCCTGAGCCTGGATGGCCTGCATGTGCTCGGTGGCGAGCTCAAGCTGGCCCTGTGGGGCCGCAACCTGCTGGACGAGGAATACGAGATCAACGCCATCGACAATCTGCCGCATGCCGATCGGGCTTCGCTGTGGGGCGAGCCGCGGCAGATCGGCCTGGATCTGATCTACAGCCAGTAGTCGCCCGCTCCCGTTCGGCGCCTGAGGGCGGAACCGCGCGCGGCGGGATCGAAGCGCCCGCCTCCCTTCGCACCCCGGGGCCCTGAAGCCAGGGCCGGCCCTCTGATCTCGCTATCCCCGGCGATGTTGCGGAACCACGAGCGCGAACAGGAAATCGGCCGCGGTCATCCGCAGCCTGCGCACAGATGTCGCGCGCAGCGCCTGACGCAAGGGGAAGCAGGCACCCCTTCCCGGAGCCTGTCAACAGGCAAAAAAACGGGGGCCGCAGCCCCCGTTCTTCATCGTCTGAAAAGGCTCAGGGTGTCACCACCGTCAGGCCGGTCACCCCTTCCACCCCGCCACTGTGGCGCGCGCGGACCGAGGTGGTGCCCGGGCCCCTGCCGGTGGCCAGACCACCGGCCGGCGTGATGGTGGCCACGTCGCTGTTCAGGGTGGACCAGGTCACCATCGTGGTGATGTTGGCCGAACTGCCGTCGGAGTAATGACCGGTGGCGGTATAGGCCTGGGTCGATCCCTGGTTGATGGTCGCATTGGCCGGGGTGACCACGATGCTCTGCAGCACCGCCGCTGTCGCGGTCACGGTGGAGGTGCCCATCTTGCCGCCAAAGCCCGCCGTGATATCGGCCGAGCCGGCATCGCTGTTGGCCACCACCCGACCCTTGGTGCAGCTGGTGGCGTTGCAGACATCCGCCACGCTGCGGTCGGAACTGCCCCAGGTGGCCTGCGTGGTCACGTTCTGGGTGCTGTTGTCGGTGAAGGTCGCGGTGGCAGCGAAGTCACGGGTGGTGCCTTCGGGCATGCTGGCGCTGGGCGGGTCGATGGCGATCGAGGCCACCGTCGCCGCCGTGACCGTGAAGGGCACGTTGGCGCTGTTCACCCCGTCCAGGCTGGCGCGGATGTTGGTGGAGCCCACCGCGTGGGTGGAGGCCAGGCCTTCATCGCCGGCGACGTTGCTGATGGTGGCCACGCTCTCCACCGAGGAGGTCCAGGTCACGTTTTCGGTCTCGTCCGGCGTGGAGCCGTCGGAATAGCTGCCCTGGGCGGTGAACTTCTGCTGGACCCCGTTGGCCACCGAGGCCGGGTTCGGGCTCACCGTCAGGCTTTCCAGCACTGCATCGGTGACCTCGAAGCTGGCGCTGACGCTGGGGCCGTCCGGGTGCGTCGCCGTGATGCTGGTCGTGCCGGTGCTCACCGCAGTGGCCAGGCCCTTGCTGCCGGCAGTGTTGCTCACCGTCGCGATCATCGTGTCAGCAGAGGACCAGTTGGCCTCCTCGGTCACGTTGCGGGTGTTGTTGTCCGACAGGATCGCGCTGACGGTGAACTGCTGGGTGCGGCCCTCGGCCCGGGTCGCGCTCTGCGGGGAGATGGTCATGCTTTCCACCACCGCATCGGTGACGGTCAGCGTCGTGCTGTCCGTCGGGCCGGAAGTGCCACGCGTGGCCGTGATGCTCAGGCTGCCGGCGGCGACCCCGGTGGCCAAACCGCTGGAAGAAATGGTCGCTTTGCTGTTGTCACTGGGAACCCAGTTCACCTGGCTGCTGATATCCTGCGAACCGGGCGGCCCGCTGAAAGTGCCCGTCGCGGTGTACTGCAGGCTGCGACCAACCGGCAGGCTCTCGTCGGTCGGCGTCACCATGATGCTGTCCAGGGTGGAGTTGGTGATCTCCAGCGGCGCGCTGGCCAGCTGGCCGTCCAGGGTGGCCTGGATGCGCAGATTGCCCGTGCCGCTGCTGGCCGCCGTCACCCGCCCACGTGTGCCCACGCCATTGCTGACCGAGGCCAGAGTCTCGTCGGTCGAGACCCAGGTGGCCTGGCTGGTCACCGTGTCCGAGCTGCCATCGCTGAAGAAACCGGTGGCGGTGAATTGCAGGCGGAAGCCATTGGCCAGCTGGAACTGGGAGCCGGCCGGCTGCACCTGCAGGCTCTGCAGCACCGCATCGGTGACCGTGAAGCTGGTTTCTCCGCTGATCCCGCTGCTCAGATCCGTCGCGGTGATGGTGACCGTGCCTTTCTCATTGGCGCCGGCCAGACCCTGCTGGCCCGGCTCGTTGCTGATGTCCACCAGGCTGTCATCCGAGGAGGTCCAGTCCACACTGTTGGTGATGTCCTGCGGGTTGCCATCGGTATAGGTGCCGATGGCGGTGAACTGGCGGCTGCTGCCCTTCGGCGCGCTGGCGTTGGCCGGCTCGACGCTGATCGAAACCAGTTCCGCATCCGTCACCGTGAGCTGCCCGGCGCCAGTGACGCCAAGGAAACTCGCCCTGATTTCCACCGGCCCGCCGGCACTCTCGCCGGTGGCCAGGCCTTCACTGCCCGCTTCGTTGCTGACCGTGGCGACGCTGTCGTTCGAGGAGCTCCACATGGCTTCGGTGGTCACCCCCTCGGTTTCACCGTCCTCATACACGGCTTTGGCGGTGAACTGCTGGCGCGTGCCGGCCGCGATGCTCGCACTGGCGGGCTCGACCTGGATTTCGCGCACCGTCACGTCGCCTGTCACCGTGATGCCGGTCTGTGCCGTTTCGCCCATGTAGCTGGCACTGATCGTGGTGCTGCCCTCGGCCACCGGTTCGGCCAGGCCCTCCTCGCCAGTGTCGTTGCTGATGGTGACAAAGCTGGTGTTGCCCGAGGTCCAGGTCACATCCGCGGTCACCGTCTGCACGCTGTCGTCGGAGAAGGTGGCGGTGGCGCTGTACTGCAGGCTCCGGTTGGTCGGCAGGTTTTCATCCAGCGGCGAGATTTCCAGCTTGGTGATCACCGCCTCGGTGACATTCAGCACGGCGCTGTCGACTTCGCCGAGGTAGCTGGCCTGGATGTTCGCCGTGCCCAGTGCCACCCCGGTGGCCAGGCCGCGGCTGCCATCCGCGGTACTCACGGTGGCCGCATCGGTGTCATCCGAGGTCCAGGTCGCCAGTTCCGTCACGGTGCTGACCGAACCGTCCGAGAAGATGGCGGTCGCGGTGAACTGCCGGGTGGTGCCCGCGGCAATCGTCGCGCTGGCCGGATTGACCTCGATGCGGGACAGTGCCGCATTGGTCACCGTCACCGTCGTGCCGTCGACCTGACCGCCGAAACTGGCCACCACCTGGGTGGAGCCCACGGCGACCGCAGTCACCGTGCCACCGTTGGCCACGCTGTCATCGACCGTCGCCACATCGGTGTTGTCCGAGGACCAGCTGGCCAGATCGCTGACATTGACCGTATCGCCGCTGCTGTAGGTGGCGATGGCCACCAGGCGGGTCTGGGTGCCAGCCGGCAGCGACACGCTGACCGGGGTCACATTGAGGGCCGTCACCGTCGGCTGCGTCTGGGTCACGCCACTGCTGGAATTGGAACAGGCTCCGAGCAGGCCCAGCAGGACCATCGGCAGCAGCGACGAAATGGCGCGCAGCACGCGCAAGCGCATTACAAACATGAACTCTCCACCCCTATTGTGCGTGTGTCCGGGTCAGCCGAATGCCGCCGGACGCTGGCCCTAGTCTATGCCAAAGCCTTGTCCGAGTTCGACTTTTTCCTATGTCTCTTGCGACGGATAAGCGCGGCCGCAGGTTCCCTTTCGCGACCGCTCATCCATCCAGCTGCTGGCGTCCGCACCAGTCACGGGCGAACTGCCAGGCCACCCGGCCGCTGCGCGAGCCCCGGGCCAGGGCCCAGCGCAGTGCGGCGGCCCTGGCGGCATCGTCCAGTTCCAGACCCTGACGAGCCAGTTCGCTGGCCACGATGGCCAGATACTGCTCCTGTGAAAAGGGATGGAAGGACAGCCACAGGCCGAAACGCTCGGACAGGGAAATCTTCTCCTCCACCGCCTCGCCATGGTGGATCTCGCCACCCTGCAGACGCGCCTCCTCGTTGTCCTTCTGGTACTCGGGCAGCAGGTGGCGGCGGTTGCTGGTGGCGTAGAGCAGCACATTGTCCGGCGCGGCATTGAGCGAGCCCTCGATGGTGGCCTTGAGCGCCTTGTAGCTGGGATCATCCGCCTCGAAGGACAGATCATCGGCGAACAGCAGGAAACGCTCCGGTCGGCCGCGCAGCGGTTCGACGATGCGCGGCAGCGCCGCCAGATCGGCGCGCTCGACCTCGATCACGCGCAGCCCCTGATCGGCATAGCGATTCAGCAGCGCCTTGATCAGCGAGGACTTGCCGGTGCCGCGCGCCCCCCACAGCAGTGCATTGTTCGCCGGCAGGCCGGCCAGGAACTGGCGGGTGTTGCGCTCCAGGGCCTCGCGCTGGCGCTCGATGCCGAGCAGCTGCGCCAGTTCCACCGCATGCGGATGATGGATGGGCAGCAGCGCCCCGCCCTGCCAGCGATGCGCGGTGGCGCTCCAGTCCGGCGCCGCTGGCGGCGCGGGCAGGCGCGCCTCGATGCGGGCGACCAGCGTCTCCAGCCGGGCCAGCAGTTCCTCGCTTGCGCCGGCCATCAGCTTTTCAGCCGGTAGCCGGTACGGAAGATCCAGGCCACCACCGCCAGGCAGAGCAGGAAAAAGCCCAGCGCCAGGCCCAGGCTCAGGCCGAAGCTGACATCCGCCGCACCATAGAAGCTCCAGCGGAAGCCGTTGATCAGGTAGACCACCGGATTGAACAGGGTCAGGGTGCGCCAGAACGGCGACAGCATGTCCAGCGAATAGAAAGCGCCGCCCAGAAAGGTCAGCGGGGTGACGACCAGCAGGGGCACGAACTGCAATTCCTCGAAATTGCGCGCCCAGATGCCCAGGATGAAGCCGAACAGGCTGAAGGTGGCGGAGGTCAGGATCAGGAACAGGACCATCCAGATCGGATGCAGGATGGTCAGCGGCACGAACAGCGACCCGGTCGCCAGGATGACCAGACCCAGGATGCAGGACTTGGTCGCCGCCGCCCCGACATAGGCCAGCGCCGCCTCCCAGAAGGAGATCGGCGCCGAGAGAATCTCGTAGATGGTGCCGGAGAAGCGCGGGAAGTAGATGCCGAAGGAGGCATTGGACAGGGACTGGGTGAACACGGTCAGCATGATCAGCCCGGGCACGATGAAGGCCCCGTAGCTGACCCCCTGCACGCTGTCGATGCGCGAGCCGATGGCGGCGCCGAAGACGATGAAGTACAGCGAGGTGGTGATCACCGGCGCGGCCAGCGACTGCCACAGGGTGCGCCGGGCCCGGGCCATCTCGAATTTGTAGATGGCCCAGACGCCATGCCGGTTGAAGCGGGACGGGGCGGCGCTCATGCCGCGGCTCCCTGCTTTCGGCTCACCAGACTGACGAAGATGTCCTCCAGTGTGCTCTCCTCGGTCTTGAGGTCCTTGTAGCCGATATCCAGCTCGATCAGCTTGCGCAGCAGCTGGGAGATCTCGTGCTGCTCGCGGTCCTCGCCGCGATTGAACTGGTACTCCAGTTCCTGGCCGTCGGCGCTGAGGCTGAGATCCCAGTGGGCCAGCTCCGCCGGCACCGCCGCCAGCGGCTCCAGCAGGCTCAGGCGCAGTTGCTTGCGGCCCAGCTGGCGCATCAGGGTGTGCTTGTCCTCGACCAGCACCAGCTCGCCGCTATTGATCACGCCGATCCGGTCCGCCATTTCCTCGGCTTCCTCAATGTAGTGGGTGGTCAGGATGATGGTCACGCCGCGCTCGCGCAGGCCACGCACCAGCTGCCACATGTCGCGACGCAGTTCGACGTCGACCCCGGCGGTGGGCTCATCCAGGAACAGGATGTCCGGCTCGTGCGACAGGGCCTTGGCGATCATCACCCGTCGCTTCATGCCGCCGGACAGCTCGCGCAGCTGGTTGTTGCGCTTGT
>JBFJTN010000211.1:0-6365 GCA_041625325.1 Oceanococcus sp. | reverse complement strand
TGGCCCAGGACAAGAGCATCCAGGTGTCCAGCATCTCGGACATCTTCAAGCGCCTGAACAAGAACATGCACGGCGACGATCCGGCCTGGTACAAGCTGCCGCAGGACCGCGAACTGGCCGCCCAGTACCTGCTGCTCTACGAGTTCTCCCTGCCCTTCGGCCTGGACCTGTCGAACACCATCAGCATCGGCAAGGACGCCTCGCGTTTCGTCGTGGTCTTCGAGCATCTCAAGTCGGCTGAGACCCGGGCCCTGGTCGAGGCCGGCCAGCGCTGGCTGGACGAGCACGCCCCCGAAATGGAAGGTCACGCGGTGTCGCCGGCGGTGATGTTTGCCTTCATCGCCGAGCGCAACTTCAAGTCCATGGCCATCGGCATTCCGCTGGCCCTGCTGGGCATTTCGATCCTGCTGATCAAGGCCCTGGGCAGCCTCAAGTTCGGCCTGATCAGCGTGATCCCTAACCTGCTGCCCATGGGCATGGCCTTCGGCATCTGGGCCATCTACAACGGCGAGATCAACTTCGCCATGTCCTTCTCCATGGGCGTGGTGCTCGGCATCATCGTCGATGACACCATCCACTTCCTGAGCAAGTACCTGCGCGCCCGGCGCGAGCTGGGCCTGTCCACGGAAGCGGCCATCATCTATTCCTTCCGCACCGTGGGCACCGCCCTGGTCGTGACCTCGCTGGTGCTGGCCGCCGGTTTCGCGGTGCTGACCACCTCTTCCTTCTACCCCACCGAGTCCATGTCCATGGTCACGGTGATGGCCATCGTCTGCGCCCTGATCGCCGATTTCTTGCTGCTGCCGGCGGTGCTGATGCTGCTGGACCGCGACCCGAAACCCCAAACCGTCAACGAGGAAACCCCCAATGAAACTGCTTACGCCTAGCCTGCTGCTGGCGGCCGGATTCAGCCTGATCCCGGCGGCCCACGCCGAAACCCCCGAGGAGAAAGGCCTGGCCATCGCCCAGGAAGCCGAAGCCCGGGACGCGGGCTGGGGTGATGCCGAAACCACCATGGAGATGATCCTGCGCAACCGCCAGGGCCAGGAATCCAAACGCGAGATGCGCAGCCGCTCGCTGGAAGTGGCCGACGACGGCGACAAGGGCCTGATCATCTTCGATCACCCCAAGGACGTGCGCGGCACCGCCCTGCTGACCTTCTCGCACAAGGACGGCAACGACGACCAGTGGCTGTACCTGCCGGCGCTCAAGCGGGTCAAGCGCATTGCCTCGAACAACAAGTCCGGCCCCTTCATGGGCTCGGAGTTCGCCTACGAGGACATCTCCTCGCAGGAGATCGAGAAATACACCTACAAGTACCTGCGCAACGAGCCCTGCGGCGAGCTGGAATGCTTCGTGGTCGAACGTTATCCGGTGGATGAGAAGTCCGGCTACACCAAGCAGATCACCTGGATCGACACCAGCGAATACCGGCCGCAGAAGATCGAGTACTACGATCGCAAGCAGAGCCACCTGAAAACCCTGAGCTTCCACGACTACCAGCAGTACCTGGACAAACACTGGCGGCCGCAGCGCCTGGAGATGGTGAACCTGCAGACCGGCAAGTCCACCACCCTGAGCTTTGCCGACTACAAGTTCCAGACCGGCCTCACGGAGGGCGATTTCGACCAGGCCTCGCTGGCCCGCGCCCGCTAGCCCTCGCCCCGCGGGCCCGCTGCCCTCGCGGCGGCGGGCCCGTCACGACTGCACCGCCACAGACACGAGAACAGCAAGACCCGGGGAAACGCCATGCGAAGGACCGCATCCGCAAGCCTCATCCTGGCCCTGTGCCCGCTGGTCGCCAGCGGCATGGAACAGCGCCTGGACACCGACATCACCATGGAGGGCCGCTGGTTCTGGCAGCAGGCCGCCGATCCGCGACAGGGCGATGCCGGCGCCTCGATCAGCCTGCAGCCCGAGTGGTACGCGCAGTGGCGCCGCGGTGATATCAGCCTCACCGTCACGCCCTTCGGCCGCTGGGATTCCATGGACGAAGAGCGCAGCCACCTGGACCTGCGCGAGTTTCATGTCCAGGCCCTGTACCGCGCCTTCGAATTGCGACTCGGCGTCTCCCGCGTGTTCTGGGGCCGCACCGAGTTCCTCCACCTGGTCGACATCATCAACCAGGACGATGCCATCGAGAACATTGACGGCGAGGACAAGCTCGGCCAGCCCATGCTCAAGCTGGGCTGGTCGCAGGGGCCGGTCAGCCTGCAGGGTTTCCTGCTGCCCGCCTTCCGCGAGCGCAGCTTCGCCGGCGCCGAAGGCCGGCTGCGACCACCGCTGCCGGTGAACAGCGATCGCCCGCTGTACCAGTCCTCCGAGGAGGATCGCCATCTGGACTATGCGCTGCGCCTGCAGGGCTATGTCGGCGCGCTGGATTACGGCCTGTCCTGGTTCTCCGGCACCCACCGCGACCCGCAGCTGCTGCCGGTGGGCTTCGTGGACAGCCCCGACGGCCCGCAGCCCACCGACCTGCGCCCCTGGTACGGCCAGCTCGACCAGGCCGGCCTGGACGCCCAGTACACCCTGGGGTCCTGGCTGCTGAAGCTGGAGGCGGTGTGGCGCGATGAGCACGTCCTGCGCCAGAACCCGGACGGCAGCCCGGCCCTGGCGGCCCGTCGCTATGCCGCCGCCACCGGCGGCTTCGAATACACCGCCTATGGCGTCTTCGACAGCGCGATGGACATCGGCTGGCTGGCCGAATACCAGTGGGACGAGCGCGGCCGGCGCAGCGCCGCCGCCTTCCAGAACGACCTGTTCCTGGGCGCGCGACTGGTGGCCAATGACGTGGCCGACTCCAGCCTGCTGGCCGGGGTGCTGGTCGACCTGGAGCACGGCAGCCGCTTCGCCAGCATCGAGGCCAGCCGGCGCCTGTCCGGCAGCAGCAAGCTGGAGCTGGAGCTGCGCCTCTTCAATGCGGTGGCGCCCGAGGACGAGAACTTCCACGCGATCCGGCAGGACGATCATCTGCGCCTGACCTGGAGCTACTACCTCTAGGACGCCGGCGCGCCCTGCACGAAGCGCGCCAGCGCCGCCGCATAGGCGGGAAAGGCGTCGAGATCATTGTGCCCGGCCTGCGGCAGCGTGATCTGCTGCAGGCGATCGGGCGGCAGCGCCGCGATCAGGGCCTCGCTGCGCGGGCGCGGGATCACCTCGTCCCGCCCGGCCAGCACCACCATCACCGGCGCCGTGATCCGGCCGGCCCAGGCGGCGCCGTGGTAGCGATCACGCATCAGCCAGCGGACCGGTAGCCAGGGAAAATGATGCTGGGCCACCGCGGCCAGGCTGTCGAAGGGGGTGACCAGCGCCAGCTTCTCCACCGGCCGCTGCGCCGCCAGATGCAGCGCCACCGCGGAGCCCAGACTGCGCCCGATCACCGCAATGCGGTCGTGGCGCGCGGCCAGCGCATCATGCACGGCCAGCGCATCGCCCAGCAGGGCCGTCTCGCTCGGCGTCCCGCTGCTGCCGCCATAGCCACGGTGGTTGACCAGATAGACGGCGTGGCCCGGAAACAGGCGCTCGAAATCGCCCCGATGAGCCGAGACATCCTCCGCGTTGCCGCCGAAGTAGATCAGGGCGGGGCCGGCCTGCGGCCGCAGCACCCACAGCCGGAGCTGGCCGCCGGGCACCGGGATGTCCTCGCGGGCCGCGCCCGGCAGTTCCCGGGCGGGTACCGGGTAGTAGATCAGGCCGCGCTGGACGACGAACACGAACAGGCACAGCCCCGCATAGAGCAGCAGGGCCAGGGCCGGCAGCCACAGCAGCCTCATGCCGGAGGTGCCAACAGCGGGTGCAGAAGGCGCCCCGCCCGCCGCCGGATCGGCATCACGGGCGGGGCTGCGGCCTTACTGGAACAGACCCGGCAGGCCGGGTTTCTTCTCCTGCGGCTCGGCCTTGGGCGCGCGCACCGTGATCGTGATCGGCTTCGACTTCACCACCGGCTTGTGCATCACGTGCTGGTGATTGCCCAGCACCAGCTGCAGCTTGTGGGTGCCCGGCGTGAGCTCGACCAGGGCCTCGGTCTGACCGGCGCCGAAATGGATCAGCTTGTCGCTGGCCGGCAGCGGTTCATTGGCCGGCGGCAGCTCGTCCATGTCGATCAGCAGATGGTGATGGCCGGTGTTGCTGCGCTCCACCCCGGCCGGCGCCACCCCCACCCCGGCCAGGCCGAAGCGGACCAGCACCGGGCTGCTCACGGTCTCGCCGTGGGCCGGTGAAATGATGTAGGCGTAGGCGCCCTCGGGGGCGCTGCTGCGGTCGGCGGCCATGGCCAGGCCGGAACTCAGCAGGGCCAGGCCTGCAATCCAGGTCTTCAT
This sequence comes from Oceanococcus sp., assembly GCA_041625325.1. Classification (GTDB taxonomy): domain Bacteria; phylum Pseudomonadota; class Gammaproteobacteria; order Nevskiales; family Oceanococcaceae; genus Oceanococcus. The sequence continues at coordinate 2,046 of JBFJTN010000211.1, read as the reverse complement.
CCCGTTCTCCCTCATGATGTGTTGATCCTCAAGCCGGGAAATCTACCACCATTGCCGCAGGGCGGCATCCGCGGGCGCGGCTCAGCGGCGTGACGGCTCGGGCGCTTCCCAGGGCCGCTCCGGCCAGGCGTGCTTGGGATAGCGCCCACGCATCTGCTTGCGCACCTCCGGATAGGCGTTGCGCCAGAAGCTGGGCAGGTCGCGGGTCACCGCCAGGGGCCGGCGGGCCGGCGACAGCAGGTGCAGCAGCACCGGGCGGCCGGCGACCAGCGGGGTGGCGTCCTGGCCGTACATGTCCTGCATGCGCACGGCCAGCACCGGCCCATCCTCCGCGGCGTAGTCCAGCCGGCAGCGGCGACCGCCCGGCAGGGTAAAGGCCGCCGGCGCCAGCTGATCCAGGCGGCCCAGCTGGGCCGGGCTGAGGCGCGCTTTCAGGGCGCTGGCCAGCAGCGCCGGCCCCAGTGCGTCCAGGCGCCGCAGCCCGGACAGCCAGGGGCCCAGCCAGTCATCCAGCTGCGCCTGCAGGCTGGCGAAATCACAGGCCGGCCAGTCCGGGTCGGCCCGGGCCAGATGATCCAGCCGCAGGCGCAGGGCTTCCGCCTCGTCCCGCCAGGCCAGACGCTCCACCCCCAGGGCGCGAATCCCCTCGAGCAGGGCCAGGCGCAGATCCTCGGGCTGCGGCCGGGCCAGCGGGCGCTGCTGCAGCTGCAGGCGGCGAAAGGCCAGCTGCTCCCGGGCATCGACCACGCCGCTGGCCGGATTGAAGCTCAGGCTCGGCCGCCAGGCGATCTCCTCGGCAAACTGCCGCTCCAGCGCCTCGCGCCTGTAGGCCGCGGCCAGGCGGATGCGGCCTTCGCCCTTGCCGTCCAGGTCCGGCACCACCAGCCAGTCCTGCCCGGCCAGAGGATGCGACGCAGGCAGGCGGGCTCCCCGGCCCATGGCCAGCTGGTAGCTGCCCCGCTCGTCCCGGGCCAGGGCGATGCGGTCCGGGAAAGCCGGCGCCAGCAACAGGCCCGCATCCGCCTCGATGATCTCCTCCCCCAGCCCGAGGCGACGGCGCCAGCGCGCCGATTCGCGATCCAGCGCCTGGCGCAGCGCGGCCGGCGCCCCGCCCCGCCGCCAGGCCAGCCAGAGCAGATGGATGTCGATGTCGTCGCCACCACGCCGGTCGGCCTCCAGCAGGGCGGCGAGGTCGCAGGCCATGGGCCGGTCCGCGACAGGCGCGTCGATCAGCAGGCGACCGATGCGCGGATGCGCACCCCAGTCCACCACCTGGCGGCCATCGGCGGTGATGCGGTCCTGCGCATCGCTCAGTCGCAGCTCGCGCAGCAGTGCGCGGGCCTGGGCCCAGGGCCCGGCCGGCGGCGCTTCCAGCCAGGCCGGCTCGCTGCCCCAGGCCGCCGCGTTCAGGGCGGTGGCGGCCAGATCGCTGCTGCGGATCTCCGGCGTGCGCAGCGGCGCCAGCGCTTCCTCCGAAGACCACAGACGCAGGCACAGGCCGGGCTCCAGGCGACCGGCCCGGCCGGCCCGCTGGTCGGCGGCGTCCTGGCTGACCCGGCGGGTGGCCAGATGGGTGAAGCCGGCATTGGGGTCGAACACCGGCACCCGGGCCAGGCCGGCATCGATCACCACCCGCACCCCGGCGATGGTCAGGCTGGTCTCGGCCACCGACGTGGCCAGCACGATCTTGCGCTGCCCGGCCGGCGCCGGCGCGATCGCGGCCTGCTGCGCCTCCCGCGACAGGCGACCGTACAGGGGCTGCACCCGGCAGTCGTCCGGCAGGTCGCCGAGCAGGCCGGCGAGCTGGCGGATCTCGCCCTCGCCGGGCAGGAACACCAGCAGGCTGCCGGATTCCTCCCGCAGCGCCTGACGGATGACCCGGGCAATGCCGGCCGGCATCTCGCGGTCCCGGGCCACCGGCTGGTGGCGGATCTCCACCGGGTAGCTGCGCCCTTCGGAGCGCAGCACCGCCGCATCCAGCTGGCGGGCCAGACCCGTGTCATCCAGGGTGGCGGACATCAGCAGCAGGCGCAGGTCCTCGCGCAG
>JBFJTN010000210.1:0-6374 GCA_041625325.1 Oceanococcus sp. | reverse complement strand
CGTCCTGCTTCAGGCCATTGTCCTGCAGGGCCTCGGTGACCATCTGGCGGTATTGCGCATTGTCCTGGGCCTGCCGGTCGATCGCCTCCTGCCGCGCGGAAGCGCCGATCAGCGCGCTCGCCTGGGCGTGGTCGTCGTCTCCGCGCAGGTGCAGCCGGCGGAGCAGGCCGTCCCACCACTGCGAGAGCTTGGCCCCGAGCAGGCCGGGCAGCAGCTGCCGCACCAGCGTCAGGTCATTGATCATGACCCCGGTCGTCATATGGATCAGGACATCGCTGGCGGCCGCCTCCTCGTCGAATTTCGGTCCGTCCAGATAGCCGAGCTTGCGTCCCTGCAAAGGGCCGGAGCGCACCCGCCGGTTGGCAAAATTGTTGGTGGACGTCGGATCGGTGCCGATGTCGTCGACCGGGATCCGGGCTACCGGGATGCTGGCCAGCTTGCGTGGCCAGTCCTCGATCAGCTGATGGCAGCCCTTGCAGTGCGTGGCATAGAGCTGACGCCCGGCTTCCACTTTGACCGAATCCAGCGGCGGCAGGATGCCGCGGGCGGCCAGTTCCTGCCACGAGGGCGAGCGCAGGCTCTGCATCTTGTCCTCAAGGCCCAGCAAATTATGGGTTCGCACCGAATTGGGATAACCCGGCGGGACTTTGGCCCCCAGCGGGACGGCCTCGCCGAACACGCCCAGGACCTGGCCCACATTGCGGCCGACCGCGCCGGCGCCGGCGTTGGGCACGGCGCCGTTGTACTGCACGCAGTCCAGATAGGGGGCATCCCAGACATAGGGGAAACTCACCGGCGCGCCCGGCGGGCGCGCGTTTTCGGCTTGCTCCAGCATGCCCGCCGTGACCTGGTTGAGGATGATGTTGAGCGCATCGACCCGGCCCGGGCCAGGCTCCAGGTCGGTGTCATTGCGCCGTCGCCAGGCCCGGCGCCGTTCCAGTTGCTCATCGAGGCGCCGCGACAGGGCGATCAGCTCGGCCTCCTCCGGCTGCGGCTTCTGCAGCAGCGTGCTGGCGAAGCGCAGGAACTTCGGCGGCTGCGCGCGGGTGGCCTCCAGCGCGCCGTCCAGCGCCTGCATGAAGCGCCAAAAGTCGAAATGCGCGCCGCCGCCGTCGATCAGGATGCGGTGGCCCTGATACTCGATCACATCCGTGTGGCATGCGCCGCAGTTCATGCCCAGCATGGCCTGCTTGCCGTAGATGTCGGTATCCCGGGTCAGGCCCACCGGCAGGCCGTCGGGATTGAGTGCGGGGTCCGATCCCCAGTACACCATGCCGAAGGACTCGAGGTGGCTGCGATCCCTGAACGGGGCTTCACCTTGCGGCTGCTCGAGAGCGAGAAACCAGTCGTAGGGCAGGATGGGAGAACCCTGCGGGCTGTGATAGAAGACCGCCCGGTCGTCTTCGTTCCAGTTCTGCCGCAGGGTCAGCGGATCGCTGTCCGGCGGCGCCTCGCAGCAATCGGGCGCCTTGGCCCGGAGCCCGCTGCAGCCGGCCAGCAGGGCCGCGCTGAGAGCGATGATGTGGCGCATGTTTCCCCCTTGTCAGATCTCGCGTCTAGTCCTCGACCCCGTTCATCCCGCGCCGCAGCTCGCTGGCGTGTTCATACAGGACACGGCGGGTCCGGTTGATCGCACCCAGCGGCCGGTGGGCGGGCAGGACCCGCCAGGGGTTGAAGCTCTGGTTTTCGCAGGCCGCGTTCTGTTCCGGCGTGTTGAAATTCTGCGGACCGATGGTAATGCGGCCTATGGGCACGAAGGGGGCGTCCGCCTCCGACCAGGCAATGACGGAATTCTCGACGCTCATGGACGGGCCGGCGCGGCGCTGGATCATGAAGTCCATGCAGGCTTCACCGGTGCCCAGGGTCTCGACCATGGCTTCGCGCAGGTAGTTCATGCCCGGGTCTTCGGGGATGCGGGATTGGCCCGGCTCGCAGGGTTTGGCCGAGTACTTCACCGCGATGCGCTCATCTCCCAGGCCCAGCTGGTAGGGCACCAGAGAGTAGTACTGGGTTTCCAGCGGGTTCGCGATGGTCTGATGCAGCATGTGCCAGGCATTGATCGAGCCCCGCCAGCCCAGCAGGAAGGGGATCTTCAGCTTGGCCAGCTTGCTGTCGCTGTCCAGCGCCTGGAACAGCTCGGCATAGTTTTTGGTGCCGTTGATGAAGAAATAGGGCTTGCTGATCAGGATGAAGTCGTGCTCTCCGGCGCGGCCGGGCGTTTCCATCAGGCGCGGGCCGGGCACGTCGAGCAGCTTGATCGCCATGCCACGCATGTCACCCTTGATGTCGGGCCGCGGCGCGCCCGGGGTGCCATTGGAATAGCGCAGCAGGGCGGCATAGCGGGCCCCGGGTTGGAACACGCCGTGGGCCAGATCGGCGGGAATGTCCGGATCCACCGAAAACTCCGCCTTCACGCAGCCGTGGGCCTTGGTGTGGGCGTCACGCCGGGCGACCCCGGGCGCATATTCGCGCCGGATCTCCTCACTCAGGGTGCTGATCAGGCGGCCGGCCTCGGCAATCTCGCCGGGCTGCAGCTCCTCGCCCAGCGCCGGGTCGGTGGCCGGATACATGGCGCAGACAAAGGCCGGTGGCGGGTCATCCATGCGCTGCCCTCCGGTGCCTGCACAGGCACCCAGCAGGGCAGGCAGCAACAAGCCCCAGCAGCGATGAAGCATCATCGAAGGCACTCCCCCATTCTCCCCGGGAGCAGTCTAGCCCAAAGCCGGTGGTCGCCGTGATCAAAATCTGACATGCAACGGCCGGCAAATCCATTAGACTCACCTGACGAGGGTTGCAGAGCCGGATTGTGGGAGATCAGACACAGGCATTGGCGGGACTCGACGGATCGAGTGCTGATCCGCAGTTGCGGCCGCTCACCGTGCTGTTCTGCGACCTGGTGGGCTCCACCCAGCTCGGCCAGAGTTGCAGCCCGGAAGATTTTCACGAGCTGATCCAGGACTACCAGCGCACGGTGGCCGAGGTGATCCGTCGCTATGACGGCCAGGTCGCGCGCACCTTTGGTGACGGGATCCTGGTCTTCTTCGGCTATCCCGTCGCCCACGAGCGCGATCCGGAGCACGCCCTGCGTGCCGCTCTGGATGCCCTGGCGGCGATCCAGGCCTACAACGAGCAGCATCCGGACCAGCCACCGATTGCCATCCGCATCGGCATCCATACCGGCCCGGCGGTCATCAGCCGCGCGGCGGCCGGCGATGGTTCGGAAGTACAGGCGGTCGGTGACGCCGTGAACCTGGCCGCCCGCCTGCAGGGCATGGCGGCGATCGACACCGTGGTGACCAGCGAGGAGACCCTCAGGCTGGTCTCGGGCCTGTTCCTGACCCAGGATCTGGGCAAGCATGAGCTCAAGGGCATCGCCGATCCGGTCAGGGTGCACCGGGTGGTCGGGCTGAGTCGTGTGCGCAGCCGCCTGCAGGCGCGGGAGCATTTCACCCCTTTCGTTGGCCGGGAGTCGGAACTGGCCCAGCTGCTGGCGCGCTGGCGCATGGTCGAGCAGGGAGAGGGGCAGGTGCTGCGTCTGAGCGCCGAGCCGGGGATCGGCAAGTCCCGTCTGCTGATGGTGCTGCGCGAGCAGCTGGGTGCCGGGGTGCCCTGGTTCGAATGCGGCTGTTCCCCGCTGGCCCGCAACACGGCATTCGCGCCCTGGGTGGAGCTGTTGCAGGACGTGATGGGCCTGGCCAGCGAGTCCGGCGCCGCCCTGCGTCTGGCTGCCCTGGAAAAGGGCCTGGAGGGCCAGGATCTTGCCGATGCCGTGCCGGTGCTGGCAGGCCTGCTCAACGTCAAGCTGTCGGGTGATTACGCCCCCTCCGCCTTCGGCCTGGAACTCAAGCGCAGAAAGGCCATCGAGGTGATCAGCCGCTGGTGCCTGGATCAGGCGCGTGATCAGCCGGTGGTCATCGTGGTGGAGGACCTGCACTGGGCCGATCCCTCCAGTCTGGAGCTGCTGGAGCAGTTGCAGGAACGCCTGGCCGCTCATCGCATCCTGCTGCTGATGAGCGCCCGGTCCGAATTCCGCTATCCGCAAGCGGATAGCGGGCACATCCTGGATCTGTCGCTGGAGCCCCTGGTGGGTGCGGCCAGCCAGGCCATCATCGACAGCGTGACCGGGCAACGGGCGCTGCCCGACAAGGTGCGCCAGCGCCTGCTCGAACAGGCCGGCGGCGTGCCGCTGTTCCTGGAGGAGGCGACCCGCTGTCTGCTGGAGTCGGGACAGCTGGTGGAGCGTGATGGTGCGCTGCATCTGGTGGCCGATCTCGATCGCCTGTCGATCCCGCCGACCCTGCAGGCCACCCTGCTGGACCGCCTGGATCGCCTGGGCAAGGCCAAATCGCTGTTGCAGATCTGTGCCGTGGTCGGGCGGGAGATTCCCACGGATCTGCTCAACTGGGTCGCCGATGCGGCGCAGGACAGCCTGCAGCAGATGCTCGCGACCCTGACCAGCTCCCAGTTGCTGTACGCCTCCGGCCGGCCGGGGCACAGCGTCTATGTGTTCAAGCACGCGCTGATAGCGGACGCGGCCTATGATTCGATCTGGAAGAAGACCCGGGCCAAGTTGCACCAGCGCGTGGCCACGGCGCTGGAGGAGCATTTCCCGGAGCAGGCCAGGGCTCAGCCCGAGCGGCTGGCGGCGCATTTCGAGGCAGCCGGCAATCTGCCACGGGCCATCGAATATCTGAAGCGGGCCTCGCGCATGGCGGCCCGGCACTCCTTCATCGAGGCCAAGGAACACGCCGAGCGGGCACTGCGCCTGCAGCAGAAGCTGCCGCAGACCCAGGCCGTGCTGGAGGAGGAGCTGGACCTCAACCTGAACCTCGGCAACATCTGCGCCACCGTAGGCCTGGCCGGCCGTGCACGGGCGGAGCGCGCCTTCGACCGGGTGCGAGAGCTCTGCGCCAGGGTCCAGGACCGGCATCTGGTCGGTCGCGCGCTGGCCGGCAGCTGGACCATCTACTTCCAGCGCTGCGAGAACGATGCCGCCCTGGACGTGCTCAACAAGCTGATGCAGATCGCCCAGGAAGGCGGGCGCACCCGGATGGAAATCCTGGCCTGGTTTTCCCAGGCCTACCCGCACTTCTGCAAGGGCGCGCTGGAGGAATCCCTGCGCTGCGTGAAGCAGGCCGAAGCCCTGACCCAGGACGCGCAGATCGAGGCCTCGCCGGAGCAGCCCTTCATCTACGATCTGATCACGCCGCGCCTGGTGATCGGATCCTGGGCGCTCAGCGTGCTGGGCGAGCTGGATCAGGCACTGGCCTCGGCCGACGCCGCGGTGAAGCGGGCCGATTCCCTGCGTCATCCCTATCTGATGGCCTACGCCCGCGTGAATGGCATGACCGCGGTGCAGATGATGCGCGGGGACTGGCAGTTCGTGCGGGAGTTCTCGATCAAGATGCAGGCGGTGACCCAGAGGGCCGGTTTCGACGATCTGTATTCGGATGCCTGCTGGCAGTACGGGCTGGCCTGCTGCGTGCTGGGCGATCTGGAGCAGGGCCTGCCTGTCTGCCGGGAGCGCATCGCCGAGGACGAGTCCTGCCAGGCCTTGTGCTGGCACAGCTTCCTGCACGGTCAGATTGCCGAGTGCCTGATCCGGGCCGGCCGGCTGGACGAGGCGCAGACGTCCCTGGATGCGGCGTTCCACATGGTGGATCACTACGGCGAGCGCTTCTGGGAGGCCGACCTGCACCGGGTGCGGGGGATGCTGCTGGACGCGCGGCAGGCGCCGGCGGCAGTGGTGGAAGACGCGTTGCATCACGCGCTGGACATTTCCCGCTCACTGGGAGCCCGCCTGACCAGCCTGCGCGCCGCGACCAGTCTTGCCCGGCACCTGCAGGGGCAGGGACGCACGCAGGCGGCCCGCGAGCTGCTGCAGCAGGCCCGGGAGGCCATGGGCGAGGGCGCGGAAACCGCCGACTGGCAAAGCGCCGGCGCCCTGCTCGCGGAACTGGCCTGAGCGGCGCCATCAGCAGCAGCCGCGCCTGTCCCGCTGGCGCCGCCGCGATGGGGGCACCGCCGACGCGCGACCATGTTGTTTTCCCGATGCTGTGGGGTGGCAGTCCCGGGCCAATCTGGTTTCGGGCAGCCGTGCGATTCACTCAGGCGCTTGATGCAGCCGACAGAGGCCGCGCAAGTTAGGCCGGCGTCAGGCTTGAGCGGATCTTGACCTCGCCGGTGAGCAGCCGGTGGACCGGGCAGCGATTGGCGATCTCCAGCAGCCGTTCGCGCTGGGCGGTGCTGAGATCGCCGATCAGCGTGATCTGCCGATGAATCTCGTCCACCGTACCCTGCTCACTCAGACAGTCGGCACAATCCTGGGCGTGGATCTTGTGCAATTCCAGCGAGACGTCGACCCCCTCAAGAGG
>JBFJTN010000209.1:0-6380 GCA_041625325.1 Oceanococcus sp. | reverse complement strand
GCCGCTTTCCGCGTCGTAGACCATCATGCTCAGCACGCCGAAGATGGTGCACATATGCGGCTCGACCACCGTCTGCGCGACCGCGGCAGCCAGGGCGGCATCCACCGCATTGCCGCCGGCGCGCAGCATGTCGGTGCCGACACGGCTCACCAGCGGGTGCGAGGACACGACCATGCCCTGCTTGCTGGCCGCCTTCTTCTTGGGACCGAAGCGCGCCTCGGCCGTGAGCTGATCGATAAGGTCTGAATTCATGTGCTGCTGGTCCTCGTGTTTATCCGCGCGTCACGGATCGATTTCATTCAGGATGTAGCTGTACAGGCGCCGGTAGTTGCGCTCCAGCGCCTGCTCGTCTTCGGTGTTCGCGAAGCTGACGATGAAGCCATTGACCGAGGCGAGCAGGAACTGGGCCAGGTCCTGGGCCCGCTCCTGGGTCAGGCCGTCGGCCGTCAGCATCTGGCGCACTTCCCGCAGGTACAGGTCATAGCCCGGAAAGCGGGCGACGCCGGAATCCCGGCTCGCGCTCAGGGCCAGCGCCATGATCTGCACGGCAATGCGCGCCTCGCTCATCGGCAGGATGGTGGGCCTGGACAGGCTCTGACGCAGTCCGCCCGCAAGCGAACCGGATTGCCTGACCCGGCGCCGCAGATCGTCCAGATTGAAACGGCTGCGGTGCTGGACCAGGGCGTCGATCAGGCCTTCACGACTGCCGAAGTGCCGGACCAGCGTGGTACAGCTGACCCCGGCCGCGTCCGCGGCGGCCCGCAGGGAAAAATTCACCGCGCCCGCCTCGCCCAGCCATTGCTCGATGGTCAGCAGCAGGCCATCCGTGTCCAGATTCTTCGGCGCGCGGCTGCGCGGGGTGGCCCCGGCGCCCGAAGCAGGCGCAGCGGACCTGCGGCCTGCGCGCATGGAGTCCGCGCCAGCCGCGCCAGCCTTGCGGCTGTCCGGATGCGTTCCAGGCGGATGCGTCATGCGCCCAGGACCAGGCCGGAGGCGCCCGGCGTCTTCACCGCCTTGAGGCGGCCGCTCACGGGGTCCCGCGACAATGCGCCCCAGTATCCACGGGACAGCGCCGGGTCGCTGACATCCATCGGCTTCAACCGGGCCCCGAGGGACGTTGCGGCCGCGACGACATCGGCATCCACCCCCGATTCGATGCACAGCGGCAGATAGCTGACGACCAGCGGGCCGATGTCCTCCGGGGCCTTGGCTTCCTGCTGCGCCCGGGCGCTGAGCGCCGCGATCCGCTCGGCCAGGTCACCCATGCCGCCACCGGCGCTTTCGGTGCCCGAGGTCACCGAGTCGCCGCCCTGGAAATCATAGCCATGCAGATGAGGCCGCGAACCCGCCGCGTGGACATCCAGACCCAGCGCCAGCACGGCGTGCATGCCCTGCAAGGTCGTCTGCATCAGGCCCGTCCCGATCGAGGAGGACGCCAGCACCCACTCGCCTTCGCGGTAGGCCAGCATCGGGTTCATCGGATTGGGCAGCGGGCTGCCGGGCGGCACGTAAGCAAGTGCCTGCTGCTGAAAGCTGGCCGCGTCCGGAATGGAGATGCCGCCGACGTTGAGGCAGGTCGTCCCCCACATCGCACTGTTGATCGAGTGGCACATGGCCACCACCATGCCCTGGGCATCCGCCGTCACGGTGTAGTCGGAATGGCAGCCGCGCGACAGCGCGCTGGGCAGCACCTGGCCACCCTGTTGCCGCATCAGCGCGGCGACCCGGTCGCGGTGCGCATCGCTCAGCCGCTCGGTCAAGGGCAGCAGCCCATGGGAACCGGTCTGGGCGGCCACCTGGGTCAGCCAGTACAGGTTCTCGCCGCTGGCCAGCGGATCACCGATCTCCAGTGCCTCGAGCAGGCGCAGGCCCTCGGCCAGATCCACCCCGCCGGTGTCGGGCGCGGCCACGAAACGCAGCTCGTGGCCATAGGCCGTGGTGCTCAGGGCTGGCCCGACGATCGCTTCGTAGCCGGCCAGATCGTCCAGACTCACCCTGCCCCCGTCCGCCGCGACCTGCCGCACGAACTGCTCGGCCCAGGGGCCGCGATAGAGGTAATCCGGACCCTGCCGGGCGACTTGGGTCAGGGTCTGCGCCAGCGCCGGCTGCCGGAACCAGCCGCCTTCCACCCAGGGGTCGGTGCCGTCGGGGAACATCACCGCCGCGGTTTCCGGCAGGCGTTGCAGCAGTTTGCGCTTGGGCGGCACCACCAGCAGGTGGACATCCGTGACCGGCACGCCTTCCCGGGCCAGCCAGATTGAGGGTTCCAGCACCTCCGCCCAGGACAGACGCCCGAAGCGCTGATGGGCCGCATGCACCGCGGCGAAAAAGCCCGGCACCAGGGCGGTCCGCCCGGAAGGCGTGGGCGCGGAGGGGATGCTGGCCGGCTCGTCCTCCGCCCTGAAGGTCCGGAAGGGGCCATTGACCGAATGCGCCTGGCCCGTTTCCGGATCGTGGATCACCATGCTGGCGATCCCGGCGAAGGAGACCCAGCAGCCCGCCGCCAGTGTGATCTGCGCACAGGCCGCCGCGATCGCGGCGTCCACCGCATTGCCACCGGCCACCAGCGCCTGCCGACCCACGTACTGGGCAAACGGCCCCGTCGATCCCATGACCAGCGAGGTCTCGCCGGCGCCAGTCATCGGGCGATGCTCACGCATTGTCCGGGTCAGCGCGAGGTAGTGGTCGCGCTCACCGGACGGCCAGGCGGCCGGGTCCATCTTTGACGCAGACATCTCACTCTCCCTGGTCATGAGCCCTCAGGGGCCGGCAGTTGCAATTGCTACTGTAAGGTGTTTTTATACACATCTCTGTATTGTTAAGTCAAAGACCGCCCTCCGAAAGGATGCGCCGCATGTTCGAGATCACCGCTCAGACGGGCCTAAGACGCCTTTCATATGCGCCATGCAGCCGGCCACTGCCGACCGAGGAGCCGCCCCGCTTCACGCACATGCGCGGGGCCGCCAGCAAGATTTTTACATTCATGCACGGTTGCAATATCGCTTGCGCCGGCGCAGCATGCCCCACAGCGACCGATGGAAATCACCATGAATAAGGTTCTGCTCATTGTTCAGAAGGCAGTGCTCGCCCTGTTGCGCCTGACCGCGGCCATCCTCGCGCGGGTCAATCGCAAGCGCTTCGCCCCCCGCATCGACTTTCCGCAGCCGAGCGGTCGCCACAAGGTCGGAGTGCGCGACATGGAGTTCGTGGACCTGAACCAGCGCGAGGCCTCTTCGTGGCAGCCAAGGCACCTGATGGCCCGGGTCTGGTATCCGGCCAGCCCCGCTCCCGAGGCGAACCGGCGAGCGCTGTTTGATGCCCGGGAAGCCTCAGCAATGCTGCGGGGCATGACCGCGGTCTACCCGTTCTCGGCCGCACAGGTGCGGGAACTGGGCGCCAGCCTGACCTGGTCCTTCCAGGACGCACCGGTGGACGCGGGCGCGTCGCCCTGCCCGCTGGTGATCTTTTCCCACGGGCTGGGAGGCTATCTCTCGCAGAACTCCCATCTGTGCGAGCACCTGGCCAGTCACGGCTATGTCGTGGCCTCTCTGGCCCACCCGGGCGCCACTTCGGCAGTGCCCTATCCTTCCGGAGAGCCCGCATTCATGCCCCCGCTGGCCGATCTGATGGGGCCAGAGCCGATGCAGGCCGGCATGCAGGTCGCCCGCGCCAGGACCACGCGCGAGCGCTTTGCCGGGCTGATCCGGCAGGCTACCGTGCAGAGCATGAGCGAGCTCAGCAGCACCTGGGCCGCCGATATCGCCTCTCTGCTTGATCATCTGACGGAAGGCGCGCCCGACGCCGGCATCGCGGATGTCATCGACCACATCGATCTGAGCCGGGTGGCCGTCATGGGCATGTCACTGGGGGGTTCCGCCAGCTGCCTGGCCGGCCACATGGATTCGCGAATTTCCACCATCGTCAATCTGGACGGCGGGCAGTGGGGGCGCGAGCTGATCAACACGCAGATCCGCATCCCCCTGCTGCTGCTGCACTGCGAATCCGCCCTGTTCGAGGATGGAAGCTGCTACAACGACTACGCTTACGAACCCGCCGAACAGCTTGGCGACAGCGGCCTTGTGGAGCGCCTGGTCGTGCGCCACTCCGGGCATGTGAACTTCACCGACCTCAGCCACTATCACGCCGGTTTCATCCGGCGTGTCGTCGGCCTGCGCGACATCGAAGGCCCGCGCATGCTCGCGCTGACCGCCGAGCTCTGCCAGCGCTGGCTGGATGCACGGCTGCGCGGTCACGCCGACGCCTGGCCGCAGAACCCCTTGAGCCTGGGCCCGGAACTGACTCGCGGCGACCCCACGGTGGCGAAGGCGGCCCTGAGCAGCACGCCTGCCGAAGACGCGGCGCAAAGCGCGAACCTGATCACCCCGACCTGACCCGCCCTGCCCGACCGGGTCGTCACACCGCCTGAGGAACCCCATGGCCACAATTCTGGATGGCAGAAGCCTCGCCCAGCTCAGCGAAGCCCGGCTCAGCGCCCGGGTCGAAAGCCTCAAGCGCGGTGGTTCCGCGCCCGTGCTGGCGACGATCCTGGTCGGCGACGATCCCGCATCCGCCACCTACGTGCGGATGAAAGCCAATGCCTGCGCCCGCGTGGGCATGCGCTCGCGGGCCCTGGAGCTGCCCGCGACGACGACCACCGGACAGCTGCTGGAAGTCATTCGGACCCTGAACGCGGACCCCGATGTGCACGGCATCCTGCTGCAGCATCCGGTGCCCGGTCAGATCGATGAGCGCGCCTGCTTCGATGCCATCGCGCCGGAGAAGGATGTCGATGGCGTGACCTGCCTGGGCTACGGCCGGATGGCGATGGGTCAGCCCGCCTACGGCTGCGCCACGCCGCTGGGCATCATGCGCCTGCTGCGCCACTACGAGATTCCCATCGCCGGCCGGCACGCCGTGGTGGTCGGCCGCAGCCCGATCCTGGGCAAGCCGATGGCGGCCATGCTGCTGCAGGCCGACGCCACCGTGACGATCTGCCACTCGCACACGCGACAACTGGCGGAGCATGTGCGCCGCGCCGACATCGTGGTGGGCGCGGTCGGACGGCCCGAGTTCATCCGCGCGGACTGGATCCGCGACGGCGCGGTGGTGATCGACGCCGGCTATCACCCCGGGGGCGTGGGCGACATCGAGCTCGCCCCGCTCAGGGATCGGGTGACTGCCTACACGCCAGTGCCCGGCGGGGTCGGCCCGATGACCATCAACAGCCTGATCCTGCAGGCGGTCGAATCGGGCGAACGGGCGCAGGCCGGCCTGGCCCGCGAGGCCGTCGTGTCATGAGCCGGGTGGGCGGTGGCCCCAAGAAGGTGTTGTACACCCTGGCCACCGTCCAGAAGATTGGCCTGCGCAACAGCGCGAAGGCGCTCAAGGCCCGCAATGCCTGCAAGGCCTGCGGCCTGGGCATGGGCGGCCAGCGCGGCGGCATGACCAACGAGCTGGGCGAGTTCCCCTCGGTCTGCAACAAGAGCATCCAGGCGCAGTCCACCGACATCCAGGCGCCGATCCCGCAGGAGATCTTCCGCCACAGCCTGGACGAACTGCGCGAGCTGTCCGCCCACGAACTCGAACACCTGGGCCGGCTGAACCACCCCTTGTACAAGGCCCCGGATTCCCCGCGATTTGAGGTAGTGGACTGGACCTGGGCCCTGGCCCATGCGGCCGGACGATTTGCCGCGACGGCGCCCGCGCGCAGCTTCTTCTACTCCTCGGGGCGCTCCTCCAACGAGGCGGGCTTCCTGCTGCAGCTGATGGCGCGGCTCTACGGCAGCAACAACATCAGCAACTGCTCCTACTACTGCCATCAGGCCACCGGCGTGGGCCTGGGCAGCACCATCGGAACCAGCACCGCCACCGTGGAACTGGCCGACCTGGACAACTGCGATCTGGTCTTTCTGATCGGCGCCAACCCGGCATCCAATCACCCCCGCCTGCTGCACAAGCTCAGAAACTGCCGGGCGCGCGGCGGCGCGGTCGTGGTGATCAACCCGATGAAGGAAGCCGGCCTGGTGCGCTTCGCCGTGCCCAAGAGCGCCAGTTCCATGCTCAAGGGCGGCGACTGGATTGCCAGCGAGTACCTGCAACCAAGAATTGGCGGGGACATTGCCAGCTTCAAGGCCATTGCCAAGGCCATTCTGGACATGGGCGCGGCCGACCAGGCCTTCATCGACGCCCACACCGAAGGCTTTGCCGACTGGTGCGCCGATATCCGGGCCGCCAGCTGGGATGAACTGCTGGAGCGCTGCGGCCTGAGCCGCGATGAGATTGAGGCGGTGGCCCGGCTCTACGCCAAGTCGCAGCGCGTGATCTTCGCCTGGGGCATGGGCATGACCCACCACATCCACGGCAGCAGCAACGTGGAGATG
>JBFJTN010000208.1:0-6442 GCA_041625325.1 Oceanococcus sp. | reverse complement strand
TGGTACTGCTCGGCCAGCTCGCGCAGGTAGGTGACGATGATCTGCGGGGCCAGCTGTGCGGCCGCCGCCAGCACCGCCTCCGGGTAGCGCGCCAGCAGCTTGGCCAGCTCGCGCTCCGCGTCCTGGTCCAGGCGATCCAGCGCGCCGGCGGCGGCGGCGGGATCGAAGCTCAGCTCCTTTTCGGCCAGCTGGCGGAACACGCTGCAGATGCGCGCGTGGGCGTACTGCACATAGAACACCGGATTGTCATTGCTCTTTTCGGTGGCCAGGGCGAGATCGAACTCCAGGTGCTGGTCGTGCGAGCGCATCACGTAGAAGTAGCGC
Source organism: Oceanococcus sp. (assembly GCA_041625325.1). Lineage (GTDB taxonomy): Bacteria > Pseudomonadota > Gammaproteobacteria > Nevskiales > Oceanococcaceae > Oceanococcus. Next base: position 6,118 of record JBFJTN010000208.1, on the reverse strand, counting down.
GCCGCGTCGACGCCGACTTCATTGCGCAGGTCTTCCAGGGTCTCGTAGGTGCCGGCCCGCGTGGACATGGACACTTTCTGCCCCTGGCGCAGCAGGCTGACGAACTGCACCAGCTCCACATCCAGCTTGTCGGCCTGGCCGGTCAGGGCCTCGACCGCGGCGCTCATGCGCTTGACGTAGCCGTGATGGTCGGCGCCCCAGACGTCGATCAGCCGGTCGAAGCCACGCCCCAGCTTGTCCACATGGTAGGCAATGTCATTGCAGAAGTAGGTGGCCGCGCCATTGGCTCTGAGCAGCACCCGGTCCTTGTCGTCGCCGAAGCGGCTGCTGGCGAACCACAGGGCGCCATCCTTCTCGTAGGTATGGCCGCCGGCATTCAGCTGTTCCAGCGCGCGCTGCACCGCGCCGCTGTCGACCACGGCGCGTTCCGAGGCCCAGTGATCGAAATGCACCCGGAAGGCGGCAAGATCAGCGGCGATGCCGGCCTGCTGCTCGCCCAGCACATGGTCGAGCACGGCGCTGAAGCCGGCCGCGCCCAGGGCTGCCTTGGCGGCGGCGATCAGGGCATCGAGTCGCGCATCGCCCTGTTCCTCGTCGTCCGGCGGCAGGGCCTCGCTGGCGACCCCCAACGGGCGGACGAAATCCCCCTTGTCGGCCAGGCGGGTGGCGGATTCCCGGATGTAGTCACCCTGGTAGGCGCGCGACGGGAAGGCGATCTCCTGGCCCTGGAGTTCCAGATAGCGCAGCCAGACCGACAGCGCCAGGATGTCCATCTGGCGGCCGGCGTCATTGACGTAGTACTCGGAAGTGACGGCGTAGCCGGCGGCGCGCAGCAGCCGGGCGAGGCAGTCGCCATAGGCGGCGCCGCGACCATGGCCGACGTGCAGCGGGCCGGTGGGATTGGCGGAGACGAATTCCAGCAGCAGGCGCTGGCCCTGATGGCGGTCGGAGCGGCCATAGGCCTCGCCGTCGCCGACGATGCGCTGCAGCAGCTGATGGTACTGGTCCCCGGCCAGGAAGAAATTGATGAAGCCGGGGCCGGCCAGTTCCACCCTGGCGACCGCCGGATCCTCGGGCAGGGCCTCGATCAGGGCCTGGGCGAGCTCGCGCGGCGGGCGGCCCAGGGCCTTGGCGCAGACCAGGGCGAGGTTCGAGGCGAGGTCGCCGTGGGCTTTGTCGCGGGTGGCTTCCAGCCGGGCGCTGTCAGGGACACTGATGCCCAGGCTGGCGGCGGCCTGGGCCAGCAGGGCCTGGATGCTGTCTTTCATGCGGGGGAGGTCGGGGCAAAACGGCGCATTTTAGCCTGCGAGCCGGGCCTTGCGATAGCGCCGCCAGGCCAGGCCCAGCGCCAGGCCGATGCCGACCAGGATCAGGAAGTAGCCACGCAGGTCGGTGGCGCTGGGGGCGCGAAAGCCGCCGCTGTCCAGAGCCACGATCCGGTCCGGCGCACGCGTCGCCAGGCCTTCGGTGTGGGTGCAGCTGAGCGCCGGGCCGAAGCGACCCTGCTCCAGCCGCAGCAGGCGCAGGGGCCGGGCCGGGCTGATCCGCGGCAGGCGCAGCTCGTAGGCGGGGTGAGCCAGTTCCAGCGGACCCTCGCTGCCCTGCAGGCGCCACTGGGGGTCGGTGACCGCGCTGAAGCGGCGGATCGCGTCGGGTTCGCCGGGCGGCACCCGGGCCCGTGGTTTCCAGGCGTCCCAGTCGCCCTGGCGGGATTCGACACGCCAGCCATCGGCATCGGCGCCCGGCACCCGGGCGGCGATCACCGGCAGCTTGCGCCGGTTGCCATATTGCCCGTCTGCCAGAGGCTCCAGGGAGTACCAGTGCGGCTGGCGCTCGCCGCTGCGCTCCTGCAGTCGGGCGCGCAGTTTCGCTTCTCCTGCGGGCTTCTGCTGGCTCAGGCGTACCCGGAAGTAGGGGCTGCGCAGCGGCGAAAACACAATGCTGTCACCGCGCTGTTCAAAGCTCAGCGGAGCAGACCACTGACGCAGATTGGGTCCGCTGCGCAACTGGCTGATTGGCGGCAGGCCCTGGAATTCGGCAATGGCGCCGTCGACCTCGCGGCTGTCGATCACCCAGTCCTGGATTACTCCCGGGTGGCGGGCGCCGGGGGAGAATTCCAGCTGCAGGTCGCCGTGGCCGTCGGTGACCACGCGCGCGATGCTGGGTACCTCGAGCACCGCCACATCCAGCCAGGCCTCGTGCGCGCTCAGGCTCGGGCAGATCGCGAAGGGCAGATTGCCGCCTTCGGCATCGATCAGCTGCAGCTGCTGGAAGTCGGCCGTGACCCCCGTCGCGTAGACGAAATCGGGCAGGGCAAAGCGCAGGGACTCGCTGTCCGTGTGAATCTCGGCAATGGGACTGGCGCTGGCGGAGATGGGCGCCAGCAGGGCACTCAGGGCCAGCACGGTACGACGAAGTGTAGACATGGCTCCAGGCGTTGACAGGGGGCGGATGGGCGCCGGCGGCGGTGGCCGGATAGCGGCATCATACAAGCCTGGGCGGTCCGGATGCTCAATCCAGAAATTGCGGGTCCATGTCCAGCGACCAGCGCAGGCGGCGGCAGCCGGGACGCGCTTCCAGTTCGGCCCGCAGCCGGGCCAGGGCCTGTTGCAGACGCTGGCGGCTGGGGCTGCGCAACAGCAGCTGGTAACGGTAGCGGCCGCCCTTGCGCTCGATCGGGGCCGGCACCGGGCCCAGCACTTCCGGGTCGGCTTGCTGCCAGAGCAGTTCGGCCAGGGCGCCCAGCTCGCGCTGCACCAGTTCGCCGTCGGTGGCCTCGGCCCGCAGCAGGGCGAGGCGAGAAAATGGTGGCCAGGCCAGCAGCTGGCGTTCGGACAGCAGACTCTGAGCCGCCTGGGCATAGTCACCGTGTTGCAGCAGCTGCAGCAGGGCATGGTCCGGATTGTGGGTCTGCAGGATGACTTCGCCGGGCGCATCGCGGCGGCCGGCACGGCCGGCCACCTGGATGACCTGCTGGGCCAGATGCTCCGTGGCGCGAAAGTCCTGGCCATACAGTCCCTGGTCGGCATCGATGTTGCCGACCAGGGACAGCTGCGGAAAATCATGCCCCTTGGTCATCAGCTGGGTGCCGATGATCAGGCGCACCTCACCGCTGCGGATGCGGGCCAGCGCCTGTTCCAGCTCGCCGCGTCGCTGCAGCACGTCGCGGTCCAGGCGCAGTCGAGGCACGCCCGGCCACAGTGCGGCGACCCGCTGTTCGATGCGCTCGGTGCCCTGGCCCAGGTGCTGCAGCTGGTTGCTGTCGCAATCCGGGCAGCGCGCGGGCAGGGCCCGCTGGTGGCCGCAGTGGTGGCATCGCAGGCTGCGACTGCGCCGGTGGCTGATCAGGCGGGCGTCGCAGCGGTCGCAATGCGCGGTCCAGCCACAGTCGTGGCAGAGCAGCACCGGCGAGTAGCCACGCCGGTTGATGAACAGCAGCACCTGCTGATTGGCATCCAGGTGCTGGCGCAGCCTGCCGATCAGCAGCGGGGACAGGCCGTCCTGGCAATGCTGGCCGCGCAGATCGACGATCTGCAGACGAGGCGGCGTGCTGGCGCCGAAGCGTTCATGGAGCCGATGCAGGCGATAGCGGCCCTGCAGCGCGTTGTACTGGCTTTCCAGGGCCGGCGTGGCGCTGCCCAGCAGCACCGGGATATCGAGCATCTGGCCGCGGCGCACGGCCAGGTCGCGGGCGTGGTAGCGCATCCCGTCCTGCTGCTTGTAGGAGGCATCGTGTTCCTCGTCGACCACGATCAGGCCTGCCCGGGGCAGCGGCACGAACACCGCCGAACGGGTGCCCAGCACGATGTCGGCACGGCCGTCGCGCGCATCCAGCCAGGCATTGTGGCGTTCGGTCTCGGACAGGCCGGAGTGCAGCGCCACCACCCGGGCACCGGTGCCCTGGCGGACCCGCTCCACCATCTGCGGGGTCAGGCCGATTTCGGGCACCAGGATCAGGCACTGGCGGCCCGCGGCCAGCTGGCGACGGGCCAGTTCCAGGTAGACCTCGGTCTTGCCGCTGCCGGTGACGCCTTCCAGCAGATGCACCGCGAAACGCTCCCCCACCTCCTGACAGATGCCCGCCTGGGCCGGCGTCAGCGGCCGGACATCGATGGCTGGCGAGGCCGGTAGCTGGTCCTGCGCTGGCCGGATCAGGCCTTTGCCCGCCAGGCCCTGCAGCACGGCGTTCGCCGTGCCCTCCGGGCCGATCTGCTCTGCCCTCAGGGCGCCGCCGGCCTGCTGCAGGCTGTGCAGCGCAGTGGCCTGGCGTCGGGCGCGTCCGAGGCCGGCCGGATCCTGGGTCCGCCCGGCGGGAGTCAGCTCCCAGCGGACCTGGCGGCGGGGGCGCGCCAGCTTGCCCTGGCGCAGGCTCACCGGCAGGGCGGTGGCCACGGCCATGCCCAGGGCACTCTGGTAATAGTGCGCCGCGAAGCGCACCAGTGCCTGCCAGTGCCGGTCCACCAGGGGAGCGTCATCCAGCACCTCGAGCACCTCGCGCAGCTGATCCGGCGGCATGCCGCTGGCCGTCTCCGCGTCAAGCACCAGGCCGACCAGGCGGCGCCGGCCGAAGGGCACGCGCACCCGCATTCCCGGGCTGACCGGGGCGCTGCAGCGGTAGTCATAGCTGTGGCCGCGTGGCACCGGCAGGGCCACCTGGATGATGTTTTCGGCTGTCAACGGGGAGGGGCTGGACGCGTTACTGAGGCGTTATAGTGTGTCAGAGTAAGGAGCCTGCATGAATTCGGACACCAGATTCCCAGCCAGTGCCGAGGTGCTGCCATGGCTGTGCCATTGAATGCCTGGGTGGCCCAGGACATGAGCAGGGAGTCGGCGCAGGTGCTGCGTGACAGCATGGACAGCTTCCTGGCCTCGGTCGAGGCCCGGGCTTTCCGCCTGGCGCAGGCACAGTTGCGCGACCGCGATGCCGCCCTGGATGCGGTCCAGGATGCCATGCTGCGCCTGGTCCAGAAGTACAGCCGCAAGCCGTCGGAGCAGTGGGCGCCGCTGTTCTTCCGCATCCTGCAGAACCGGATTCGCGACATGCAGCGCTTCGGCCAGCGCTTCGTGGACGGCGGCGAGTTCCTGCTCGAGCGCCCGGCGGCGGATGATCCGCAGGAGCAGCTGGCCCAGCGCCAGGCCATCGAACGTCTGGAGCAGGCGCTGGCCGAGCTGCCCCAGCGCCAGCGCGAGGCGGTGCTGTTGCGGGTCTGGGAGGGCTTTGACGTGGCCGACACGGCAAAGATCATGGGTTGCGGGCAGGGCAGCGTGAAGACACATTTGTCACGGGCGATGCAGGCCTTGCGCAGCAAGGTGGAGGTTTTGTGGGCATGAATGACGAGGAACTGGAACAGCAGTTGCGCCGGAGCCTGGATGCCCGGGCGGCCGAGCCGGACGAACTGACCCGCGCCGCCTTGCGGGCGGCACGCTATCGTGCGCTGGAGCAGCTGGACACCCGGCCCAGTCCCTGGTGGCGGGCCGGCATGGTGGCGGCCAGCGTGCTGACCGTCAGCGTGCTCGGCTGGCAGTTGACCCAGGGGCCGGCCGACCTGCAGGGCCAGGCGAACGCGGCGGAGGATGCGGCGGTGATCGCCGATCTGGATCTGGTGCTGTGGCTGGAGGAAGGGGAGGTTTGAGATGAAGGCCGTCCGCTGGGGGCTGCTCCTGTTCTGCGCCGGCATGGGTCTGGCCCAGGCTCAGCCGCGCTGGTCGGAACTGAGCTCCGAACAGAAACAGCAATTCGCGCGCTATGCGCAGCAGTGGGACCAGATGCCGGCCGAACGGCGCGCTCGACTGCTCGACAATCACCAGCGCTGGCAGCAGATGAGCCCGGAAGAGCGCAGCGATGCGCGCAAGAAGTACCAGAAATTCAAGTCCCTGGATGAGGACGAGCGCATGGCCCTGCGCGAGTGCTACCAGCGGCGCAAGGCGGGCGAGAAGCTGAAATGCCCGCGCACGCCCTGAGCCGGGCCGTCTAGCAGATCCAGGACGGCCGCCCGCGCCGGATGCGGCCGGAAGGATTGATGAAACCGGCCAGGTTGATCCAGGTGGGGGACAGCAGCAGCGAGACCGCGATCACCGCCACCGTGAGCTGGTAGGCGAAATCCCCGATCGTGCCCAG
>JBFJTN010000207.1:0-6519 GCA_041625325.1 Oceanococcus sp. | reverse complement strand
GACATCTTTGGTCCCGAGCAGACCATCCTCGGCGCCGAGCAGCGCGAGTGGTTCCTCAATGAACTGGCGGCCAGCACCGCGACCTGGAAGATCATCGGCAATGGCACCACCTTCGCGCCGCTGATCGCGCCGGTGACCAATCCGCTGACCCAGTGCACCTCGCTGCCCGGCGAGGACCCCTGCTACGTCAACGAGGACGCCTGGGATGGCTATCGTTTCGACCGGCAGGCGGTCTACGACGTGCTGGAGGGGCAGAACATCCAGAACAGCGTGTTCATCTTCGGCGACATCCACGCGGTGATCGCCTGCGACCTGCCGCGCGATCCGAATGATCCGGCCAGCTACAACCCGCTGACCGGCGAGGGCAGCCTGGGGGTGGAACTCTGCTGTGGCGGGGTTGCCCAGGTGCCGGTGCCGGTGTGGACCGGCCTGATGGCCTCGGGCTCGAATCCGCACATGAAGCACGCGCAGGAAGAGCAGCTGGGCTACATGCTGATGGATATCACCCCCGAGCGGGTGCAGGGGGAGTGGTACTACTCGATCGCCCAGCTGCCCAGCGTGGTGGAAACGCTTGATCCGGTGATGTTGCAGAGCCTCAGCGGCAGTCAGCGCCTGACGCCGGCGCTGTTGCCGTCATCGGAAAAGCAGGATCCGCCGCCGCTGGCGCCCTGAGATCGGCAGGCAGCACGTCGGCATGAGGGGCCCGGCTTGCGCCGGGCCCCGGCCGTGTCAGGGGCAGTAGTCCACCACCAGACCGGCATCCCCGTCACTGGCGGGAATGCTGGCAAAGCTGACCCCGCCCGCCTCGCCGAACAGGCAGGCGGCCGAGTTGTCATTCAGGTGCGGGCCGGCCATGCCCGGGGCCGTGGTGTAGCCCCAGGAATTGACCGAGATCAGGGGGCCGTCGCCGCCGCTCATCGGCTGCACCCACGGGCCGCCTGAGGCGCCGCCGGACAGGCCGCAGCTGGGCAGCCACCAGTTGACGCTGCTCTCCGACGTCATGTCCTCGGCGCAGTACATGAAGTTGGGATCATCGCTCTGCGAATAGCCCAGGGCATGGGTGAAGTCGGCGCTGGATGCTGACGGATCACCGTCATCGGTCATGGGCGTGGCAAAGCTGATGCTCATGGCCCCGGCGGCAGCGTCCAGGGCATCACTGCCTGCCGCGGTGCCGGCGTGGGCGCCGCTGTCACTCACCACGTAGTAGGCGTAATCCCAGGCCACGTTGTCCGGGAAGCTGCGGGTGGTCCAGTTGACGTCAACCACGCCGAAGGCCGGCACCCAGCAGCCCAGCGGATCATTGAAGCAGTCGCCGTCCGTGCCGCTGCCGCTGGTGCCATCCTGATTGGGGATGAACAGAACATTGCGGGCGAAGGCCTTGTTCGCATCGTCATAGACGCAGTGCGCCGCGGTCAGGATCACCGATCGGCCGCTCACCCCGTCGCTCGCCACCGTGCCGGAACAGACATAGCCATTCCAGCGCTTGCGCCGGGCATTGCTGGGCATTTCGAAGTAGATGCGGCCGGCCGCGGTCTGCACCGGACCACCCTCGGCCCAGCCGGCATTGCTGACGATGTGGCTGCCGCCACCACCACCGCCTCCGCCACCACCGCCGTTTGCGTCGACGGTGAAGCCGGCGGGCGCGGAGACGGCTTCGTTGCCGCCCCTGGCGCCGTTGTCCTTGGCCACCACATGCCAGCTCCAGTTGCCGCTGCTGAAGCCGCTGAGGCTGATCGACCAGGTGTCATTGCCGGCATAGCCCGGGCTGAAGGACTGGGTGGTCACCCCATCGGGATAGGTGATGATGAAACTGACCGACTTGATGCCGCTGGCGTCGGTGATGACAGCCGAGAAATCCTGCGCCGAGCCAATCGTGGACCCGTCCGCCGGCAGCATGGCGGAGATGCTGGGGGGCGTCGTGTCGCCGCCGCCACCGCCGCCACCACCGGGCTTGGCCATGGGCACGCGGGTGATCTGCAGTTGCCGGCCATTCGCGGAGGCGGCGCCATAGGCCCGCATCGAGCCATCGGCGGCGCGCAGCCAGCCCTGGCCCTGGGCGTCGATGCGCAGGTCGCGGGGCTGTGCCTGGGCGCGGCGTTCGGCGCTCCAGTGCTCGACCACGCGGCGTTTTTCCGCGCTGATGGCCTGTCCCTGGCCGGGACCAGCCAGGGCCTGGCTGCTCAAGCCGAGCAGCAGGGCGCTGCACAACAGGCCGAGGCGGCCCTGTGCGGTGAAGAGTTTTCGTGACATGTCGTGGTGTCCCCCCAGATTCAGGAATGACCTCACCGTGGCCCGCTGGTCGGTGGCCGCAGGCAGGACAGTGAAGTCGATGCAGGAATTGTTCCGCCGACGCGGCGGACTGTGTTCGTGAGCCTACTGTGGCCCGCCGCGGCCTTTCGCGCCATGGGCAATGGCTGTTGCGCGTATAGGCCATTTTGACTGGCCTTGTAGGCCATGGCCTACATGAGGGGGCCGCTGGCTGTCAGACCGTCGGCCAGTTCCTGCTCGAGTTGCGCCCTCAGCTCCGGCAGCAGCAGGGCGAGCAGCTGGTCCAGCCTGCTGCCTTCGGCGCAGAGCAGGCGCATGGCCGCGTCCGGTTCATAGGGGCGACGCAGGCGGCTGGCGGTGCCTTGCAGGGCCCGCAGCAGGCCTTCGGGCCGGGCGTAGGACAGCAGCAGTTCGGCGAAGCCGTCCAGGCGGCTGCGCAGTGGCTCCGGGAAATGTGGCGATTGTGCCAGCAGGCTGGCCTGGGCCAGCCGGGCGAACTGCTCCAGGGGCAGGTCATGGTGGTGCCCCCAGCATCGCGCCAGGCTGTGGTCCAGGCCCAGATCGATCAGGATCGGCGCGTAGCGCCTCAGGGGCCGACGCCAGCGCCCCCGCAGGGCCACGACCGCGGGATGAAAATCGGTCAGGTGATCCACCCGTCGGTGCAGGCGGATGCCGGTGGCGAGATCCGGGGGAAAGGCATCCAGATCAGGCCCCTTGGCGAAATCACCCAGAATGGCGCCCGCCAGCGAGGTGCCGGTCTGCTCGGCCAGCCACAGATGCGCGAGAAAGTTCAGGCCGACTACTTGCCCGGGGAACGGACGATAACGGCGCTGATCTGTTCCAGCCGGATGACCGCTTCGTAGTATTCCTTGCCGCTGAGTTCCACCAGCTTGACCGTGACCGGGCTGACCCCGTCCAGGCGTCCGCCCAGCTCGCTGCCATCGGCCAGCTTCAGGGTGACTGCCTTGCCGGCATGGGCGTTCAGGGTCGCTTCTATGGACGGGGCCGGGCCCGCCCAGGCGTTCAGGCTCATGCCACCGAGCAGGGCGATCATCATCAGTTTGCGCATGGTGCTCCCTCCGTAGTGTCGCAGGGCCCAGTATGCGTCAACTTTCCGAACTCGGGCGCTGGGGCCCGACGGAACAGTGGCGTTACCGACCAGAAAAAGCAGTCCACAGATGACGCAGATCTTTAAGAAAGAGAACTCTATTCATCTGTGTCTTCTGTGGAAAAAAGCAGCCTCTGACAGTCAGCCCGGGCCAGACGCAGAGCCCGAGCGCTCAGAAGCGGAAGCTCACCCGCAGGTAGCCGTAACGGCCAGGCGTTTCGTAGTGGTTCGGATCGAAGTTGTACCAGTACAGCGAGGTCAGGCTGCGTGAGATTTCCGGATCCTGGTCCAGCACATTGTTGATCCCGACCGCGATATCCGCATCGTAGCCGGCAAAGTCATAGCCGAACTGCAGGTTGTGATAGAACACCGTGTGCAGACGGTTCAGCGGCGCCGGGTCGCCATTTTCGTCGACCGCGTCCGGATCGCTGCACAGGCCCATGTCGGCCAGCGACGGGGTCGGGAACAGGTCGCCGCAGGGCTCGACCATGTGATAGGCCATGCGGGTGGACCAGCTGGCCTTGAAACGTTCCCATTTCCAGCTCAGATAGCCGCCGGCCTTCCAGCGCGGATAGCCGAAGAACTGGCCGTCCACCGTGCCCACCTCGGAGACCACCTCGTCCTCCTGGCCGGGTCGCGGCGACACGGTGCGGAACTCCGTGAGGTAGGAGGCATCCAGGTTCAGCTTCACCAGCCCGAGGTAATCGGGCACCGGCAGCACGTAGCTCAGCCCGATATCCAGACCCGAGGTCTGCACCTTGGACAGGTTGAAGTAGGGCGTATCCACATAGGTCAGGGTGCCCAGGCCATTGCGGTTGATGAACTCGCAGTAATTGCGTTCCTCGGTCTTGTAGCAGGAGTCGAGGAAGAACTGGCCCTGGCCGATGACCACGAAATCGTCGATTTCGATGTCGTAGAAGTCCAGGCTCAGGTCCAGGCCTGGCACCCAGGCCGGCGAGTAGATCAGGCCGTAAGTGATGTTGCGGGACTTCTCCGGCTGCAGGTCGAGATTGCCCTGCCAGATGTCGTAGGGCGTGGCGATGGCACCGCCATCGCCGCCACCGGGGGTGCCATCGGCCAGGCAGTTCTGATCGGCGGTTTCGTTGGTGCCCGGATCGGCGCAGGGGTCGAGCAGCGGGTCGAAGCTCTGCGAGGCGCCCAGATACAGCTCACCCACGTTGGGGGCACGGAAACCGGTGGAGTAGGTGGCGCGCAGCAGCAACTCTTCGAAGGGCTGCCAGCGCAGACCGGCCTTGCCGGTGGTGATGCCGCCGATCCGCGGGTAACGCGAATAGCGACCGGCCAGATCCAGGTCCAGGGCGTAGGCGCCGGGCATCTCACGCAGCAGCGGCAGGCCGATCTCCATGTAGGCCTCCCGCGCATAGGTGGCACCGGCCAGCGGGTTGCTCTGGTTGAGGCGGATCATGCCCTGCTGGATGGCCGGGTCGACATCGCTGGCGTAGAAGTCCTTGCGCCATTCCCAGCCCAGGGCCACGGCCAGCGGGCCGGGCAGCCACTGTTCGGCCAGCGGCAGTTCGCTGGTGATGTTGAAGTAGGCCATGTCCTGGCGGGTGCGGTTGCGCTGCCAGGCATCGATCCGGATGTAGTCCACCGCGGCCGGATCCAGATTGGCCGCGCCCTGGAACACGTTGAGCGGGACGCAGGGCGCCTCGCAGGGACCGAAATTGCCCAGCGCGCGGCCGGCCAGCTCGTAGTGCACCGCAGGGAAGATTTCCTCGATCTTGCTGCGTGAATAGATGTAGCCGGCATCCCAGCTCAGCGGCAGGTCCAGCCAGTCGAACTCGCCGCTGACCCCGCCGCCCAGGCGGATGGTGTCCACCACGTCGAAGAAATTGTCGTTGTTCAGGCCCGGGGCGCGACGAATCGCCCAGACACCTGTGCCGTCCCCGATGCCGGTGCAGCTGGGGCTGTTGGGGTCGGCGCCGCTGTCCGCCGGTCCCCCGCAGCTGGAATCGAAGCCGATGTCCTGGGCGAAGGGGTTGTTCGGGTTGCTGGCCGCGATATGGGCCAGATGGGCCTGCAGGCCGCCGTCCAGGTTGCCCCCGGACAGGTAGGCGTTCTGACCCACGCTGATCGATTCCCGGCGGTTGTACAGGGTCTCGAAATTGAGGCTGAGATTGTCCAGCAGGCGGTGCTCCAGCTGGGCAAAGTAGGCAATGCGCTCGTTGGGCTGCTTCAGGGTGCCGTCGGCGAAGCGGTTGTAGGTGTCATCCGGGTTGGTGTTGTCGATCTGGTGGTAGTCGAGCGGATTGCCGGCGCCGCCTTCAGCGCCCTCGTTGAGGGTCAGGCTGCACAGCACCAGACCCGCCGGGACCATCTGGGTCTGCCGAATCGGCCCGCCGGTGCTGGGTTCGCCCAGCGCCCCGGCCAGAATGCCGGCCTGCAGATTGGGACAGCCGTAGCGCGCAGCATTCACCGAGTCCAGATCCACGAACAGGAAGGCGCCGTTCTGCGACACGATGCTGTTGCGGGTCGGACCGGCCAGAGGCTGGGCGGTGAGGGCGCGATTCTCGTTTGGCGCCTCGGCCTGATCCGTGTAGTTCAGGTTCATGTACAGATTGGTGTCCCGGGTGTTGGTGCCCCAGGACAGGGAGGCCTGATGATTCAGGCCGTCGCCTTCCTCCAGGAACTGGCCGTAGTGATAGCTGAACTCACCACCGTCGAAATCCTTGCGCGTGATCACGTTGACCACGCCGCCAATGGCGTCGGAGCCGTAGATCGCGGAGGCGCCATCCTTGAGGATCTCCACCCGCTCGATGATCGCGGTGGGAATCGTGTTGTAGTCGGAGACCGAGGTCTGGGTCTGGATAAGCCCGGTGACCCAGCGCCGGCCGTTGACCAGCAGCAGGGTGTGGGTGGCGCCCAGGTTGCGCAGATCCAGATTGGCTTCGCCCATGGTCAGGGCGAAGCGGCCCTGCTGCGGGCTGAGGCTGTTGTTGCCCGCCGCGGTCAGGCCGCGCAGCAACTCCGTGATATCGGTCAGGCCGCTGCGCAGGATGTCGTCGCGACTGATCACGACCACGGGCTGGGCGGTTTCGAAATCGGTCCGGCGCAGGCGCGAGCCGGTGACCTCGACCTTGTCCAGTTGCACCGCGCCGCGTGATTCGGAGACCTCCAGTTCG
>JBFJTN010000206.1:0-6612 GCA_041625325.1 Oceanococcus sp. | reverse complement strand
TGTCTTGGCCCTGGTCCCGGCCGCGGGCTTCGCCGGGGTGGATGCCCCGGCCTTGGCCCGGCTGCCGGCCGTCTTGCCGTTGACCGCCTTGTCGGCAGCACCCGCCTTGCGGGCCCGCGTCTTCGGCGCCGGCCGGGCCGGCTCGGCGGCATCGGCTGGCGCTTCAGGCTCGGACACCAGTGAATTGATGGCCTCGCCGAAGCGCCCCAGGCGCTCGACATGCATCTTGCGCCGCAGTTCGTTGAAGGGTTCGAAATTGACGAAGTTGGGCAGGCTCATCAGCTTTCGACCTCCAGGATCTTGGCCATCTTCGACTCCGCATCGGTCCGGATACGGAATTCGACCCGCTGCGAGCGCGCCCAGTTCTCCGTGCCGTCGTCGTTGTAGATCAGCCGTGACGAGGACAGGCCGTTGGCGGTCAGATGTTTGCGCAGCCAGGGCAGATGATTCTCCTCGATGTCCTGGATCTGCATCACGAAACGCAGCACGCTGCGCGCCCGCTCGTAGGACAGGTCCATGTTCTTGAGGTAGGCGATCTGGGTCGGCGCCGGATTGGCCCGGTTCCAGAAGCTGGAGGTATGCCCCTCGATGCGCAGTTCGGACACGCTGTCCTTGAAATCGGAGCTGGTCAGCAGGTCCATGTAGCGCGGGAAGAAGTTGATCAGGATGTCCATGAACTCCGGCCGGATCACCGCGGAGCCCACCCCGAACAGCACGTCCGGTTCATTGAAGCGCACGGTCAGGTCGGTGTCGATCTCGGCGTTCCATTTCGGCAGGTCCTGGCCGAATTCCAGCAGCAGCTGGTGATACAGCTCGTCCTTCTTCTGGTCATAGGTGACCGCGATCTCGCGCACGCTGTCGACATTGATCTGAGCACCCTTGAGCTTGGTCTGCAGGCTCTGCACCGTGTCCTCCCAGGCCTTTTCATGCGCCGCGCTTTCCTCGCGGAAGGTCATCATGAAATACAGCATGAGCAGGAAGAACAGGATCAGCGCGCCACCGAGCAGGTCGGCGGCCGAGACCCAGTAGTCTTCGTTGGGCGCCTGATTGGCCAGTGGATTGCTCATGGTTTACACCCCCCGGGAGATGTTGACCACGTCGCGCAGGCGTTCGGTGAGCGGCGTGTAGTCCTCGACGAACTTCTCGGACAGCGCGGACAGCTGCTGGCCAAAGGTGGTCAGGGCCTTGCGCAGCTCCTCGTCCATCGCGGAATCGACCCGGATGACCTGCTCTTCGATGCGCTCGGAGATCTCCTTGAGGTGCGAGTTCATGTTCTCGTTGCCGGCGACAATCTGCTCCTCGATGTTCTCCAGGTTGGCGCGGGTTTCGTCCACGATATGGGCGAAGCTCTTGAGGTGGCTTTCCATCTGCACGCGCTGGGAGTCGAGACCACCCAGCAGGGAGGACATGTTGCGCGAGACATCGAGGAAGATGCCGGACTTGGAAGCCACCTCGTCGAAGCGGCGGGTCGCGATGTCCATGTTCTTCGCCGACTTGGTCTGCTGGTCGACCATGTCCGCCAGCTGCTTGCGGTAGGTCGCCATCCACTCGGACAGTTCCGCCACCGCGCTGGTGAAGCCGCCCAGCTTCTCCCAGAACTGGCCGCTGAACTGGGTATTGAACTGCTGGATCAGTTCCTCCAGCACCTTCATCAGGCCCTTCGGGCTGTAATCCACCTGGCGCTGGGTGTTTTCCTTCAGCGCGCCGTGGATCTCCTTCAGCGCCTTGTCGGTGTCCTTGCGACCGGAACGCAGCTCGTCGATGATGCCGGCCTTGGCACCGTCGGGACCGACCACCGCCATGCGCAGGTCGTCGATCGCATCCGCCACCGTGGTGGCCAGGTTGTTGACGTCGCCGGACAGGCCACCGGCGGTCTCGCCGAAAGAGGAGGACACGCTGTCGGCCAGGTCGTGCAGGCCGCTGGACAGGGAGTCCACCCGCTCCAGCACGCTGCCGATGTCCTCGCCCATGCTGTTGCGCAGCGCATCGGCGGTGCGCAGCAGGGCGTTGGCCAGTTCGGACTGGCCCTCCTGCAGCTTGCGCGCCATCTCGCTGGCCGCGCCAACCGGTCCGACCAGGGCGTCACGCAGCTGCATCACCCCTTCGGTGACCTTGGCCGCCATCACGTCGCGCACCGTCTGCAGGGCGTCGGCGATGGCCTCGTTGCTGACATTCATGGCATGGGCCATGCGCTCGCCCAGGGCCTCGGAGCCGGCGGCCACGCTGTCCATGCGCCGCAGCATCGCGGCGGATTCCTGACCCATCGCGGCCTGCAGCTGACCCAGCGCCTTGGCCAGGGTCTGGGCATTGCCGGCCAGGGTGGCGGACAGCCGCTCGCCCAGTTCGTCGGTGCCCTTGTAGACCGCGCCAAGGCTTTCCAGCACCTCGGCTGTGTCCTCGCCCATGGCGCCCTTGAGACTGTCCATGGCTTCGGCCAGGGCCTGCTGATTCTCGCCCAGCACACCGCTCAGACGTTCGCCCAGCTTGTCGGTGCCACTGTGCACCGCTCCGAGGGCCTCGAGCACCTTCTCGGCATCCTGGCCCATGGCGCCCTGCAACTGTTCCAGCGCCTTCTGCAGGCTCTGCTTGCTCTCGCCCAGCACCGCGCTGAGACGCTCGCCCAGGTTGTCCGAGCCGGCGGCGACCGCGCTCAAGCCCTTGAGCACCTGTGCCGCATCCTCGCTCATCGCGGCACGCAACTGGGCCATGGCGCGGTCCAGCTGCTCGCTGTTCTCGCCCAGCACGCCACTGAGGCGCTCGCCCAGTGCGGTCGTTCCTTCGTGCACCTCGCTCAGCGCCTTCAGCATGCTGCCGGCATCCTGGCCCATAGCCGCCTGCAGACGTTCCAGCGAAGCGTTGAGCGCCTCGGTGTTCTCGCCCAGCACCGAGCCCAGGCGATCGCCCAGGCTTTCCGCGCCGGCGCGCACGGCGCCCAGGCTCTTGAGCACCTCGGCGGTATCGCCGTGCATGGCCGAACGCAGGGTCTGGATGGCGTCGGTCATGCCACGCAGGCCTTCGGCCGTGGCGGCATCGCCCTGCGCCATCTTGTCGACGATGACCGCACGCACGCCATCGGCGGTGCGGGCCAGCGCATTGGCCAGCTCCAGCTGGCTCTTCTGCATTTCCTCGCTGATCGCAGCGGTGGCGCCTTCGGGGCCGACCAGCGCGTCGCGCAGATCGGTGACGGCGCTGGCAATCTGGGCCGCCAGCGCGTCGCGATTGCCCTGCAGGGCTTCGGTCAGGGCGGCGTTGCTGCTGCCCAGCACCTCGGCCAGGCGGTCGCCCAGCGCGCTGGAGCCGTGGCGCAGATTCTCCAGCCGCTCCAGCAGGGCTTCGGTATCGGTGCCCATGGTGGTCTGCAGGCGTTCGATGGCCTGGGCCAGGGATTCATTGTTGCTGCCCAGCACGCCGGCCAGGCGCTCGCCCAGCGAGGCGGTGCCGTCGCGCACGGCATCCAGCCGCTGCAGCATGGCGCCGGCGTCTTCGCCCATGGCCTCGTGCAGCGCGGCAATGGCCTTGCCCAGCTCCTGCATGCGCTCGGCACTGGCGGCGCCGGTATCGGCCAGGCGCGCGGCCAGCACCTCGGCGTTCTCGCCCAGGGCGGCACGCACGCTGTCGGAGACCCGGGCCAGCGCGGCGGCCAGATCAACCTGACCGGCCTGCAGGCTCTTGGCGATGCCCTGGGTGGCGCCGTCCGGGCCGAGCAGGGCATCGCGCAGATCGACCACGGCCTTGCCCAGCTGTTCGTTCATGGCCTCGCGGCCGGCATCCAGCTTGCGACCCAGTTCCTCCTGGCTGCTGCCCAGCGCCTTGCTGATGCGCTCGGCGGCCAGTACCTGATTTTCGCTGAGCAGCGAACCCAGGTTGTCCAGGTCCCGCGCCAGGTCCTCGCTCATCTTGCCGGCACTGGCGGCGAAGGCGCTGGACAGGCCTTCGTTCAGGCGGTCGCGCAGCTCGCTCAGACCGGTGGAGGTGGCATCGGTATTGGCCTGCATCTCGCTCTGCAGCGCGGTCGTGCCATTGCGGATGCCGCGCAGCTGCTCGACCATGTCCTCGCCGCGACCGGCGGCCTCGTCGGCCGCGCTGGCCAGCCGCGAGACCGTTTCATTCAGCTCCTCGGCGCGGCCATTGGCTTCGGCCTGCAGCTTGTTCAGATTGCCCAGCAGGGACTGCTTGTTCTCGTCGCGCAGGCTGCTTTCGACGCCACGCATGGCGCCGACCAGATCCTTCAGGGTGACGCTTTCGTCGGCCGATTCGGCGGACAGCGGGAAGAACAAATGACGGAATCGCACCAGGATGCCGCCAAGGATGCCGGCCACCGAGGTCCAGAAGGCCAGCTTGATCCCGGCGAAGAGCAGCGGCACGGTGCCGCTGATGTCGGCCGGATCGAAACTGGCGAGCCCGACGGTGATACCCAGGAAGGTACCGAAAATACCCAGGCTGGTGAGGATGGCGGGGGCGTTGTAGCCCATGGATGGCCGTCGGCTGACCAGCGCTATCGCGGTCATGACGGCAATGACACCTATCGTGATGAAGGTGATGAGCATAATCGTTGATGTCTGCACGTCAGCCACCTTGTCTCTGCTATGTGGTTCGGGTCATGAATCCGGAGGCGCATCCCTCCGAGATTGACATTAGCACACGTTTCTAGAAGGACCGCTTGACAGGCCCATGACAGGGCCTGTCAGGCAGAAGCAAAGCTCATGCCGAGGCCGTCATTTCGGCCTTTCTGGCCGGCACGCCTGTGACGCCGCGGCGGGACCTTGCGCGCCGCAGTGCAGCAAAACGCGGGCTCAGGCGGTGCCGCGGGCCACCAGCGAACGCAGGGACCGGATGCGCCCGAGCAGGCCGGCACCGATGCCCTGCCCCGTGTCTTCGGCCTCCGGGGCCTTCTTCTCCACCTGATAGCGTCGCCCCAGACCCTTGTGGCGGGACAGCTTGCGGTGCTGATTGATCGCGGCGGCCACCGCCAGCTTGCACTGGGTCTCGCGCAAGGGCTTGGTGATGAAGCGGTAGATCTGGCCCTGATTGATCAGTTCGATGGCCAGGCCGGCATCGGCCCGGGCGGTCACGATCATGGAAATCAGTTCCGGGTTGTGGGCTTTCAGCTCGCTGAGCAACTGCACCACGGAGCGCCCCTGCACCCGGGTGTCGGTGATGACCACGCCGACCGGCTGCTGCTCCATCACGTCCAGTGCGTCCTCCATCGAGGCGGCACCCACCATGCGGTAGCGATCGCCCATGATCTGCTGCAGCGCCGGCGCCACGGAGGGGTCCTCATCCAGCACCAGGGCCACCGGCAGGTCGGTGCCGGACAACGCGGTCTCGCCGCGGGTGGCCACGGCCAGTTCCCGGGTTTCGCGCGCGGCCTCCACGGCCAGCGCCACCGTATTCTTCAGTTCCTGATTGGACCAGGGCTTGTTGACGAAACGGAAGATCTCGCCCTCGTTGATGGAGCCGATGATGGCATTGAGATCGGAGTAGCCGGTCAGCAGGATGCGCATGGCGTCCGGCCGCAGCTCACGGGCCTCGCGCAGCAGGTCCACGCCGGTCATGCCCGGCATGCGCTGATCGCTGACGATGACGTCAACCTGATGGGTCCGCAGGAAGTCCAGTGCCTCACGGGCCGAATTGGCGAAGTGGTTCTCGTAGTCGCTGCGGAACAGCATCCGCATGGTCGTGAGAATGCGGTGCTCGTCATCGACGAACAACACCCGGGCCTTGTCACTCATCCGCTGGACCTCCTACGCCGCCACCGCCTCGATGGGCTCTTCGGCTTGTTCTTCGTGGGCCGTTGCCGGCTGCTTGCAGGGCAGACGCACAATCATTTCGCTGCCCTTGCCCTCCTTGGACTTCACCGCGATGCTGCCGCCGTGGTCCTCGATGATACGGAAAATGATGGACATGCCCAGACCGGTGCCGTGGCCGACCGGCTTGGTGGTGAAGAAGGGCTCGAAAATCTTCTGCTGCACCTCTTCGGACATGCCGCAGCCATTGTCCAGCACCCGCACCACCACATCGTCACCCTCCACCTGGGTGTGGATGAAGATGCGGCCGTCCTCGCGACCGGTGGATTCGATGGCCTGCGCCGCGTTGTTGATGATGTTCAGGAAGATCTGATTGACCTGCGAGGGCGAGCATTCGATCTCCGGCAGCTGGCCGTAGACCTTCTTCACCTCGATTCCGGACTTGAGAGAGTTCTGGCAGATCTTGAGCGCCGACTCGATGCCCTGATTGACATCGAACAGGTCATTGCGCGAGCGGTCGACGCGGGAGAAATCCTTCAGGCTGGCGACCAGCTCGGCGATCGTGTGCAGGCCGTGCTCGGTGTCCTGCAGCAGGTTATCCAGGTCGCCCAGCAGTTCCAGAGGCATCAGCTCGCCGCTGAGCTGATGGGCACGACCCAGGGCCTGCGCCATGTCCTCTTCACTGCCCTCGCCATTGAGCACCATGTTCAGCGCCTGATGCTGGGCAGCGCAGACCTCGCGGATATCGCTCAGCGAGGTCTTGACGATGTCGGCATTGCCGCGGGCATAGCCCAGCGGCGTGTTGATCTCGTGCGCCACCCCCGCGACCATCTGGCCCAGGGAGGCCATCTTCTCGGACTGGATC
>JBFJTN010000205.1:0-6653 GCA_041625325.1 Oceanococcus sp. | reverse complement strand
GGGCCGACTTCCGAGGCGACCCGTCAAGCGCCCTCCTGGAAGTCCTGGATCCGGAGCAGAACAACACCTTCAACGATCACTACCTGGAGGTCGATTTCGATCTCTCCGACGTGATGTTCATCGCCACCTCCAACACGATGAACATCCCGGCGCCGCTGCTCGACCGCATGGAGGTGATCCGCCTGCCCGGCTACACCGAGGACGAGAAGCTCAATATCGCGCGGCGCTACCTGCTGCCGAAGCAGATCAAGAACAACGGTCTGAAGGAATCCGAGATCCACGTGTCCGATGGCGCGATCAAGGAGGTCATCCGTCGCTACACGCGCGAGGCCGGGGTGCGCAATCTCGAACGTGCGATGGGCAAGATCACCCGCAAGGTGGTCAAGGAGATCCTGGAAGATCCGAAGATCGACCATCTCAACGTGGGCAGTCGCCAGGTCGAGAAATATCTGGGTGTGCCGCAGTTCCGCTATGGCAAGGCCGAGGATCAGAATCAGATCGGCCAGGTCACCGGTCTGGCCTGGACCGAGGTGGGCGGGGAACTGCTCACCATCGAGTCCGCCACGGTGCCGGGCAAGGGCAAGCTCACCTATACCGGGTCCCTGGGTGATGTGATGCAGGAATCCATCCAGGCCGCGCTGACCGTGGTGCGCAGCCGGGCAGCGGCCTGGGGCATCGACCCGGCGCAGATCCAGGAGTCGGATGTCCATGTGCACGTGCCGGAAGGGGCCACGCCGAAGGACGGACCCAGCGCGGGCATAGCCATGTGCACGGCGCTGATCTCGGCCTTCACGCGCAACCCGGTGCGCGCCGACGTGGCGATGACCGGCGAGATCACGCTGCGTGGCGAGGTGTTGCCGATCGGCGGGCTCAAGGAAAAGCTGCTGGCGGCCCATCGCGGCGGCATCAAGAGCGTCGTGATTCCCATAGAGAACGAGAAGGACCTGGCGGAAATTCCCAGCAATATCAAGGGAAAACTCAAGATTCACCCGGTCCGGTGGATTGACGATGTGGTCAAGATCGCGCTCGCCGAACCGCTCACCGGTGCGGTGCAGGACTCGACCAAATCCAAGGGCAAATCCTCGGAGGAGGGCGCCCGCGCCCACTAGGCTCATGCCGGTCCGGCCAGGACGCTGGACCGGCGGCTGAATTTGCTGCACTATTGCCGCAACAGCTTGGCACCCGGGCGTTTCGCCCCCGGTGCGGTCGCCTCACGACAGATGGCGGCCATCAGGATGTCCACCAGCTTCTGCATACGCATTCCTTTCGCGAGTGCAGATCGGTGGTTTTTTTTGGGGTTACCTACATTCGATTTCAGAGGGGAAGTTTTTCATGAACAAGTCCGAACTCGTAGAAGCCGTCGCCGCTGCTGCCGGCCTGTCCAAGGCCGACGCCGCCAAGGCCGTCGAAGCGACCTTTGACAGCATTTCCGGGGCGCTGAAGGCTGGTGACAAGGTCTCGCTGGTCGGCTTTGGCGTGTTCAGCGTGCGCGAGCGTGCCGCCCGCACCGGCCGCAATCCGAAGACCGGCGAAGTGCTGAAAATCGCCGCCGGAAAAACTCCGGGCTTCAAGGCTGGCAAAGCGCTGAAAGACGCTGTAAACTAGCGGGCTTTCCGGGGCCGCTTCCGCGGTGGCCCCAGGTGGAGAGCCCAACGGGTGCTTAGCTCAGCTGGTAGAGCGTCGCCCTTACAAGGCGAATGTCGGCGGTTCGATCCCGTCAGCACCCACCAAGCATTCCGGAGCGGTAGTTCAGTTGGTTAGAATACCGGCCTGTCACGCCGGGGGTCGCGGGTTCGAGTCCCGTCCGCTCCGCCATTTCGGCACCGTCAAAGGCACCTTCCAGGTGCCTTTGTTGTTTTGGAAGAGACATGTTGCAGAAAATCCGTGATCGGGCGACCGGGCCCCTGGCCTGGTTCATCGTCGGCATCATTTGCATCCCTTTTGCCTTCTTCGGCATCGAGGCCTTCCGTAGCGACGGCAGCGCCGGTGATGTTGCCAAGGTGGGTGACGAGATCATCACCGACGGACAGCTCCAGCAGGAGTACCAGCAGCGCTACCAGCAACTGCAGCAGATGCTGGGAGAAAGCTTCCGGCCGGACATGATCAATCCGGACATGCTGCGGCGCAGTGTGCTGGATGGCCTGGTCCAGGACGCGGTCAACCGCCAGTACATGGCGGAGGAGCGCTATCGGGTGTCGGATCAGAAGCTGATGGACTTCATCCGCGCCCAGGAAGCCTTCCACGACAACGGGCAGTTTTCCAGCGCCCGGTACCGGGAGCAGCTGTCCCGCCAGGGCATGAGCCCGGTGCTGTACGAAGATCGTGTGCGTGCCTATCTGACCGATCTGCAGCTGCGTCAGGCGGTCACCGGTTCCGCCGTGCTGGCCGAGCCCGAATTGCAGCGCGCCTACGCGCGTGAAAAGCAGCAGCGCCGCTTTGCCTGGCGCCGCTATGACAGCGACAAGATTGCCGAAGGCATCACGATCGGCGATGAGGCCATCGCGGCGCGTTACGAAGAGCGCAAGGCCAGCCTGCAGGCGCCCGAGCGCGTGCGCGTCCGCTACCTGGAACTGAGCCGCGCCGATCTCAAGGATGCGGTCGAGCTGGATGAGGCGGCCCTGCAGGCGCTGTATGAGGCCGAGAAGAACTCCCGCTTCGCCGAGCCCGAGGAGCGCCAGGCCCGGCATATCCTGATTCGTGCCAGTGCCGACGATGCCCGGACGAAGATCGAGGAACTGGCGCAGCAACTGGCCGAAGGCGCCGATTTCGCCGCGCTGGCCAGCGAACATTCCCAGGATCCCGGCTCGCAGGCCAAGGGCGGCGATCTGGGCTGGGTCAGCCGCGGCATGATGGTCGCCCCCTTCGAAGAGGCCCTGTTCGGCCTGGAAGTGGGGCAGGTGAGCGATCCGGTGGAAACCAGCTTCGGCTGGCATCTGATCAAGCTGACCGATCTGCGCGAGCCGCGGGTCCGTCCTTTCGAGGACGAGGCCACCCGGCGCGAGGTGGAAGACCTGTATCGCGAACGCCAGGCACGTGAGCGTTTCAGCGTGCTGTCCGAGCAGCTGGAGCAAATCAGCTTCGAGAACCCGACATCCCTGGAGCCGGCCGCCAGCGCCCTGGCTCTGGAGATCAAGGAATCTGCCTGGTTCACGCGTGACGGCGGTGCCGGAATCGCTGCGGAGGACGCGGTCATCAAGGCAGCCTTCAGCGACCTGGTGCTGAATGGCGGCGAGAACAGCCAGCCCATCACCCTGGGGGCGCGGCAGATCGTGCTGCGCCAGCTGGAGCATGAGCCCGCCCGCCAGCAGACGCTGGAGGAAGTGCGCGAGAGCCTGCGCGAGGAACTGCTGGCCGAAGCCGTCGCCGCCGAGGTGGAGCGTCTGGCCAAGGCCGATCTGGCCCGACTGGAAGGCGGCGAAGTGAAGCTGGCCGAGCTGGAAGAGACCGCGGTCGCGGCGAATCAGGCGCAGGAACTGGTCCAGCGCGGCGAGAACAAGCCGGAGCGGGCCCTGGTGGCGACAGCCTTCAGTCTCGATGCCCCGGCAGAGGGCGCCGCCAGTTATGCCTGGGTCAAGCTTCCGGCCAGTGGT
Organism: Oceanococcus sp.; assembly: GCA_041625325.1. Classification (GTDB taxonomy): domain Bacteria; phylum Pseudomonadota; class Gammaproteobacteria; order Nevskiales; family Oceanococcaceae; genus Oceanococcus. The sequence goes on along the minus strand of JBFJTN010000205.1, from coordinate 3,063 downwards.
GATGGCGCCGTCATCGAGCTGACCGAGGTGATCGACGCGGACTGGGCGCAAGCCAGCGAGGCCGACAAGGAGCAATTGCGCCGTCGCCTGCTGGACCGTCACGCCAGCCAGGAATTCGCGGCCATGCAGGCGGCCCTGCGTGAATCGGCCAAGGTCCGGATCCTGCGCGATACCTTCTGAACAGTCGTCGGCTCGCCGCTGGGGAGTCGACGACCCATCCGCGGCCGCCGCCAGTCAGGCGGCGGACCTGCCGCGGTGTCGTGCGGCGCCCTAGTCCCGGGACGCCGCGCCTTCGATCTTGCTCCAGGTGTCGCGCAACTCCACCGTGCGATTGAACACCGGTGCCGCCGCACTGTGCTCGCGCCGGTCGGCCACGAAATAGCCCAGGCGCTCGAACTGGAAGGACTGCTCGGGCCGGGCCTCGGCCAGCGCGGGTTCGATCCAGCAATAATCACGGACCTGCAGCGAATCCGGGTTCAGATGAGACAGGAAGTCCTCTTCGCCGCGATCCGGAGTCGGGTGGGAGAACAGCCGGTCGTACAGGCGCACCGTGGCCTGTCGGCCGTGGCTGGCGGAAACCCAGTGGATCACCCCCTTGGGCTTGACCCCATCCGCCGGATCCGCGCCCATGGTCTCGGGCTCATAATGGCAGAGCACGGCGGTGATGGTGCCGCTGGCGTCGGTCTCCACCTCGTCGGCCACCACCACATAGCCATAGCGCAGGCGGACCTTCTTGCCCAGCACCAGGCGCTTGTACTTCTTGTTCGCCTCCAGTCGGAAATCTTCCCGCTCGATCCAGATCTCGCGGCTCAGCGGAATCTGGCGCTCGCCCAGTTCCGGGCGCTGAGGGTGTAGCGGGGCGCTGAGCATCTCGACCTGATCCTCCGCGAAGTTGGTGATGACCAGCTTGAGCGGATCGATCACGCACATGGCGCGCGAGGCATTCTCGTTCAGGTCGTCGCGGATGGCGTGTTCCAGCATGGCCACATCCACCGTGCTGTCCGCGCGGGCCACCCCGACCATGTTCCAGAAGGCGCGGATCGATGCCGGGGTGAAGCCACGCCGACGCAGGCCCGACAGCGTGGGCATGCGCGGGTCGTCCCAGCCGTCCACCCTGCCTTCGTCCACCAGCTGCTTCAGCCTGCGCTTGCTGGTCACGGTGAAATTGATGTTGCCGCGCGCGAATTCGTACTGGCGCGGCTGATGCGGCACCGGCAGATGCTCGATGAACCAGTCATACAGCGGCCGGTGATCCTCGAACTCCAGGGTGCAGATCGAATGGGTGATGCCCTCGATGGCATCCGACTGACCGTGGGTGAAGTCGTAGGTGGGATAGATGCACCATTTGTCACCGGTCTGGTGATGGCTGGCCTTGCGGATGCGGTAGATGATCGGATCGCGCAGATTCATGTTCGGCGCGGCCATGTCGATCTTCGCTCGCAGCACGCAGTGGCCCTCCTCGAAGGCACCCGCCCGCATCTGCTCGAACAGGGCCAGGTTCTCGTCCACCGCGCGATCACGGAAGGGACTGTTGCGGCCGGGTTCGGTCAGGGTGCCGCGGTATTCGCGGGCCTGCTGCGGCGACAGCTCGCAGACATAGGCCAGACCCTCGCGGATCAGGTGCAGGGCGTAGTCGTAGAGGGTGTCGAAGTAATCCGAGGCGTAGCGCACCGGCCCGTCCCAGGCGAAACCCAGCCAGCGGATATCCTCCTGGATCGCGTCGATGTACTCCTGGTTTTCCTTCTCCGGATTGGTGTCGTCGAAGCGCAGGTGGCAGCGGCCGCCGAAGTGCTCGGCGAGGCCGAAGTTCAGGCAGATCGACTTGGCGTGGCCCAGGTGCAGGTAGCCGTTGGGCTCGGGCGGGAAGCGGGTGATGACCTGGCCTTGCAGGCGCCCGGATTCGATGTCCTCACGAATGATGCTGCGCAGGAAGTTGTGGCCGGGTTCGGGGGTCGACATGAGGGGCTGGGCTGGGAAACAGCCGCCTATTATAAGGGGCGGCCTCCCTGGCGCGGGTCAGAAGCAGGCAATCCGCCAGATTTTCGGTGACCGGGTCCGCGATGGCGCAAGGCTCGGGCCGTGGGCTCGCGCGACGGGGCTATTCGTAATGATGGCGGGCGAAGCGCCGGTGGCCCCAGAAGTACTGCTCCGGATACTGCCGGATCAGGCCTTCGAACCAGGCATTGGCCCGGTCGATGGTGTGGCGCAGGGTGGCATCAAAATCGCCCTGATCCTCGATCTGCATGATCTCGGAGCACTGCCAGTTCAGGCCGCCGTCCTCGGTATAGATCGCCACCACCAGCAGGAAGGGCACGCCACGCTCCACCACGTAGCGCCAGGCGCCCGCCTGGGTGGGTGTGTCGGGTACGCCCAGCACCGTCATCGGCAGGCCGCCGCGGGTGGCGTACTGATCGGCCAGAAAGCCCACGCAGTGGCCGGCGTCGAACAGGCCGTCGATTTCCTCGCGGATGCTCATGCGGCCGGTGGAGACCCGCTGGCCGCCTTCGACCTTGTGGCGGGAGGCCGGGACCTCGATCAGCCCGCTGCCGGCGCGCAGGCGCTTTTTCGCAATGTAGCGGTCGAACCAGGGCGACTTGAAACCCTTGTACATGACGTAGGTGTCGAAATCGACCGCGCTGACCAGCTTCAGCGCCAGGTCGGGATTGCCCAGGTGACAGCTGACCAGGCTCTTGCCGCCTGGCATGGCCTGCAGTTCGGCCAGGCGCTGACGGCCTTCTTCGCTCACATGGTGTCGGACCTTGTGCGGCGGCCAGTAGACCCAGTCAAACAGCAGATCCAGCAGGCCGCGGGCGAAATGGGTGTACATGCCGCGGATGATGCGCTGCTTTTCGGCCTCGTCGAGCTTTCCCTGATAGGCCAGATCCAGGTTGATCCGGGAGATGCGCTGCTTGGAGCGCATCAGGCGATAGCCCAGCCCGGACAGGCCCCGGACCAGCAGGCGGCGCAACGGACGGCCGCCCAGCCAGAGCAGGGCGCCGATCAGGCCCATCAGGGCATCGGCCAGCAGGATCTGCAATTGCTGCCACCAGGGCGTGCCGCGGT
>JBFJTN010000204.1:0-6662 GCA_041625325.1 Oceanococcus sp. | reverse complement strand
CCCTGGTGCGCGAGATCCTGCAGCATCGCCTGGATCAGGCCCGTACGGAATTGAAGCAGCTCGAGCGGATGCACAAGCGCATGGGCGAGGCCCTGCGCAGCTGGGAAAGTCTGCCCGACCGAATTCCGAGCGGGGACGATGTCTGTCACCTGATCGAGTCGGTCGGTGACGGAGCGATATCAGGTGATTCCGGCATCTTGCAGCGCCGCCTGGGCCTTGGGCCCGGCAGTGACGAAGATCAGCCAATTTAAGCCTCAGCGGAGGAGCACCTCATGACACAAGAACACTCTCACGATCACCACGATGCCGCGCCCAGCGGACCGCGTGGTTTCAACATGGTGCTGATCATCTTTCTCGCGATCATCGGCTTCTTCCTGGTCATGGAGCATCGCGCGCATCTGCTCGGGATCCTGCCCTGGCTGATCCTGGCGCTGTGCCCGCTGATGCACATCTTCATGCATGGCGGGCATGGCGGGCATGGCGGCTCGAACCGGGAGAACTGAGATGGAACACGAAAGCGTTTCGGCCTATGGCTTGTGGGGCATGGTCATTATCAATTCGGCCATCTTCATCATGTTCGCCTACAGCTTCGCGCCACCGCAGAACAAGCGTGACTGGCGCTCGCTCGGTGCCTTCTCCGGGTTCCTGGTGGCCCTGTTTGCCGAGATGTACGGCTATCCGCTGACAATTTTCCTGCTGTCGGGCTGGTTGGCGAACAACTACCCGCAAATCGACTGGCTGGCGCACGATTCGGGGCATCTGCTGGAGATGATGTTCGGCTGGGAGACCAATCCCCACTTTGGCCCCTTCCACATTGCCAGCAATGTACTGATTTTCGGTGGCTTCATTCTGATCGCATCGGCCTGGAAGACGCTGCATAGGGCGCAGAGGCAGGGTCGCTTGGCCACAGAAGGCTGGTACGCGCGGATGCGCCATCCGCAGTATGTCGGGTTCATCCTGGTGATGACGGGGTTCCTGTTTCAGTGGCCGACGATTCTGACCCTGGCGATGTATCCGATCCTGGTTTTCATGTACGTGCGGCTGGCCCATCGGGAGGAAGCCGAGGTTCGTCGCGAACTGGGCGAGGAGTACGAGCGCTATGCGCGAAACGTTCCCGCCTGGATCCCACGCTGGAGCCGGAGCGGTTCCAATCGGGTGCGGCTGGGATGAGCCAGCGCATGCCAGCCAGCGCTAGGGGGAGGGCGTCACGATGAGACTGGGGACGTTCTGCGACAGGCTGGTGCGCAACGACATGGACCGCAATCGCCTGGTCTGCGACGTGATCGACCGCGTGCCCGCGCTGGGCTATCGCGCTGCCGCGCTGCGCCAGGCCATGCGTGATGCGCTGATCGACCATCGACGTCACATCACCGAACACGGGATCGACCCGCCGGCCATTCTGGACTGGGTCTGGTCCCTATCCGCCACCCCACCATAGGAGGGAACCGCCCATGACACAGGAACACCGCGCCGGCGTGCATGAATGCTGCCTCGTGATCCGTCACCTGAAACTGGAAAACCTGGATCACGACAAGGCCGAGGCCATCGGCCAGGAGATCGACAAGTTGACCGGCATCGACATGGTCTCGTTGAACGACGACACCAGCGTGCTGAACGTGGCCTACGATGCCGGCAAACTGAATCTGGATGACATCGAAGGCATCGTGCGCGCGCACGGTGCCGACATTTCTCATGCCTGGTGGACCCAGTTCAAGGAAGGCTGGTATCGCTTCACCGACCAGAATGTGCGCGACAACATGAACCGCGAGCCGTGGAGTTGCCACCGCCCGCCGCCGGGCAAATAGCCATGACCGAATTTATTGCCGCCCTGGTGGTGTTCGCGCTGGTGATGCTGGGCATGTCGATTGGCGTGATGCTGCGCGGCGTCCGGCTCAAGGGTTCCTGCGGCGGCATGAACAATCTGAAGAAGCTGATGGGTTTCAATCCCTGCGATGCCTGCACCGAACGATCGGCCGACTGTCCGCTCAGGCAAAAGGGCCAGCCACCCGCATGACGGCGAGCAGCACCACAACGCCCTGGCTGGATACACTGCGGCGGTATCTGCTGTTCATCCTGCTGGCCCATCTGGGCTGGGAGATCCTGCAGCTGCCGCTGTACACCATCGCCTGGGAAGGCACGGCGGGTGAGATCACGTTTGCGGTCATTCATTGCACCGGCGGCGATCTGTTGATCGCGCTAAGCGCGCTGGCCGTCGCGTTGGTGCTGTTTGGCCGGCCGAGTTGGCCCGCAACCGGTTTTCGACCCGTACTTGTGACGACGCTGGTGATCGGCGTCGCTTACACCACCTTCAGCGAATGGCTCAATCTCAACATTCGCCAGAGCTGGGCCTACAGCCGCTGGATGCCCATCGTCCCGATCATTGAGGTCGGTCTGTCACCACTGATGCAATGGGTCGTCATTCCCTGGGCGGGATTGGCGTGGAGCCGGCATGGTGGGTCACGTCGTACTCAAAAACCTTGGCAATGACAGAGGAACCATCATCATGACCATTTCCTACGGCTTCGGCACCACGGTGCCGTACTCATTCGATGAAGCCCTGGAACGCGCGACGCTGGCCTTGCAGGCCGAGGGCTTCGGCGTGCTGTCCGATATCGATGTGGCAGCTGCCATGAAGAACAAATTGGGGCTGGACATGCCGCCCTACCGGATTCTCGGCGCCTGCACTCCACCGCTGGCCCATCGCGCCCTGGAGGCGGAGCCATCCATCGGTCTGCTGCTGCCGTGCAATGTCGTGGTCCGGCAGGGGGCTGACGGCACGGTGCGCGTGGAGTTCATGGACCCGGATGCGGTGATGCAGATGGTGGGCAAGCCGGAAGTCGCCGAGGTGGCATCCGAGGTCCACGCACGCTTGGCCCGAGTCATGCAGTCGCTGTGAAAACCCCAGGGTCCATGACGATCGGCCGCCTGGCCAAGGCCAGCGGCGTGAACATCGACACGATCCGCTTCTACGAGCGCGAACGCCTGATGCCGGCACCGGCCCGCCGGCCGTCCGGTTACCGGGAATATGACGCCGAGGCCCTGCAGCGCCTGCGTTTTATCCGCCAGGCCAAGCATCTGGGTTTCACGCTGACCGAAATTGCGGAGCTGCTGAGTCTCAGCGACGGCACCGACATGGGCGCGGTGCGCGACGTGGCGGCGGCCAAATTGGCCGACGTCGAATCGCGGATTCGGGAACTCCAACGCGTGCGCCAGGCCCTGAAAAGCGTGGTCGAGGCCTGTCCGGGGCACGGGAATCCGCAGCAATGCCCGATTGTGATGTCGCTGGCGGGCACGGATAATGACGCCCGCTGACGGGGTTTGATCCGTTCGACACAAGCTTCCACCCAACGAGTTCACCGTGAGCAGCACCGATCGAAAATCACACTGGGAAAAGGTATACAGCGAGAAGCAGCCGGCAGAGGTCAGCTGGTTTCAGGCTCGTCCTGCCTTATCCCTGGAACTGATCGAAAACGCCCAGCTGGCGCCGGACGATCCGATCATCGATGTCGGCGGCGGCGCGTCCACCCTGGTCGATGAGCTGCTGGCCGCCGGATATGCCGATCTCACGGTGCTGGATGTTTCCGGCGCCGCGCTGCAGGCCTCGCGTCACCGGCTGGGCGAGAAGGCTGGCAGCGTCCGCTGGGTCGAGTCCGATGTCACCCGATTCGAGTCCGACCGTGCCTTCGCCTTGTGGCACGACCGTGCGGTGTTTCATTTCCTGACGGACCCCGCCGATCGCAAGGCCTACGTCGCCGCCCTGAAGGCGGCATTGCGACCGGGCGGCCATCTGATCATCGCTTCGTTTGCGATAGGCGGGCCGGAGAAATGCAGCGGCCTGCCCATCGTGCAGTACGACGCAGACAAGCTCCTGGCGGAACTCGGGCCGGGTTTTCGGCTTGTCGAGCAGCGTGCGGAAACGCACGTCACACCGGCGCAGCGCACCCAGGCATTTGCCTATTTCCGACTGATTCGACGCCCGGCAGGGTAGGGCCGACCATCGAGGTGACTCGACTCTGGCTCACGGCCCCGTGTTTGGCCTCGGGCGCGACACCCTGTTCGGCCTGAGGCGTCTGGGTGGCAACGAAATCCGCCGCCTGATAGGCGGCGCGGATAGTCCCCCGACCTTGCCCAGATGTTGATGCGCAACGGTGAACCTGAGCACCTGAAAGGCTGGGACTTCCCGGTACGGATCCACTGCAGTGCCGGAACGGGCAGGTAGCCTTCCGCCATTTCCCGGGGAATTTCTTGACCTGGAGTGGACTCCAAGTGTTACAAGCACAAGTTCAGGAACTCGGGAGCGATGCCAGTGTGCGAAACCGTCCGAATCGAACTGCTGACGGCCAGCGGCTGCGGGCGCTGTACCCAAACCCGCTATCGGCTCAGGCGGGCCATCGCAGCATTCGATGATGCGCGTGTCGAATTGCACGAGGTCGATGTCGTCGATGAGATCGATTATGCGGTAAGCCTGGGTGTTCTCACGACGCCGGCCATCGCGATTAATGGTGAGCTGATTTTCAGCGGGACGCCAACCGAAGATCAGTTGCTCAAGGCGATCGTGGAGCGCCTGGCGTGATGGACGCGGGCGCATGGATGCAGGTCGGCGGCCCGGCGGGACTCGCCAGCGCTCTCGCGGCAGGCTTCTTGTTCAGCTTTACGCCCGTGGCCTTCGCCGGCATTCCACTGGTGCTCGCTTACGTGACCCGCGCCCGACAACCGAAAGAAGCCATCGCCTACGCCGGTGCGCTGGTGACGGGATTGGCGCTGACGCACATGGTGCTTGGCATTGCCGCCGCGTCGGGCGGAAACCTGGCCCGACAGGCTCTTGGCCCGCAGTGGGGCGCCGTGCTGGGCCTCGTGCTCGTGATTCTCGGTGTGATGTGGACCGGCTGGCTGCGCCTGCCGCTGCCGCGCATCTCGCTGCGCGGGCGCCGCGTCGCGACATTGTGGGGAGCGTTCGCCATTGGTATACCCCTGACCATCGGGTTCTGCCCGGCGTGTTCCCCGGGACTGTGGGTGGTGCTGGGCGTGAGCGCCGCGCTGGCCTCGCCGGTCTATGGCGCGCTGTTGCTGTTCGCGTTCGCCGTGGGTCGCGGCATTCCGCTCCTGGTTGGCGCTGCCAGCCTAGGCCTGCTGGAAAACGGGCGTGGGCTTCAGACATGGCATCGCGGCTTCGAGATGGTCGGTGGCATCACCCTGCTGGGCGTCGGGCTGTTTCTCCTCAACCAGCACTTTTTCTGGATCTGAATCATGTTGTTGAGCATCGGACAGGCATCAGCGGAACTGGGCATCAGCGCCGATACGCTGCGTTACTACGAAAAGATCAATCTGCTGCCCCGGGTCGCCCGTGCCCCCTCCGGCTTGCGTCGCTACGACGACAAGGATCTGTCCCGGCTGCGATTCATCAAGCGGGCGCAGAAGATGGGTTTCTCCCTGGCGGAAATCGCCCACTTGCTGGCCTTTCGCGAAGATCCGCGCCAAGCCCGCCCGCAGGTGCGTCAGCTCGCCGCGACCAAACTGAACGAGGTCCTGCACCGCATCGAGGACTTGTCAGTGCTGCGCGATGAACTGACGCTGCTGGTCAATCTCTGCGCCGCCAGTGAGGATGGCTGCCCGATTCTGGAGGGTCTCGACGAGCCGGCAGCGGACCCCGGACCGACCTGACGAGATCGCATCCTGCCGCCGTGCTTGACATGGAGTTGGCTCCAAGGAATAGCGTCATCTAACCATACCGCGACACAGGAACCGCACCATGAGATGGATCCGCATACCGGGACTGATACTTCTCCTTGCAGCAACCACTGCGATGGCTGGACCACGCTACACGGTGCAGGTCGACGGACTGGCCTGTCCGTTTTGCGCCTACGGCCTGGAAAAGCGCCTACGCCAGGTCGAGGGCGTCAAAGATGTCCGCATCGAGCTCGAAGCGGGCCAGGCGGTGATCGATATGGCTGACGGCAAGGAGCTGAGCGCGGATGTGGCACGCCAGGCTGTCGAAGACGCCGGCTTCGCGATGCGCGGCTTCAAGCAGGTGCAGCAATGAAACGCGGCTTTGCCCTGGCTCTGGTCATTCTGGCCAGCCCGGGCTATGCAGCGCCGATCACGTTCAACACCGCGCTGCCGATCACGCGCGGCGAAGCCATTGTGCGAAGCCAGCTCATCTACAGGGAACGCGAGGCGCCAGGGCGCGATGTGAAGGTTTCGGCCCTGGCCCTGGCGACCGGTTACGGACTCACACCGCGTCTGGCGCTGTTCGCGGCCGTTCCGGCACTCGACAAGCGCTTGTCCCTGGCCGGCCAGAACGGCTCGCGCGTCGCAGATGGGTTGGGCGATCTCACGGTGTTCGCGCGCTACACCTGGCGTCAATGGGACGAGCCGGGCAAGACCCTGCGCGTTGCGCCCCTTCTCGGTCTCATCGCGCCCACCGGGCGGGATGACCAGAGCGATCGCGCAGGACGCCTGCCCCGGCCGCTGCAGGCCGGTAGCGGCGCCTGGGGCGCGCTGGCCGGCCTGGTCGTCACCCGGCAGACCCTCGATTGGCAGGTCGATGCGCAACTGGCCGTCAGCGCTTTCGGACGCGACGAAGGCTATCAGCCGGGCCAGCGCCTCGCCCTGGACCTGTCCGGGCAATACCGGGTGTGGCCCCGCGTGTTGGGCGCCGGCGT
>JBFJTN010000203.1:0-6746 GCA_041625325.1 Oceanococcus sp. | reverse complement strand
GTCGAGCAGCTGCTCGAACTCGGCCATGACCTGCTGGTCGACCTGCGCACGCAAACCTTCCTTGCTCTCGAAATGGCGGTTGATCAGCGACTTGGAAACCCCGGCCTGCTCGGCGATTTCGCGGATGCCGACGGCCTCGAAACCCCTTTCGGTAAACAGGTCCCTGGCCGTCTGCAGGATGCGCTGGCGGCGACGCATTACGGGCCGCACGGGCATTGGCTTGTCAGTCATATCGGATTTTGTCGGAAAAAAGTGGACAGGTGGGCACTTTTGATCTAGCGTAACACGCATTGAATGACATGACGGCGGGCCCGACGGAGGCCAGCCGCATACGAGGTGACACCGAATGTACTCTGATTCCTCCTGCCGCCGGCACGCCGGTGCAGCCAGCCTGCTGCGCAGCGCCCTGCTGGGCGGGATGATCGGCATGGCGCCGTCGGTCGGGGCTGCTGGATCAGAATCACAGTCCGGCGATGAGCTGGATGCGCTATTTGCGAATCAGCCCAAGGCATCGGCGCAGGGCAGCGCAGATGAGCCTCCTGGCAGTTCGGAGCAGGGCAGCATCGAATCCGATGCCCGTTCAGCAGCAGCCACGCCGGTGATTACGCTGGAGGAAGAGGAGGTGCCGCGCGCGGCGCCCGCCCCTCCGCCCCGCCAGATTGAGGAGATCGTGGTCACCGCGACCAAGCGCGCGTCCTCGACCCGTGACCTGCCCCTGTCGGTGGACGCCTTCTCCGGCGATGAGCTGCAGGCCAGTGGCGCTGATTCGCTGGATGAATTTCTGCGTTACTCACCAGGCGTGACGGTCAATCAGGGTCTGGACCAGGACAGCGTCTTCGTCACCATCCGTGGCATCACGGCCAACAGCCAGGGCGGCTTCTTCAATCGCCCGACCGGGCTGTTCTACGACGACGTCACCCTGGTCAACCCTTCGATTCGCGGCACCGAGCCCAATATGGATCCCTTCGACATGACCGCCGTGGAAGTGCTGAAGGGACCACAGGGCACCTTGTTTGGGGGCTCGGCCCTGGCCGGCGCCGTGCGTTACGTGCCGCAGAGCCCGCGTCTGGGCGAGGAAGGCCCGAGCGGGCAGTTCGTCGCCGGTCTGTCCACGCTGGCGCACAGCGACGGCCTGGCTCACAGCCTGGGCCTGGCAGCGAACCTGCCGCTGACCGACAACGGGGCACTCCGGCTCGTCGGCAGCCGGCGCCGTCATCCGGGGATAGTCGATGACAGCCACTCGGGCGAGCGGGACATCGACAGCGGGGGCTCGGATCAGTACCGCATGATCGGTCGCTGGCAGTGGCAGGCCATCGATCTGGAGCTCAGCTACCTGCGCCGCGAGGCTTTCCAGGACGACGGCAGCCGCTCGGACCAGATCGACGTACGGCGCGTTGACGGCCGGCGCTGGCCGGACACCTCGCGTTCGGTGGTGGAGATTCCCCGCCTGGAGGTGAGCTGGGGTTTCGAGGCGGCCGAGCTGGTGCTCAGCGCCAGCCGGCTGAGCAAGCGCGGCCTGCTGGACTTCGACCAGACCCGCACCCTGGGCATCCAGGACACGACCGCCGTGGCCCACCAGCTGGTGCAGCCGGATGTCACTCAGCCCGCGGGCGAACTGCGCCTGGTCTCAAGTCGGGCCACCCAGGGGCCGGCCGGCTGGCAGTGGCTGCTGGGCGACTGGGATTACACGCTGGGCCTGTTCTGGCAGGAATCCGATCAGGTGCTGGATGCGCCGATCTTCCTGCGGCCAGCCGGCTCGGTGGACTCGCCGCTGCCGCCGCTGTTGCCCGGCGCCGAGGCGACCGATGCCGAAGAGTTCATTCTGGGCATCTTCCTGGACGCGGTGGCCACGGAGAAGGCGCTGTATTTCGACACCGTGCGTCACCTGGGCGCTTTCGATATCGGCATCGGCGGCCGATTCTTCCGGCAGGTCACGCGCGGTGGCTCCTTGACGACGAACCCGGGTCAGGATGTCGACAGCGGCCGGGCGGTCCTTGAGGAGCGCGGGGTCAATCCCAAGTTTTCGCTGTCCTGGCAGGCCACGGATCAGCTCAAGGCCTATGCGGCGGCCACCCGCGGGTTCCGCTACGGCGGCATCAACCCGGTGATCGATCCCACTGTCCCGCTGACCTTCAAGTCGGACCGCCTGTGGAATTACGAGATCGGCCTGCGCAGCGAATGGTTCGACCGCCGCCTGCAGGCCGACCTGACCGCCTTCTATGTCGACTGGAAGGACGTGCAGATCGAACAGGTGTCCACCGGCCTGCTGAGCTGGTCGGCCAATGTGGGCGCGGTGCGTTCGCAGGGCGTGGAGTTCGCGACCCGCATGCTGCTGCCCTGGGATCTGTCACTGGATGCGAACGCGGCCTATGTCGACTCGCGCACCACGGTGCAGTTCGAGTCGGTGGACGGCATGGTGCCGCCGGGCACGCGCATGCCGGCGACCCCGTATCTGACCGGCTCGCTCAGCCTGGGTCATGCGCGCGATTTCGGCCCATGGCAGCTCACCAGTGGCCTGGCGTATTCCTGGTCCGGCCGCTACACCAACAACATCGTGGCGACCTACGAACTGCCCGTGCAGCGCCTGCTGAACCTGTCCGTCGGTGTGTCCCGGCCGGACCTGGCCTGGCAGCCGAGCCTGGGCCTGAATGTGAACAACCTCTTCGACGAGCAGGACCTGGTCAGCGTGCAGACCAATATCGGCACCGGCGTCGAGACCATCCGCACCTGGTTCAACCGGCCCCGTACCGTCCTGCTGAACCTCGGCCTGCGCTTCTAGTGGACGACATGAACGACAAGCCCGCTCTGCTGATGCTGCACGGCGCCGTGCTCAATGGCCGCATGTGGAATGCGGTGCGCGCCGAGCTGGCCGGCGATTACCGCATCGCCACGCCTGATCTGCCAGGGCACGGCGAGCGCGGTGGGCGCCCCTTCCGGCTGGCCACCGCGGTGGATGTCGCCCATGCCAGCGCCGAGGCGCTGGGGCCGGGGCCGCTGGTGATCGTCGGCGATTCGCTGGGTGCCTACGTGGGTCTGGCCCTGGCCAGCGAGCGGCAACTCCCGCTGGCTGGCGCGGTGCTCGGGGGCTGCACGGCCGATTTTCGAGGACTCACGGCGGCAGTCCATCGCCTGCGCGCACGGCTCTTCGCAGTGCTGCCGCCGGAGCGGCTGCAGGCCAGGCTGGAGCGCAAGATCGCTTCCGAATTCCCCTGGAGCGGCGACATGATCCAGCGCGGGCTGCGCGGCCAGGCCTTTGCCGAGGCCGTGGCAGAGTTGAGCGGTTTTGACGTGCCCGCCGCACTGGGCCAGATCGCGGCGCCGGTGCTGCTGGTCAACGGCAGCCGCGACTGGTTTCACCGTATGGGTGAGGCCTGGGCGATGCAGGGCCAGCCCCATGTCGAATGCCAGCGCCTCGCCGGCATCGGACACGGGGTGAGCATCCGTGCGCCGCGAGCCTTCGCCGGGCTGCTTGAGGCCTTTGCGCAGCGCCACGCGAGCAGCCACAGCCGGTCGCCCGCGGAGGCTGCCGCGTGACGCCACACTGTCTGCCGGACACCCGGGCACACGAGCTGTCCAGCGCCGCCGGCGCGCGCTATACGGTTTCGGTTGCGTTGCCGCCGGGCTACGCGCAGGGTGGTGGTCCGTATCCCTTGCTGCTGGTGCTGGACGGCAACATCTGCTGCGGCATCGCCGCCGACACGGCGCGGGCACAGGCCTACACCGGTGAGGCGCGCGAGATCATCGTTGCCGCCGTATCCATTCCCGCAGGTGAAGGCCTGGCCGCCTACTCGCTGCGCCGCCTGATCGATTTCAGCCCGAATCCGCCGCAGATCGAGTGCGTGCCGTCGCCGATCCGCGAGTTGATTGCCAGCCGCTTCGCTGCGGCCGGCCTCGATCCGGAACACGACATGGCCGGCGGCCCGGCTTTTCTGGACTTCCTGCGCACCCTTGTCCTGCCGATGTTGCGGGCGGAGTACCGCATCGCCGAAGACGAGACCGGCCTGTTTGGCCACTCGGCCAGCGGCTGCTTCGCCGCCTGGACCCTGCTTCAGGACTGCCCGGACTTCAATCGCTACATCATTGGCAGCTACCCCCCGGCCTTCGATGTCGATGTGGCGGCCACGCAGGCTCGGGAGCAAGCCTTTGTCGCCAGCCGTGCGCCGCGGGATGTCCGCGTGCTCAGCGCTAGCGGCGGACATGAACTGGATGATCCCGAACTGGGCGCCTTCTTCAGGCTCGGACAGGAACAGATGGCGCGGCTGGCCGCCGCGGGTTCGCCCGGCCTGGCCATCCACCGCCAGGTCTTCCAGGAGCAGGGGCACGCCTCGGTGATGGCGGCGCTGCTGGCCTCCGGCATCCACCACCTGTGGAACAGCGGCCTGAGCTATTCGCAGGCCATGCGTTCACGCGAATAGAGGAGTTCGCCTTGACCGACCTGATCGAAGCCCTGCGCGGCGTCTGCGCCCAGGTTCTGGGTCCCGAGGCCGCCGCCGGCCGGGCCTGCAGCTACTGGGATCCCGCGCCGCTCGAGGCCGCTGCCCTGGTGCGACCGCGCAGCACGGCGGAACTCAGCGCGGTTCTCGCCCTGTGCCATGCGCGGGGGCAGAGTGTCGTCACCCACGGCGGCCTGACCGGCTGCGTCGAGGGCGCCACCAGCACGGCTGCGGATGTCGTGGTTTCGCTGGAGGCCATGCGCGAGATCGAGGACATCGATCCGGTCGGTCGCACCGCCACCGTGCAGGCCGGCGTGAGCCTGCAGCAGCTGCAGGAAGCCGTGGCGGCGCGGGATTTGTATTTCCCGCTGGACCTGGGCGCCCGCGGCTCCTGCACCATCGGCGGCAATGTCGCGACCAACGCCGGCGGCATCAATGTGCTGCGCTACGGCATGATGCGCCAGCAGGTGCTGGGCCTGGAGGCCGTGCTGGCCGACGGCACGGTGCTGAGTTCGATGAACCGCATGCTCAAGAACAACGCCGGTTACGATCTCAAGCAGCTGTTCATCGGCAGCGAAGGCACACTGGGCATCGTCAGCCGGGTGATCCTGAAGCTGGAGGAGCGCCCGGTCAGCCGAAACAGTGCCATGGTGGCCATGGCGGATTTCGGTCGGGTCAGCGGCCTGCTCAAACAGCTGCAGCGTGATCTGGGCGGCCAGCTGTCGTCTTACGAGGTCATGTGGGGCGACTATTTCCGCGCGGTGACCGAGCCGGGCCTGCACCGCGCGCCGCTGGGTCGCGAGCACGCCTTCTACGTGATGCTGGAGGCCGAAGGCGCCCATCCCGAGACCGACGAGGCGCGCTTCATGGCCGCGCTGGAAGTGGCGGTGGAGCAGGGCCTGGTTGAGGACGTGGTGATTCCGCAGTCGGAGGCGGAGCGCCGCGCGCTGTGGGAGGTGCGCGAGGATTTTTCGGCGGTTTACGAGCGCAAGCCGGTCTTTCTCTACGACGTGAGCCTGCCAATCCGGGACATGGACGCCTACATCCGCCAGGTGCAGGAGCAGGTCCGCCAGCGCTGGCCGCAGGGTAGCTGCCACGTGCTGGGGCATATCGGCGACGGCAACCTGCATTTGTTCGTGCACCCCGACCGTGAGGGGGAGGATCTGCACCGGCAGTCCGACGAGATCGTCTACGGTCCCTTGCAAGCCATCGGCGGCTCCATCTCGGCCGAGCACGGCATCGGCACGGAAAAGCGTGATCGCCTTCACCTCTCGCGCAGCGCACAGGAGATCGACCTGATGCGGCTGCTCAAGCGCAGCCTGGATCCGAACAACATCCTGAACCCGGGCAAGGTGATTCTGCCATGAAACACTTCCTGTTCCTCCTCATCGCCTGGCTGATCAATCTGCCGGCACAGGCCGCGTCCGGTCACACCGAAAACTTCGTGGTTCAGAACGACAAAGGGGCGATGAGCTATGACGTTTACTTCCCCCCTTCCTACAGCGGCGCCGGGGCGCCCGTGCCGCTGATCGTCGCGCTGCACGGCGGCAACGATTCCACGGCGCATACCGCCACCGTCTCCGGCTGGAACGAACTGGCTGACGAGCACGGCTTCCTGGTCGCCTATCCGCAGGAGGATCCGGACAATGGCCGGCTGGGCATCTGGAACTGGTCGGCGGTACCCCGCAACGGCCGGGATGATCGTGCGGCCTCGCTGGTCGCGCTGGTCACGACCGCGGTCATCGACGGTTACAGGGTTGACCGGCAACGTGTGATGATCACGGGCATGTCGGCCGGGGCGGGCATGGCCGTCGCGGTCAGTGTCGTTTACGCCGAACTGTTCGCGGCCGTGGGCGTCGAGTCCGGTTGCGGCTACGGCATGGCCCGCTGCCAGCACCCGCCGGCCTGTACCACGGCGGGCTGCGAAACCGAAGGCCTGGATGCCGTCTATCTGGATGGTGAGTCGGCCGGCGAGGCGGCCTATCTGGCGATGGGTGAGCACGCACACCGTCTGCCTGCCATCGTGTCCTACGGCGATCTGGACGGTCCGGGTTTCGGCGTCGGGCAGGACGACCATGTCGTGATGTGGCTGGCCGTCAACGACTGGATCGATGACGACGAGGCCAATCTGTCTGTCGCGCGGGAACCCGCCGAGACTCTGTCGGGTCAGGAGGGCGGGGCAGATTACCAGAGACAGATTCATCTGGACGCCGACGGCTGCCGTCTGGTCGAGCGCTGGGTCATCGCCGGCCTGGATCATGCCTACTCCGGCGCGCATGACGGGCAGGGCAATACCGGTCTCGGTCCCGACAT
>JBFJTN010000202.1:0-6797 GCA_041625325.1 Oceanococcus sp. | reverse complement strand
CCACCTGGCCCGCCTCGATGTCGCGCGCCATGGCCTCGCCGCGCCCGCCCTCGGTCCAGATCCCCGCCCCCAGGCCATAGGCCGTGTCATTGGCCAGGGCCAGGGCGTGATCCGCATCGCGCGCCCGCACCAGCGCCGCCACCGGCCCGAAGGTCTCCTCGCGGAAGGCCGCCATGCCCGGCTCCACCTCGCCCAGCAGGGTGGCAGGGTAGAAGAAGCCGGGCCCGTCCGGCAGCTCGCCGCCAAGCAGGCAGCGGGCGCCGGCCTCGATCGTGTCATCCACCTGCCGGGCCAGCTGCATGCGCAGGTCCTCGCGGGCGAGCGGGCCGATGTCGGTGGTCTCCTCGCGCGGATCGCCCAGGCGCAAGGCGGACAGACGGTCGCTGAGCATGCCGCTGAGCCGTTCGTAGACCGACTCCTCGACGATGATGCGCTTGGCGGCGATGCAGCTCTGCCCCGCGTTGATGATGCGCGACAGGGTGATCACATCCGCCGCCTTGGGCAGCTCGGCATCGGCCAGCACGATGCAGGGATCCGAGCCGCCCAGCTCCAGCACCGCCGGCTTCAGTTCCGAGGCCGCCACGGCCGCCACCTTCGCCCCGGCCCGGTCTGAGCCGGTGAAGGACAGCGCCCGGACCCGCGGGTCGCGGATCACCGCCTCCACATCGGCATTGGCCAGCGGCAGGTTGGCGAAGATGCCGGCCGGCGCCCCGGCCCGCACGAAGACGTCTTCAATCGCCTGGGCGGTGGCCGGTACATGCGGGTCATGCTTCATCAGGCAGGTATTGCCGGCCATCAGCGCGGGGGCGAAGAAACGGGCGGCCAGCCATAGCGGCGCATTCCAGGGCAGGATGCCCAGCACCGGGCCCAGCGGCAGGTACTGCACGTAGCTGTGGCTGGCGTCCGAGGCCAGGGTCTGGCTGGCCAGATAGGCCTGCGCATGCTCCGCATAGTGCTCGGCGCACCAGGCGGCCTTGTCCACCTCGCCGCGCCCTTCCCTGATCGGCTTGCCCATTTCCTGCGCCATCGACAGGGCCAGGTCCTCGCGCGCCTCGCGCAGCTGCGCGGCCACCGCCCGCAGCACCGCCGCCCGGCTGTCGAAATCCTGCCGGCGCCAGTGGGCATAGGCCTGTTGCGCGGCCTGCAGGCGCTGGTCGGTCTCATCCCGGCTCAGTCCGGGCATCTCCTGCAGCAGTTCTCCGTTACAGGGGTTGATCGCTCTCAGCATGCTGTCTCCTTGGCGGCTTTGGCCTGGCCTCGGGCGGCTTTGGCCGCCGCGGGCGCAGCGGCCGCCGCCTGATCGGGTTTGCTGACGAAGTTCTCGTCCAGGCTGAAGAAGGACGCGCAGCCCTTGGCCGTGATGTGCACGGTGTCCGAAATGCCCACCGTCTTGTCGCCGTCCACCGCCCACATCCAGGGGATGATGTGGAAGCACATGCCCTCCTCCAGCACCCGCGAATCGCCCTGCTTGAGGCTGACGATGTAACCCTCGTCCCAGCTGGGCGGGAAGGCGATGCCGATGGAGTAGCCGGAACGGGTGATCAGGCTGGCGCCGACCTCGTTCTCGGTGATGATGTTGCGCACCAGATTGTCCGCATCGGACACGGTCAGGCCCGGCCGCATGGCCTTCTTGATCTCGTGCAGGGCGAGCTTCATGCGGTCCTGGGCCGAGCGCATGCTGGGGCTGAGCTTGTCCAGCACCACGGTGCGCATCATGGCCGTGTGGTAGCGACGGAAACAGCCGCCCACCTCCAGGAACACGTGCTCGCCGGGCTGCACCACCCGGCCTTCCCAGGTGGCGTGGCCGATCAGCGAGCGCGGGCCGGAGACCACATAGGGCATCACCGCCGGCGCCTCGCCACCGGCCTTGAACATGGCCGAGCTGATCTCGGCGGCGATCTCGTTCTCGGTCACCCCGGCGGCGCAGGCGGCGAAACCGGCTTTCATCCCGGCCTCGGTGGCCTTGGCCGCCCGTTTCATCACCTCGATCTCCACCTTGGACTTGCAGATGCGACCCTGTTCGACGATGCCGAAGCAGTCCAGCAGCTTGCCATTGGTGAAGGCGGTGCGGATGTAGTCCTGGTGGTAGGCGGGGAAGAAATAGCTGTTGCGCTCGTAGCCCACGTACTTGTCGGCCAGACCGAACTCGCGCAGCGACTCCAGCAGCATCTGGATGGCGTCGCCGGTGTCCGGATACGGCCGGGTGATCTCGACCCAGGTGCGGGCGTGCACATTGGTCGCTTCCAGCTTGCGGGTGATCATGAAGGGCTCGGCCTCCAGCGGCACCACCAGCGCCTGGAAGAAGGAGTAACCGGTGGTCTGATAATCCGTCAGGTACATCAGGTTTTCCGGGTCGGTGATCACCACCGCATCCAGCAGCCGCTGCGCCATACGCTCGCGCAGCTCCTGCAGCCGGCGTTCGTACTCGGCGAAGGGGAAGGTCATGTCATCGCGCTGGATCATGCGCAGGCCTCCGTGATGGCGCGGTGCAGGATGTCCAGACCGGCCGCCAGGTTCTCGTCCTCGATGGTCAGCGGCGGAATCAGCTTGATCACGCGGCCACCGCTGCCGCAGGGACCGATCAGCAGCCCGGCCTCGAAACAGCGCGCCGCCACGTCCTTGGCCAGGGCGCCGTCGACCACGTCCAGGCCCTGCATCATGCCGCGGCCACGCACCGCGAAGTTCCGCTGCGGGTGCTCGCCGGCGATCTGTTTCAGCCGCGCCGCCATCAGCTCGCCGCGGGCCTGCACCTGCTGCATCAGGCTGTCGTCCTCGAAGTAGCGCAGGGCCTCGCGGCCAGCGACGAAGGACAGGCCCTGCCCACGGAAGGTGCCGGTGTGCTCGCCGGGCGACCAGTGCTGGTCATGCTCCGGCTTGATCAGGTTCATCGCCAGCGGGGTGCCGAAGCCACCGATGCCCTTGGCCAGGGTGACGATGTCCGGGTCCAGGTCCATGCCGTCGAAGCTGAAATAGCTGCCGGTGCGGCCGCAGCCGGCCTGGATGTCGTCGATGATGACCAGCGCGCCCAGCTCGCGGGCCAGGTCCTGCACGGCGTGCAGCCATTCGCGACTGGCCACGTTGACCCCGCCCTCGGCCTGGATCGCCTCCAGGATGAAGGCGGCCGGCGGGGTCAGGCCGCTGGACGGATCGGCCAGGGCCTCGCGGTAGGCCGTCAGGCACTGGCTGCAGCCGCTGGCCTGACCCTGGAAGGGCAGCCGGTGCACATGCTCCAGCGGCACGCCGGCGGCGTTGCGGAAATACTGGTTCGCGGTACAGGCCAGCGAGCCCAGGGTCATGCCGTGAAAGCCGTGGCTGAAGGCCACGACCTGGGTCCGTCCGGTGACCCGGCGGGCCAGCTTCAGGGCGGCTTCCACCGCATTGGTGCCGGTGGGACCGATGAACTGCAGCTTGTGATTCATGCCGCGCGGCTTGAGCACCGTATCGGCGAAGGCGCCGATGAACTCGCGCTTGGCCGTGGTGTACATGTCCAGGCTGTGGGCCACCCCGTCGGCCTCAATGTAGTCGATCAGGGCGCGCTTCATGTTCGGATTGTTGTGACCGAAGTTGAGCACCCCGGCGCCGGCGAAGAAATCGATGTAGCGCTTGCCGGCCTCGTCGGTCTGAATCGCGTTGCTGGCGGTCTTGAATACGGTCGGAAAGGCGCGGCAGTAGCCACGGATGCTGGATTCCCAGTCCTCGAAAACTCTCATGTATCACTCCTTGGATTGTCTTGTTCTGTCAGCAAGCCGGCCAGCTGGCAGTAGATCCGTGCCACCGGCGGAATCAGCTCGTCGTTGAAGTCGTAGTGGGCGCTGTGACAGGGCCAGGCCGGGCGCCGCCCGTCATCACTGCCGATCAGCGCGTAGGCCCCGGGCACCACGTCCAGGTAGTCGCTGAAATCCTCCGAGGCCATGATCGGCACCAGGGTGCTGCCGTGCTGCCAGTCCGGCCCGAACTGGGTTTCCAGAGCCTGGCGCATCACGGCGGCAGCGGCCGGGTCATTCACCGTGGCCTGATAGCGCGGCTGGTGCTCCAGTTCGGCAGTGACCCCATGGGCCCGCGCGACCGCCTCGACGATTTCATCCATGTGCCGCTGCAGGGCCTCGCGCAGCGAGGAGTCCGACAGACGGATGCTGCCGCCCAGCCGCGCGGTGGACGGAATCACGGTCGGGCCGCTCGGCGCCTCGATGCTGGTGACGCTGAGCACCGCCGCCTGCTGCGGCGGCAGACGCCGGCTGACCACCTGCTGCAGCGCCTGGACCACGGCGGCGGCGGCCAGCACCGGGTCACGACACAGCTCGGGCTGGCTGGCATGGCCACCCTGTCCGGTCAGCACGATGCTGAATGTGCCATTGGCGGACATCACCGGCCCGTCCGGGCAGACCGCCCTGCCGAAGGGGATGGCCGGCCAGTTGTGCCAGCCGAAGATCATGTCCACCCCGTCCAGGGCGCCTTCCGCGATCATCCCGCGGGCGCCATGGCCGCCTTCTTCGGCCGGCTGGAACAACAGGCTGACCGGGCCCGGCAGGGCTGACTCATGGGCCTTGAGCCAGGCCGCTGCGGCCAGCAGGCTGGCGCTGTGGCCATCATGACCGCAGGCGTGCATACAGCCCGGATGCCCGGAGCTCCAGTCGGCGCCGCTGTCCTCGGTGATCGGCAGGGCATCGATATCCGCCCGCAGGGCGATGTGCCGCCCGCTGGCCTGTCGGGCCAGGGACGCCACGGTGCCGGTCCCGGCGCACTCGCGCCAGGGGATGTCCAGGCGGTCGAGCTCCGCGCGGATGCGGGCGGCCGTCCGCCGCTCGTCCCAGGGCAGTTCCGGAATCTGGTGCAGTTCCCGCCGCAGGCGGGTGGCGGCGCTGATGAGCGCTTGCCAGGCTTCAGCCATGACGCTGTCCACGCCCACCCTGTGAATGTTCAGGCACGGCCCGGGCAGGCGCCGACCATGCCAGTCAGGGGCAGCGCGAGCGCGGCAAAGTTCCCGGCCGCAGGGGCCATCGGATACTCGGCGCGGCACGGGTGCTCGCCTGCCATGGCCTTTCACCATAACATCATCGCGCGATGCGCAAAGCCTGGCTGAACATCCCCATCCGCGAATGCGGCGAAGCGCTGCGGCCGATCCCGCGGGCGCATTTCGCCTTTGTCGATCCGCCGCCCTACGCCCGCCTGGGCGCGCCCTACGGCGAGGCCGATCCCCATCAGTTGCGCAGCGGCGTGCTGCAGCGCCTGCTGCAGGTGCAGGCGGCCCTGGGCCAGAGCCATCCCGGCTGGAAACTGCTGATTTTCGACGCCTACCGGCCCAATGCAGTGCAGCAGTTCATGGTGGATCACACCTACGCCGAATGTCTGCGAACCGAGGGCCTGGACCCGGCCGCGCTCAGCGCCGAACGGCGGGCTGCACTCTGGCAGCGGGTCTACCGCTACTGGGCCATCCCCAGCGAGGAGCCGGGCAGCCCGCCGGCGCACAGCACCGGCGCAGCGGTCGATCTGGGCCTGCTGGACGGCGAGGGGCGGGAAGTCGACATGGGGACGCCGATCGACGAATTCAGCGAGCGCGCCGCACCGGATCATTTCGCCCTGTCCGGGGACCCGCTGGAACAGCGCGCTCATGCACGCCGGCAACTGCTGCGTGGCCTGATGAAGGCGGCCGGCTTCGTCCAGCACCCCGCGGAATGGTGGCATTTCAGTCACGGCGACCAGCTCTGGGCCTGGCGTTGCGGCGCCGACCATGCCCGCTACGGCCGGGCCGATCTCGTCTGAAACCAAGGACCCGCCGGCGCCCGGGGCCCGCTACACTGGCGCCCTTTCAATCCCTGGCGAACGACCCATGCTGGAACAAGACATCAACCACGACATCGTCACCCTGCGCCTGGCCCACGGCAAGGCGAACGCCGCCGACCTGGAACTGCTCCAGGCCCTGTCGGACAAGTTCGCGGAATTGAAGGACGCGCGTGCGGTGATTCTCACCGCCGCGGGCGGCATGTTCTCCGCCGGGGTCGATCTGGCCCGCATGGTCCGCGGCGGCCAGGCCTACGCCGCCGAATTCGGCCCGCTGCTGGACCGGGTGCTGCGCGAGATGTTCGCCTTTCCCGCGCCGCTGGTCACCGCGGTCAATGGCCACGCCATTGCCGGTGGCTGCATGTTTGCCTTGTGCGGCGATTACCGTCTGATGGCCCGCGGCAAGGGCCGCATGGGCGCGCCGGAGTTGATGGTCAGCGTGCCCTTCCCCGCCTCGCCACTGGAAATCCTGCGCTACGCCCTGCCCCCGCAGGTGCTGCAGAAACACATCTACAGCGGCGAGACCCTGCTGGCCGAGGCCGCCCAGGCCCAGGGCTTCGTCGACGAGGTCACCGAGCCGGAGGTGCTGATCGAGCGCGCCACCGCGGTGGCCAAGCAGCTGGCCGCCATGCCGGCGACCAATTTCCGCCTGACCAAGCAGATGCTGCGCGCCGAAGCCCTGCAGCGCATGCAGGCCGGCGATCAGGCCTTCAACCCGGCCGTGTATGCCCGCTGGGCCGAGCAGGAGACCATCGACGGCATCCAGGCCTACATGGCGCGTCTGGCGGGCTGACAATCTGACAGGCCGCCTATCCTATCCGCAGATGACGCAGATGAGAAAGACGCTTTTTTCATCTTGAATCTGCGTCATCTGTGGATCACTTTTTTCCTGTGTGATCTGCGAAATCTGTGGATTGCTTTTTTGCGTCATCCGCGAGAACGGCGGATGTCTTTCTGAAGGAAGCTGGCCAATGCGTGTGTACGGCGATGTGTACTCGGGCAACTGCTACAAGGTGCTG
>JBFJTN010000201.1:0-6841 GCA_041625325.1 Oceanococcus sp. | reverse complement strand
GCATCGCCATCTTCGTCCGACGTCGTGTAGGTGGCCGCCACATCGCCGCTGGCGGCCGCGTTTTCAACGAAGTCGTTCGCAACGACGTCGATGGTCGGCGCATCGTTCACCGGCGTCACCGCCGGCGTATCGCTGTCGCTACCGCTCAGATTCGGCGTGCCATCATCAGTGACGGTCAACGCGATCGCCGGCAGGGCATTGCCCGCATTCACGTGTGCGGCACCCGCATCCGTCAGCAGGACCTGATTCGTCAGCGTATTGAGCGTGTACAGCGCATTGCCTCCGGAGTCGGTCGGGCTGCTTCCAGCACTCCAGGTCACGGTCAGGCTGTCCCCATCCGGATCCGATGTCGTGTAGGTCGCCGCCACATCGCCGCTGGCGGTCGCATCTTCGACAAAGTCGTTCGCCACGACATCAATGGCGGGCGCATCGTTCGTCGCGGTGACGACCGGGGTGTCGCTGTCACTCGCACTGAGATTCGGCGTGCCGTCATCGGTCACCGTCAGGTCGATCGCCGGCAAATCATTGCCTGCGTTGACGTGTGCGGCGCCAGCATCCGTCAGCAGCACCTGATTCGTCACCGTATTGAGCGTGTACAGCGCATTGCCACCGGTATCGGTCGGGCTGCTGCCACTGGTCCAGGTCACTGTCAGCGTGTCGCCATCTTCGTCGGATGTCGTGTAGATCGCGGCAACGTCCCCACTGGAGGTTGAATCTTCCGTGAAGTCATTTGCGATCACGTCAATGGTGGGTGCGTCGTTGACCGGCGTGACGGCCGGCGTGTCGCTGTCAGTTCCGCTCAAATTCGGCGAGCCATCGTCGGTAACGGTCAGCGCGATGGCCGGCAGAGCGTTGCCCGCGTTGACATGTGCGGCACCCGCATCCGTCAGCAGCACCTGATTCGTCGCCGTCTCGAGCGTGTACAGCGCATTGCCGCCAGCATCCGTCGGACTGGCGCCACTGGTCCAGGTCACCGTCAGCGTGTCGCCATCTTCATCCGACGTCGTATAGCTGGCCGCCACCTGGCCGCTCGCCGTCGCATCTTCGACAAAGTCGTTGGCGACAACGTCGATCGTCGGCGCATCGTTCACCGGCGTCACCGCCGGCGTATCGCTGTCGCTACCGCTCAGATTCGGCGTGCCATTGTCGGTGACGGTGAGTGTGATGGCCGGCAGCGCATTGCCCGCGTTGACGTGTGCGGCGCCAGCATCGGTCAGCAGTACCTGATTCGTCGCCGTATTGAGCGTGTACAGCGCATTGCCACCCGCATCCGTGGGACTGGCGCCCGCACTCCAGGTGACGGTCAGGCCGTCACCGTCCGGATCGGCAGTCGAGTACGTGGCCGCCACACTGCCACCCGCCGTCGCATCCTCGACAAAGTCGAACGCCGTCACCACTATGCTCGGCGCCGAATTCACCAGTACTGGTGGATCGGCAACCGGATCGACCGTCAGATGGACGGTCGCGGTATCCGTTCCGCCCTGACCATCGCTGATCGTGTAGGTGAAGCTGTCTTCACCGGTGTAGCCGGCATTTGGCGTATAGGTGAAGCTGCCATTGCCGTTGTCGACAAGGCTGCCATGTGCGGGCTGCGTCAGGCTGACGATGTTCAGCGCGTCGCCGTCCAGATCGCTGTCATTGGACAGCAGATCCGCCGCGCTGATGGTCAACGAGGTATCTTCGTCCAGTTCATAGGCATCATCCAGCGCATCCGGCGCCCGATTGACCGGGATCACCGGATCATCCACCGGCTCATCGACCGGGGTGACCGTCAAGCTGACCGTCGCCGTGTCGCTGCCACCCTGGCCATCACTGATGCTGTAGGTGAAGCTGACGTCGCCGTTGAAATCGGCTTCCGGGACAAAGCTGATCGTGCCATCAGCATTCAGGGTGGCCACGCCGTTCGACACCGCCACGCTGTCGCCTGCCGTCACCGGCTGACCGTCGATATGGGTGATGCTCAGGTCATCGCCTTCCAGATCGCTGTCATTGTCCAGCACGGCGATCGTGATGGCGGTGTCTTCGGCGAGACTGCCGCTGTCGGGCAGGGCCACCGGCGCATCATTCACCGGCAGCACGCTGACCGAGACGGTCGCGGTGCTGGTATTGCCGGTGGCATCGCTGACCGTGTAGGAGAAGCTGTCCGGACCGTTGTAATTCGGCGTCGGGGTGTAGACCGGCAGCCCGCTCACGGGATCGATCACGACCGTGCCATGCTCCGGCTGGCTCACGCTGATCACCTGCAGGGGATCACCATCCGGGTCGGAGTCGTTCGCCAGGACATCGATGACGATGGAGCCATCTTCGTCCACCGAGACCTGATCCGCCTCGGCGGTCGGCGGCAGCTGGGTATTGCCCTGACTGTTGGCCGCACTCGCCGCATTGCCCGAAGCCGGCGAATTCAAGCCCACCGGATCCACGTTCTCCTGGATGCGCAGCAGACGAATGAAATTGCTGCCCTCGCCCTCACCGCCGCCACCGGCCACACCGGCCGCGGTTTCTTCCAGCAGCTGTTCGAAATCGCCACCGGCCAGGATGGTTTCGACCAGGTCATCCACCGATCCGGATGCCAGTTGCGCTTCATCGACCGTCGGGCGATGCGCCTCGAACAGTTCGGCACTGACCGCCATTTCCTGCCCCAGCGGAAAGCCGAAAGCTTCCGAGCCGCCGTCGCTGAGCTGCACGAAGACGCCCGGCTGCGCCAGGATGGTATCGCCATCCCAGAGCACATCGCCCGCCTCCAGGGTGCGGATTTGCTGGTCCTCACCGCGGACCTGGATCTGCGAAGCACCCTGAATGGCAAGAATCTTGCCGATCACCATGGCTGTACTCATCAGCTACTCTCTATGCCCGCGGCAGGCGGACTTATCCGTTATGACTGTGACCAGCCTAGGCGCCCCGCGCGCAGCCGGCATCGGACTTTGGTACAGGTTCGCCGCGGTCGCGTCAGTCAGGCCGCCCCAGACGCAGGGCCAGCTGCAATCGGTCACGTACCTGAAGCTTGTCGAACATCGCGGCCAGATGCGCCTTGACCGTCCGCTCGCTGATGCCCAGGGCCTGCGCAATCTCCCGGTTGGAGGCGCCCCGTGCGATCCAGTGGCCGACCTCGGCTTCCCGCTCGGTCAGTTCCGCCCAGCATGGGTCCTGCGGCCGGGGAGCGGCCTGACTCGCCGTCTGCAGGGCCAGGCCCATCAGGTCCCGGCCGACCCATAGCCCGCCGTGTTCGATGACCACCGCCACATCCCGCAGCAGTCCCGGGGTTGCCAGCGCGTGGCAATAACCGCTGGCCCCGGCCTCTATTGCGGTCATGGCCTCGTCTCGCGCGGGCTTCAGGGACAGCACCACGAAGCGGCTGCCGCCCGAGCGGCTCAGACTGTCACGAACCGCATGCATGCGCTGATTGAGGCACCACAGGATGCCATCGGGCGCCAGCTGACGCGCTGCCCGCTCCAGCGACGCCATGACCTGGGCATCGGGGAAGGCTTCCAGCCAGCGGCCGTGGGGCTGGCCGTCGGGCGAAACGAAGAGGCAGGCACTCATCGCTCGGTCAAAGCGCGGGATTTGGCCCGCAACACCGGCTTGAGGAGGTAGTCCAGGATGGATTTGCGACCGGTCAGCACATCCACCTCGGCCACCATCCCGGGAATGATGGGCAGACCATCCCCGATGAATGCGTCGCGGGTCCGCAAACGGATCAGAAAGAAGGCATTGCCCTCCTCGTCAATCACGCTGTCGGCACTGATGTGTTCCACGGTGGCATCCAGCGCTCCATAGATCGCGAAATCGTAGGCCGTGAACTTGACCACTGCGGCCATGTCAGGCCGCAGAAAGGCGATGTCCCGAGGGGGAATCTTGGCCTCCAGCAACAGCGCATCGTCCAGCGGCACAATCTCGACCAGTTGTTGACCAGGCTGCACCACGGCACCGATGGTGTTGACGTGCAAGCGCTTGACCGTGCCGCGCACCGGCGACAGCACTTCCGCCTTGTCCACCCTGTCGACCAGGCCGGCCTGACTTTCCCTCAGGCTGTCCAGACGGGCCAGCGTCTCGGCCAGTTCACCCTGCAGGCGATTGCGGAAATTGAGTTCCACCTCTTCGATCTTGCGTTCGGATTCAATGATGGCGGACTGCAGGCGCAGAATCTGCGACACGGCCTGGTCCCGCTCACCTTTCAGGCGGGACACCTCGCGCTCCAGTCGAATCACCTCCACCTCGGACACCGCGCCCGTGCTCATCAGGGGGCGGGTCACGTTGAGTTCCTGGTTCGCCAGCTCGAGGCCACGGCGCGCCTGGTCGCGGCGGGCCACGGCCTCCTCCGCTTCGCGCTGGCGCTGATCCTTCTGCCGACGGGCGATGGAGATCTGGGCGTCCATTTCCTCCAGCGTCGAGGTGTACAGGCGGCTTTCCAGATCGACAATATCAGGCACCCGCTGCTGGGCCTCCAGTGGCGCCTGGAAGGGCTTGCGCTGGACCAGCGCATGCAGTCGGGCCGCCTTGACCATCAAGGCCAGGAATTGCGAGCGGTTCTCTCTCAAATTGGATACGAAGCGGGTGGGGTCGATGCGCAGCAAGGTCGCACCGGCGCTGACCACCTGGCCCTCCCGCACCCGGATCTGCTCCACCACGCCACCATCGACCGCCTGCACCACCTGGACCTGGGAGGAAGGGATCACCCGTCCTTCGCCGCGGGTGACCTCGTCGATCTCGGCGAAATCGGCCCAGATCACGAGCAGTATCACAACCAGCACGGTGAGCCAGAGGGCCCGGCGTGCCCTCAATGGCCGCTGGTCGGCCAGCATCCAGTCGGCATCGTTGACCCAGTCCGACACGTCGGTGACGGCCCGATCCTGGCGGCGGCCCCACAGAAGCTGCCCCCAGGACGCGAAGCTCTGCCGCAGAGCGCTCATTCCGAAGCCTTGCCGATGCGCCCCTGGCGCAGGGCTTCGACCACCTGGGCCTTCGGGCCATCCGCCACGATGCGCCCTCCGTCGACCACGATGATGCGGTCCACCAGGGCCAGCAGCGGGGTACGGTGGGTAATCAGCAGCATGGTGCGATCCCGCGCGAAGCTCCTCATCGCCTGCTTCACCGCCTCCTCGCCGGAATGGTCCATCGCCCCGGTCGGCTCATCGAGCAACAGCACCTGCGGATGTCCGAGGCAGGCGCGGGCCAGGACGATACCCTGGCGCTGTCCTCCCGACAGCGATTCGCCGCGCTCGCTGATCAGCATGTCAAATCCGCGCGGATGCGCGTCGACGAAATCCTGAATCCCGGCCAGTTTCGCCGCCTGCAGCACCGCCGCGTCGTCGGCTTCAGGTCGGCCCATGGTCAGATTCTCTCGTAGCGAACCATAGAACAGGGTGCATTCCTGCGGCACGTAGCCTATCTGCCGCCGCAAGGCTGCAGGGTCCATCTGGCGCAGATCGATGCCATCCACCAGAACCGCACCCGCATCCGGCTGATACAAGCCAAGAATCAGCTTGTTGATGGTGGTCTTGCCGGAACCGATGCGGCCGATCAGGGCCACATGTTCACCAGCCCTGATCCGGAAGCTGATGTTGCGCAGGGCCTCCACACCGGCCCCCGGGTACTGGAAGCTGACATCGCGAAACTCGATGTCCCCCTCAAGCCGCGGCCGGGCAAGGAAATTGGACCCCTCCGGCCGTTCGACCGGCCGTTGCATCACCTCATCCAGCGCGCTCAGCGCGGTGCTGGCCAGGTGGTACTGGGTGAGCAGCCCCGCCACCTGCCCGATCGGCGCCATACCCCGGGCTGACAACATCATTGCAGCGATGATTCCGCCCAGGGTCAGTTCGTTCTCCGCGGCCAGATAAACCCCGATCACCACAACCATGGCGGTGGCCAGCTGCTGAATCCACAGGGCGCCGTGCACCGACCGTGCGGCCAGCATGCGCAGCTCGATGCCGACCCGCGCCAGGAAATTGACGGACTCTTCCCATTTGCGCTGCATCACCCCTTCGGCGCCGAGCACCTTGAGGGTCTCCAGACCCACCAGGCTCTCGATCAGGGTGGCATTGCGCTGGGCGCCGGCGCGATAGCTCTCTTCCGTGAGGGCATGCAGCCGCCCCTGCACCGACCAGGCATACAACAGGATGAGCACGGAGCCCAGCAGCAGCGGGACCACCAGCGGCAGGCCGATCCAGGCAATGACGAGTACGAAAATGACCCCGAACGGCAGATCGATCAGGGTGGTGACCGTCGCTGAGGTAATGAAATCGCGCACCGTTTCGAAGGATCGCAGGTTGGCCGCGAAAGAGCCCGCGGCCGCAGGACGTTCGGACAGGCGCAGACCCAGCACCCGCTCCATGATGCGTGATGACAGCCGCACATCCACGCGGTTGCTGGCCAGGTCGATGAAATAGGAGCGCAGGCTGCGCAACCCCAGTTCACCCAGCTGCACCAGCAACAGCCCCAGGGCCAGCATCCACAGCGTGTCCATGGCCCGGTTGGGCACGACCCGATCGTAGACGTTCATCACGAACAGGGGCATGGCGACCGCAAACAGATTGATCATGAAAGCCGCCACCAGCACGTCGCGATACAGGGGCGCATTGTCGAAAATCGCGCTCCAGAACCAGTGCCTGCGCTTGACCTCCCCGACCGGCGGCGACCGCTCATCGAAACGAAAGCGGGGCCTGAGCAACAGGCTGCGGCCGGCATAGCGTTGATCCAGCTCGGCGCCGGACAGGGCATAGGACTCCGTCCGGTTCGCTGCGGCAACCCGCGCACCCGCGCCCTCACGCTTCAACAGCACACAGGATTGGTTGTTCTTCAGCAGCAGTATGCAGGGCAGCATCGCCCCCTCGATCTTGCGCCAGTC
>JBFJTN010000200.1:0-6860 GCA_041625325.1 Oceanococcus sp. | reverse complement strand
GTCGCGTCGAGCCGGGCCCCACCAAGCGGCCGGGCCTGGAGCGAACCGCGAAGCGGCGCGGGGGACAGCGCCCCACAGGACTGTCGTGGCCCGTGGGCACCCACTATGGGCAAACAATCGACACTTATCGGCGCGGTGGGATGCTATTGGCAGGCGATCAACAACCAGGCCAGCCCATGGCCGGGGAACGGCCTGACAGTCCGCTAAGGGACAGGACCGGTCCGTCGCGTGACGACATTCTGGTGATCCATGTCGCGGCCCGGGGCTTGCATCGGCTCAGGCAAATTGACGCCGGCCCCGACCCTTGGATTTCAGCCAACTGATTCGCCAGTTTCATCCTTCCCGCCTGAACGGCCTGGGCGCCGCCGTTCTGCTGATGGCACTGCTGGCCATGATGGTCATTCCGATGAAGCCGGTGATGCTGGACATGATGTTCAGCTTCAATATCGCGCTGTCGCTGACCATCCTGCTTGCCGTGGTCTACGTCATGCGACCACTGGAGTTCTCGGCATTTCCCTCGGTGCTGCTGATCGTCACCTTGCTGCGTCTCTCCCTGAACGTTGCCTCCACCCGGGTCGTGCTGCTCAACGGGCACGAAGGCACGGGAGCTGCCGGTCGTGTCATCGAAGCCTTCGGGGAATTCGTCATCGGCGGCAATTACACGGTCGGTCTGGTGGTCTTCGGCATTCTGACCATCATCAATTTCGTTGTGGTGACCAAGGGCGCCGAACGCATCTCGGAAGTGTCCGCCCGTTTCACCCTGGATGCGATGCCCGGCAAGCAGATGGCGATTGATGCCGATCTGAATGCCGGCCTGCTGTCGGCGGAGGATGCGCGCAGCCGGCGCGAGGAAGTCCGCGAGGAGGCGGATTTCTACGGTTCGATGGACGGCGCCTCGAAATTCGTGCGTGGCGATGCCCTGGCCGGTCTGCTGATCCTGTTCATCAACCTCATTGGGGGCCTGATCATTGGCATGGCCCAGCACGACATGAGCCTTGCGGATGCCGGCCGCACCTACACGCTGCTGACCATCGGTGACGGCCTTGTCGCCCAGATTCCGGCGCTGCTGCTGTCCAGCGCCGTGGCCATCCTGGTCACGCGCATGTCGCAGGCGCAGGACATGAGCCAGCAGGTGCTGGGTCAGCTGTTCAGCTCGCCCCGCGCGCTGTCGATCACCGGGGGGCTGCTGCTGCTGATCGGTCTCATCCCCGGCATGCCCAACTTCGCCTTTCTGCTGCTTGGCGGCCTCTGCACCGGCCTGGCCTGGTGGCAAGGACAGCGGCGCGCGCGTGCCGCCGCGGCACAGGCCGAAGAGGTCGAGGTGGCGCCGGCCCCGCAGCGTATCGAAGTGGACTGGAATGATGTTGAGCCGGAGGATCCGCTGGGCCTGGAGGTCGGTTACCGGCTGATTCCGCTGGTTGACGGCCGGCAGGGCGGCGACCTGATGAACCGGATCAAGGCGGTGCGGCGCAAGCTCACCCGGGAGCTGGGCTTTCTGGTGCCGGCGGTGCACATTCGCGATGCCCTGGAGCTGTCGCCCTCGGAATACCGCGTCACCCTGTTCGGCAGCACGCTGGCCAAGTCCACCATCCATCTGGGCAAGGAACTGGCCCTGTCGTCCGGCAACAGCTTCGGTGAGCTGGAAGGGATCAAGGCCAAGGATCCGGTGTTCGGCCTGGATGCCTGGTGGATTGAGCCGTCCCAGCGCAGCCAGGCCCAGGCCCGGGGCTACACCGTGGTGGACCCGGCCAGCGTGATCGCCACCCATCTGTCCCAGCTGGTCAAGGAACATGCGGCGGAGCTGTTCGGGCACGACGACGCCCAGCAGTTGCTGAATCGTCTGGCCGAACACGCCCCCAAGCTGGTCGAGGACCTCGTGCCCAAGCGCCTGCCTCTGGCCAGCCTGGTGCGGGTCCTGCAGAACCTGCTGTCCGAGGGTATTCCGCTGAAGAATCTGCGCGGGGTGCTTGAGGCGCTGGCGGAGATCGCCAGCCCGGATGCCAGCGTCGACAAGCTGACCGCCGCCGCCCGGGTCTCGCTGCGCCGGCAGATCCTCGAAAGCATTGCGCCCAGGGCACAGGAGCTGCCGGTGATGACCCTGGATCAGTCTCTGGAACGAATGTTGCAGGAGTCCGCGCAGAAGGACGTGATGGAGCCCGGATTGATGGAACGCATGCATGCCTCGGCCACGAAATGCTTCGAAGCCCGCCAGGAAGCCGGCGAGCCCGCGATCCTGCTCGTGCCCGACCTGCTCCGGCCCCTGCTGTCGCGACTGCTGCGCAGCAGCCTGCCCGGTTTCCATGTCCTGTCCTACAACGAAGTGCCCGAGCAACAGCGCATTCGGGTGGTGGCCGCGATCGGCTAGCCCGCAGCCTTGAGGGAATGAGATGAAGATCAAGCGTTATTCAGCCCCCGACATGCGGACCGCCCTGCGCATGGTGCAGCAGGAGCAGGGTCCGGATGCAGTGATCCTGTCCAGCCACGAAAGCAGCCATGGCATCGAGCTGGTCGCCGCGGTGGACTACGACGAGGCCCTGATGCAGCAGGCCCGGAGTCGTGCGAAGAGCCGCGACGAGGTCGAGGTGTCGCCACAGATGGCGGAATTCGATGACAGCCGGATTCCCCAGGGCAGCTCGGTGCTGGAGCAGCAGATCGAAGCCATGCGTGAAATGCTGGAATCACGCCTGGATGCGGTGTCGACCCAGTACCACAGCCGCAGCCCCGGCCGTCGCTCGGCGCATGCCCTGCTCGGCAGCCTGGGCATTCGCGCAGCCCATGCCCATCGCCTGGCCGAGGCGCTGGATGCCTCCCTGGATGGTCCGCGCGCGCGTCGCCAGATCGTCAATCTGCTGGCGCAGGAACTGCCGCTGGGGCGCAAGGAACTGATGTCGCATGGCGGGGCGCTGGCACTGGTCGGCCCCACCGGCGTGGGCAAGACCACCACCGTCGCCAAGCTGGCGGCCCGCCATATTCTGCAGTTCGGGCAGGGCAGCGTTCAGCTGGTCAGCACCGACGAATACCGGATCGGCGCCCGCGAGCAGCTGGCCGCCTTCGGCCGGATTCTTGGCGCACCGCTGCACCGGATCAGCCGCGCCGATGAGCTGGATGATCTGCTGGGCAGCCGCCAGAAAGAGGAGTTGATCCTGGTCGATACGGCCGGTATCGGTGGCCGGGACACCATGCTGCAGCAGCAGTTCGCGCTGCTCAGCCGGCGCCGCGGCCTGTTCCGGGCCCTGTGCCAGTCAGCCGCCACCAGCGTGCCGGACCTGACCCTGCAGGCGCGTCGCTTCGCCGACGCCAGGCCGAACTGCCTGATCCTGACCAAGCTGGACGAAACCGGCCAGATTGGCGCGATGCTGAGCTATCTGCTCGACCAGAAGCTGCCGCTGGCCTACATCTCCGACGGCCAGCAGGTGCCCGAGGACCTGCACATGCCGCGGGCCGCCGACCTGATCGGGCGCGCCCTGCAGGCGCGCAAGCTGAAATCAGGGGAGGAGCTCCGTGCCTGTGCTTGATTATCACCAGGCCGCCGCCATGCAGAACCGCAACTCGGCCCACTCCCGCATGGCCCAGGTCATTACCGTGGCCAGCGGCAAGGGAGGGGTGGGCAAGAGCAGCGTCACGGTGAATCTGGCTTATTCGCTGCAGCAGTCCGGTCGCAAGGTGCTGTTGCTGGACGCCGACTTCGGCCTGGCCAATCTCGATGTCCTGCTGGGCCTGCAGCCGCGCTTTCATCTCGGCCATGTGCTGGAGGGCCGCTGCAGCCTGCAGGAGAGCCTGGTGCGCGGGCCGGGCGGCATCCTCATCGTACCGGCGGCTTCCGGCAACACCGCCCTGGCGGAAATGAGCCCGACCGAGCAGGCCGGCCTGATCCATGCGTTCAGCGAGCTGGATGTCGACATCGACACGCTGCTCATCGACAGTGCGGCGGGCATCGCCGGCAATGTGCTGACCTTCGCCCAGGCCGCCCACCATGTCCTGGTGGTGGTCTGCGATGAACCGGCTTCCATCACCGACGCCTATGCCCTGATCAAGGTCCTGTCGCGGGATCGCGGCCTGGATCGTTTCCAGGTGCTGGCCAACATGACGGGCAATCCGGCCCAGGGCCAGGAACTGTTTCGCAAGCTGCTCAAGGTCACCGACCGTTTCCTCAACGTCAATCTGGAATATGTGGGCGCCGTGCCCTTTGACGAGCGCCTGCGCCAGGCCATCCAGCGTCAGAAGCTGGTGGTCGAAAGCTGGCCGGGCAGTCCCTCGGCCCAGGCCTTCCGTGAGCTGGCCCGGACGGTGGGCGGCTGGCGGGCGGTGAGTGGGCCGCGTGGTCATCTGGAGTTCTTCGTTGACCGCATGCTCGGCCAGCGGTCCGTGGCGGCGGTGTCATGAGCGTGGCGGCTGCCAGCTATATCGACGCGAGTCTCGACGCGCCGGATCTGCTGGTCGAACAGCATGCGCCGCTGGTCAAGCGCATCGCGCTGCATCTGGCCGCGCGGCTGCCGGAAAGCGTGGAACTGGATGATCTGATCCAGTCGGGCATGATCGGTCTGCTCGAGGCCGCCGCCAACTTCGACCCGCAGGGCGGGGCCAGTTTCGAAACCTTTGCCGGATTCCGCATCCGCGGCGCCATGATCGATGAGCTGCGGCGAGGTGACTGGGCGCCCCGCTCCGTGCACCGGCGCATGCGCGAGGCGGCCGAGATCATGCGCGAGATCGAGCAGGCGCAGGGCCGTCCCGCGCAGGAATCCGAAGTGGCGGCCAGGATGCAGATCGAACTGGCGGACCTTCGCGCCCTGCTGGCGGACGCCAGTCGCTGCCACGCGCTGCCGATCGAGGTCAGTGACGATGAAGGCGAGCACGAGCGGCTGGACATGCCGGTCTCCGGCGAGGACCCGGATCAGGATTACGAGCGTTCGGCCTTTCGCGGCGATCTGGCCCAGGCCATCCGGGAGCTGCCGGAGCGGGACCAGCTGGTCCTGTCCCTGTACTACCAGCAGGAACTCAATCTGAAGGAAATCGGCGCCGTGCTGGGCGTCAGCGAATCACGCGTCTGCCAGCTGCAGGGGCGGGCACATCTGCGGCTGCGCGGCAAGCTGCAGGACTGGACACAATGACACCGAGGCAATAGCGATGGACAAGAACACCAAATTCCTGGTGGTGGATGACTTCCCGACGATGCGCCGCATCGTCAAGAATCTGCTCGCCGATCTGGGCTACAACAATACGGTGGAAGCCGATGACGGCAACACCGCGCTGCCCATTCTGAAGGCGGGTGGCATCCAGTTCGTGGTCACCGACTGGAACATGCCGGGCATGACCGGTATCGAACTGCTGAAGGCGATTCGCAGCGATCCGGCCACGGCCAGCCTGCCGGTGCTGATGGTCACCGCCGAGGCGAACAAGGAGCAGATCGTCGAGGCCGCCCAGGCCGGGGTCAGCGGCTACATCATCAAGCCCTTCACGGCCGAAACCCTGAAGGAAAAACTGGACCGCATCATTCAGCGCCTGCAGGCTGCGGCCTGAGGTCTGTCCCGTGAATCACGCGGAACTGGCCCAGCGGCTGGAGCGGCTCCATCTCGCCGCCAGCACCCAGCGCTGGACCGAGGTCGAGCGCGGGATGCAGGAGCTGGAAGAGGCCCGCTGCCGTCCCTTCGCCCAGGCCGTGCGACGCATGGCCATGGATCTGCAGGCCGAGATGCAGGCCCTGCAGCTGGACAGCCGGCTCGCCCGGGTGGCCGCGGAGATTCCGGATGCGCGCTCGCGCCTGGACGCGGTGATCCAGCTCACCGAGGACGCCGCGACCCAGACCCTGGACCTGGTGGAGGACTCCCGAAGCTACGTGGTGCGCCTGCAGGAACTGGCCGAGCAGGACGCCGACTGGCGCGAGGTGGGCGAGGTGGCTGCCGCCCTGCGCCGCAATCTGACCGATCTGTCCGCCGCGCAGGCCTATCAGGACCTGTCGGGGCAGATCATCCGCCGGGTGATCGGCCTGGTCGGCAGCATGGAGCAGACCCTGACCGAGCTGATGGAGCTGGCCGGCATCGAGCCGGTCGAAGCCCCCGCCGCGGCCGAGGGTGAGCTGATGGGGCCGGTGGCCGGTCGGGCGGACAAGCACAAGGCCGCCTCCCAGGCGGACGCGGACGACCTGCTGTCGGATCTGGGCCTGTGAGCGCCGACGACGACATCCTCGCCGACTTCCTGATCGAATCCGAGGAGCTGATCGGCAGCCTGGGCCAGCAGATCCTGGACCTGGAGCAGACTCCGGATGATGCGAACCTGCTCAATGCGGTGTTTCGCAGCTTTCATACCGTCAAGGGCGGCGCCGGCTTTCTGGAGCTGACCCCGGTGGTGGCCCTGTGCCATGAGGCCGAGGACCTGTGCAACGGTCTGCGCAATGGCAAGCTGACCCTCAGTCCCGAGATGGTCGATGCCCTGTCCGCGGCGGTGGATCATCTGCAGCAGCAGCACGCCGATCTGAGCGCCGGCAGCCCGGCCCAGCCGGCGGAACCGGCCCTGCTCGAGCAGCTGCGCGGCTTTGCCCAGGCCGCCAGCGCCGCTCCGATGGACGTCAACGCCCTGGAAACCGAGGACGACTTCGAGGCGCTGCTGGATCAGATGCACGGGGCCGCTCCCGCGCCTGCCGCTGCCGCATCCACCGCGACCAGTGACGAAGACGACTTCGAGGCCTTGCTGGATCAGATGCACGGCGTGGCGCCCGCCGCACCGGCTGCCGCGCCTGTCGCAGCGCCGCCGCCGGCAGCCCAAACCGATGGGCCGGCAGCGACACCGACAGCCCCTGCCAAGGCGCCCGACAAGCCCGCGGTCGAAGCCTCGATCCGGGTGGAAACCGGTCGTCTGGATGCGGT
>JBFJTN010000199.1:0-6871 GCA_041625325.1 Oceanococcus sp. | reverse complement strand
GTCGCCGACTTCATCGATGGCGCCTGGCAGGACGGGGACCTGAAGGTTTACGAGCCGATCGCCCTGAATCCGGCCGCCACCTCGCTGCAGTTCGGCCAGCAATGCTTCGAGGGTCTCAAGGCCTTCTGGGTGGAGCAGGCGCAGCCGGCCCTGTTCCGTCCCGACCAGAACTGGCAGCGCATGCGTCGTTCGGCACAGCGCCTGTGCATGGCCGAGGTGCCGGAGGCGCTGTTCTGGCGCGGGGTGAGCGAGGTGACCCGCGCCATGCGGCCGCTGATCCCGCGGCACAGCGGCCATTCCCTGTATCTGCGCCCGATGCTCTACGGCATGGACACGCAGTATCCGCTGGCCAGCTCGGAGAACTTCCGCTTCGCCATTGTCTGCAGCCCCTCGGCCGCCTACTTCGCCCAGCCCATCCGGGTGCTGGTGGAGCGCCAGGCCTGCCGCGCGGCAGTGGGCGGCACCGGCGACGTCAAGGCCGGCGGCAACTACGCGGGGTCCATCCAGGCCACCCGCGCCTGCATCGCCCGCGGCTATCACCAGCCGCTGTGGCTGGATCCGGTGGAGCGTCGCTACGTGGAGGAGCTTTCCGCGATGAACATCTGCGCCATCGTCGACGGCCAGCTGCACACCCCGGCACTCAGCGGCACCATCCTGCCCGGCATCACCCGGGCCAGCCTGCTGGAGCTGGCGGGGGAACTGGGCATCGAGGCGGTGGAACGACCCATGGATGTCAACGAACTGCTGGATGACATCGACAGCGGCCGCTGCAGCGAGCTGTTCGCCTGCGGCACCGCCGCCATCGTCAATCCCATCGCCTTGCTGGCCGACGGCGAGCGTCAGGCGGAACTGCGCCAGACCAATGCCGTGGCCGCCCGGCTGAAAGGCGCCCTGCTGGATATCCAGGAAGGCCGCGTGGCCGACGCCCGCGGCTGGATGCGGCCGATCTGATCAGGCCAGCGGCTTGTCCCAGAACAGGGCCCGGCCGTGCTTCGGGTCCAGTTCATAGCTGGCAAAACCGAAGCGCCGGTACACCGACTGGGCCGGCGTATTGCCTTCCAGCACCTCCAGGGTGAGCTTGCAGCAGCCGCGCGCACGGGCCTGCGTCTCGGCCCAGGCCAGCAGGGCGGTGCCCACCCCCTGCCCCCGGCAATCAGCGGTCACCGCGATGTCATGGATATTGAGCAGGGGCCGGGCCTTGAAGGTGGACAGGCTTTCGAAGGCATTCAGCAGACCCACCGCCCTGCCCTGGCGCCAGGCCAGCGCCGACAGGGCCTGGGGCATGGCGGCCAGGCGCCGCGGCAAGGCCTGCATCGCGGCCGCCTCCAGTGGCGTGCCACCGCCGAATTCGCTGCGCGCGTACTCGTCCAGCAGGGCCAGCAGCGCATCGGTCTGCCGGCTGTCGTGATAATCGACCGCGCTGACGGTCACATCGGGGCTGTTGTCCATGCTGAATCGCCTGTAGAAACCGGCCGGGACTGTGCCGGCTGGGCGATCGCGACGCAAGCCCCTAGGGCAGATACAGGCGGAAACGCCCGCCGCCGGCGAGACCGCCATTGTCACAGACGATCCGGCCCGCCTGTCCCCGGTTGCGATGCTCCGCCGCCACCCGGGCACAGAACAGCAGGCCGAGACCGGTGTCCTGCGGCCCTCCCTGCGCCCCCGGACCAGTGCCATCGCGCAGGCTGGACAGGCAGGACGCGGCGAATCCCGGACCGTCATCGGCCACGCTGAGGCAGACCCCGCGACCACCGGGATAGGACCAGCTGCCGGCGGCCAGACGCACCCGCCGGCGGGCGAAGCGCAAGGCATTGTTCAACGCATTGCCGAGCACGCCGGCCACCAGATCCGGATCGCAGCAGGCCAGCAGGGTCGGGGCGCAGCTCTGGGCGATCGCGATGCCGCGGTCGGTCAGTGCCGGCCCATACTCCAGCGCGCAATCCTCCAGCAGGTCGGCCACCGGGTACTCCTCCGCCGCCAGGCTCAGACGCTGTTCCTGGGCGCGGTACAGGGTCAGCAGCTGCAGCAGCTGGCGGTTCAGACGCAGGGCCTCGTGGCGCAGGCTGTGATAGCGCTCGCGGCGCTGTGCCACCGGTGCCTCGGCGGCGGCGTCGAGGCTTTCCACCGTCTGCAGCACCAGGCTGAGGCCGTTCTTCATGTCATGGATGGAACTGGCCAGCAAGGTGGACAGATCCAGCCCGGAGGCTTGGCTGTCGCTCATTTCAGCCCAGGCTCCGCTCCATGTTCTGGGCCATGGCCAGCAGCTTCGGATAGCGCTCATTCGAGGCCGCCGTGCCGCTGACCCGGCGCAGCATGTCCTGCACCTGCCGCAGCAGCGGCCAGTTGGCGCCATCCTGCTGCATCAGCATGAGCATGGACTGCGCCGCATTGAGATTGATCGCGACGTTTTCCGGCATGACCTGCGCCGCCTTGAGCAGCATGCTGACCGATTCGCGCAACTGGCCATCGCGGGCCAGGACCACCGCCTCGTTGTTCAGCCGGATCATGGCCTTGCGCTCGGCGGTGATGATCTCCTCACCCTGTTCCGGCATGCCCGCCTCGGCGAACAGCTCGCGGGCCCGCGCCAGCATGGCCTCGTCTTCATGGTTGGCCCGCACCACATGCTGGATCAGGGCGGTGGCCGCATCGTTCTGGCCCAGGCGCACGCAGGTCTGGGCCAGGTTCATCGCCTGCTCCCGATCCAGCGCCTCGGGCTGCTCCTCGAACAGGGCCAGGGCCCGCTGCATGGCCTCTTCCCCCTGATCCCTGTGCCCCATGCCGGTATGCACCTGGCCTTCCACGATGGCCATCTGCAGCTGGGCGCTGCCGTCGGCATCGGGGTAGGCGCGCCGCATCCGGCCCAGCAGCTTGCCCGCCTCGGCAGCGTTGTCGCCCTGCAGGTAGACCTGGGCGAGCTCGCCGTAGTCCGCCGGCGCGCCAAATATGGAGTGGCGACCTTCACGCAGCACGGTGCGAAAGGCCGTCTCGGCCGCATCCAGGTGCCCGTTCTTCACCGCGGCGCGACCCAGGGCCTTCTGCCGGCGCAGATTCTTGGGCGACAGCTCCACGGCCTGGCTCAGGGTGAGCTCGCTGGCTTGCCAGTCGCCCTGGGCCTGCTGGGCGCGGGCCAGCCAGTCGTGCGCGGCGACGAAATTGGGCCGGCTGGCGATGGCCTGCTGCAGCATCTCGATCGCATCGGCGTAGCGCTGCTGGTGGAACAGCACCTGACCCAGCCCGAGCTGGGCCCAGGACAGCTCGCGCTGTTCCAGCACCTGACGATAGTGGGCCTCGGCGGCGGCATAGTCGCGGGCGCGCTGCAGGGCATCGCCCTTGATCCGCATCAGATCGAACTGATAGCGGTCGCCTTGGGCCACCGCCGCATCGCACAGGCTGCAGGCCTTGAGGTATTCGCCGCGCTCGACGGCGCGGGCAATGCCGGCGAAGCGGGCCTTCTTCTCCTGCAGGCGGCGCAGGCGGGCCTGCAGCACGCCGCGGGTGAATGGTTTGGTCAGATAGGCGTCCGGCTCGTGCTCGACCACGCCCATGACCATCTTGACGGTGTTCTCGGCCGAGATCAGGACAAAGATGGAGGAATATGGCAGCCAGTCGTGCTCGCGGGCCTCCTCTAGCACCTGCTGGCCATCCTTGCCGTCACCCAGGTGGTAATCGCAGAGCACGATATCCGGCTTGCGTTCGGCCATGGCCGCCAGCGCATCCTCGCCATTGCGGGCGGCGACGATATCGTCGGCGCCCGACGCCAGCAACATTTCGCGCAGCATGGAACGCAGCTGGGCAAAATCGTCAACGATCAGAATATGCAGCCCCTTCAGGGACCACGGCTTGTCATTCAGGGGACCGGACAAGGCTGAAACCGCAGGAAAGCCTGAAGCCGGCCATGCAGGATTCGTTCCGCTGCGGCCGCCCCCCCGGCGGCGGACGGGCGCCCGCTCAGGAACTGCAGGACAGCGCCGAACAGCCCGGCTTGTCCCGCGCCCATTCGGGCCGTCGCCCGGCATAGCGCTCGCAGCCCGGCTGCTCCGCATAGGGCTCGCGCAGGACCCGCTGCAGGGATTCCAGCTCGGTCGTGTCGCCCAGCGCGGCCGCCTCGATGGCCTGCTGGGCCAGATAATTGCGCAGCACGTACTTCGGATTCACCGCATCCATGCAGGCGGCCCTTTCGGCCGGCGGCAGGCCATCGCGCTGCAGGCGCTCGTGATACTGCCGCAACCAGGCCAGCCAGGCCTGACGATCCGCCGCATCCGGCTCGCCGTAGAAAGCCGGCGCCAGCAGGTCGAGGTCTTCCACTTGCGGCGCTGCCTGCGGATCGCTGACGAAAGGCAGGCGGGCCAGTTGACGGAAACTGATGCAGTAGTCGGTCTCGCGCCGCTGCAGGCAGTCCAGCAGGCCGCTCAGCAGGGGGTCCTGTGCCTCAAGGGTG
This sequence comes from Oceanococcus sp., assembly GCA_041625325.1. Taxonomy (GTDB): domain Bacteria; phylum Pseudomonadota; class Gammaproteobacteria; order Nevskiales; family Oceanococcaceae; genus Oceanococcus. The sequence continues at coordinate 2,433 of JBFJTN010000199.1, read as the reverse complement.
CGCAGGCCCAGCTTGGCCGCGAAGGCCGCGGCGTATTCGCGGGCGTAGGTCTCGGCGTAGTCGTTCAGCGCCTGGCGCAGTGGCTCGATGTCATCCAGCAGGGGCACCAGTGCCTCGCCTAGGCAGGCCAGATTCCATTGGGCGATCGCCGGCTGCCGGCCGAAGCAGTAGCGCCGCCCATCGGCATCGGTGGTATTTGGCGTCCACTGCGGATCGTAGGGTTCCAGCCAGCCATAGGGGCCGTAATCGATGGTCAGGCCCAGGATCGACATGTTGTCCGTGTTCATCACCCCGTGGACGAAGCCCACCCGCTGCCAGTGCACCAGCAGGCGCGCCGTGCGCAGGCAGATATCGCGGAACCAGCCTGCGATATCGGCCCGGCCCTGCCAGAACGCCGGCGCATGCTCGCGCACGCTGTAGTCCACCAGGGCCTTCAGCAGCGCCGTGTCCTTGCGGCTGGCAGGCAACTCGAAGCTGCCGAAACGCAGGAAAGTCGGCGCCACCCGACAGGTGATGGCGCCCGGTTCGGCTTCCGGACGACCGTCGTAGAACATGTCGCGCACCACCCGATCGCCGGTAGCCACCAGGCTCAGCGCCCGGGTGGTCGGCACGCCCAGGTGGTGCATGGCCTCGCTGCACAAAAACTCGCGCAGCGAGGAGCGCAGGACGGCGCGCCCATCGGCCCCGCGCGAGTACGGGGTGACCCCGGCGCCCTTGAGCTGCAATTCCTGGCGCCCGCCGTCCGGGGTGACCAGCTCGCCCAGATTGACCACCCGCCCGTCGCCCAGCTGTCCGGCCCAGTGGCCGAACTGATGACCGCCGTAACACATGGCGTAGCCCTGCATGCCGGGCAGCAGCTGATTGCCCGCCAGCGCCTGCACCCAGGGCGCATCATCCGCGGCCGGCCGGTTCAGGCCCAGCGTGGCTCCGAGTTCGTCCGACCAGGTCAGCAGGCGCGGCGCGCTGACCGGACTCGGCCGCACCGGCGACCAGGCCGCGCCATGCACCTGATGGGGCAAGGGCGAACCCGCGGGCTCGCCCGGCAGTTCACGGCAGAATCGATTGTCGAACGCAGGGGCGGTCAAGGGAGACTCGCGGGGACAGGGCAGCCCAGTGTAGATCGTTTAAGGTAGCGCAGTGGACGAGAACAGCCGCAAGCAACTGCCCCGCACCCTGGCCGCCAATCTGCTGCAGCTGCGCCAGCGCAAGGGCTATTCACAGCAGACCCTGGCGCGGCTGGCGCAGATCCCGCGCAGCACCCTCGCCCACATGGAATCCGGCAGCGGCAACCCCTCCCTGGAGCGCCTGATCCGGGTCGCCGGCGCCCTGCACGTGAGCATCGAGGAATTGCTGTCACCACCGCGCGCCGCGGTCAGCCTGCTGCGGGCCGAAGACATCCCGGCCGAGATCGGTGGCCAGGGCGAGATCCGCGTCGACCGCCTGCTGCCGGAGTCCATTCATGGCCTGGAAATCGTGCGCATCAGCCTGCAGCCGGGCGCCACCCGGGTCGGCCATCCGCACCTGCGCGACACCCGCGAGTTCCTGCACGGCCTCAAGGGCCGCATGAGCGTGCTGGTGGCCGGCGAACTGCACCAGGTCGAGGCCGGTGACGTGCTCGCCTTTCCCGGCGATCAGGCGCACAGCTACCTCAACCGGGATCGCCAGCCCTGCCAGGCACTGAGCATCGTGGTGCCCGTGCCCCTGGGCTACTGACACCCGACTCAGCCGCCCGCCGCCATCCGCATCAGCTGGCCACAGAGCCAGGCGGCGTATGTGCCCAGCGCGTAGCCCAGCACCGCCAGCAACACCCCCACCGGCGCCAGCGAAGGATGAAAGGCGCTGGCTACCACCGGGGCGCTGGCCGCACCGCCCACATTGGCCTGGCTGCCCACGGCCAGATAGAAAGTCGGCGCCTTGATCAGGCGCGCCACCGTCAGCAGCAGCACGGCATGGATCAGCATCCAGGTCAGGCCCACACCAAACAAGGCCGGATTGGTGAAAATCGCGGTGAGATCCATATGCATGCCGATGGTGGCCACCAGCACGTAAAGCATCACGGAGCCGAGCTTGGAGGCACCGGCGCCCTCGAAGTGGCGCCAGCGGGTGAAGGACAGCAGCAGGCCCATGGTGGTGGCCAGCACGATCAACCAGAAGAAGCTGCTGCTGAGAGACAGGCGCTGGGCCCAGGCCTGGCCTTCGAAGGCCGCGGCCAGCGGACCGGCCAGGGCATGAGCCAGGCCGGTGACGCCAAAACCGATGCCGGCGATGAACATCAGGTCATTCAGCGAGGGAATCCGCGCGTGCTCGGCATGAAAGGCCTGGACCCGACGACGCAGCTCGATCAGGCCGGAGGTATCCGCGCCACGCTTTTCGTCCAGCTGATCGGCGCGCGCGGCCATCCACAGCAGCACCGCCATCCACAGATTGGCGACG